>CAZKEX010000019.1:0-12025 GCA_964551895.1 uncultured Caldilineaceae bacterium | reverse complement strand
ACCAACCAACCAACCCTCCCCCTTCGACTTCGACGATCCCCTGGCCCCGCCCGTGGCGCTGGACCTGCCCCTGGTGGCCGAGATCCCGGCGGACTATGTGGCCGAGGAGGGGTTGCGGCTGCAACTCTATCGGCGTATCGCTGGCATCACCCGGGAAGAGGAGTTGGCCGAAATGCGCCAGGAACTGCTGGACCGCTTTGGCTCGGCAGATCCCAAGACGCCCGCCCTGCCGCCGGAGTTGGACAACCTCTTCTACCAGATCCGGGTCAAGATCGGCGCGCTCCAGGCGGACGTGGGCAAGATCGGGCGGCGGCGAGACCAGCTTGCCATCATGCCCAACAGCATGGAGAAGAGCCTGCCCGGCAAGAAGCGGGTGGAACTCCAGATGCGCTTGCGAGCCCACCTGGGCCGCCGCCGAGAAGACAACGAAAAGTGGGAACCAAACGTCGGTGTCCATGTGGGCAAAGAGGCGATCTATCTGCCCATCGACGATGAGGGACGCTGGCAGGATGATCTCTTGCAGGCGTTGGTCCTCATCACCATCGAAAGGCAGACTGGCTGATGGCCAAACTAAAACTGGACCTCCACAACATCTACAACCGGGGCAGCGACATCGACCGTGAACTGGCCCGCATCATCCAAGAGGCCATGGACAAACGCATTGCCCTGGTGGAGATCATCCCCGGCAAAGGTAGCGGCCAACTCAAGAAAAAGGTCATCCGTTTTCTCAACCAGCCGGAGATCAAAGCCCAATATCACCGATTGGAGAAAGACAGCAAAAACTTTGGCCGTATTTTCGTGCATTTTCGCCACTAACCCGCAGATGCGGTTTTTAACCCATAGGCATCAAGCTAAGGGAGCGAGTGGGGGGGAATGTTGGAAACGAGCCAGGCAATCCCGGAAAAGGCCGATTCTTCTCGTGTTCATGTAGATTTGTTGGCCCATTCCGGGATTGGTGGGGAGATCTCGTCCATTCCGGGAATGGGCCAAAACCATCTACTCTACCCCAGATCGTCCGGCCCTTTCCCGGAATGCCCAGCCCATGACGGCGACTACTCGACCGGCGCTAGTCTGCAATAGCGTAAGTGCGGTTTTCAACCGCACGACTGGTTGACCCAACTGTGCGGTAAAAAACCACACCTACTTTGCTCAAACCCACCATGCTCATACCTATCACGATTCCCGTTGAAATCTGCATCAACTGCACAGATCTGGACACCACCTTTGCAGCCGTGACCGCGGCCCGAAAAGGCGGCGCGCAGCGCGTGGAGTTGTGCAGCCGCATGGACGTGGGCGGGTTGACGCCCTCCACCCATTTGGTGATCGCGGCCAGAGAAGCTTGGGGAAAGAACCGCTTTGGTCTCCTGGCTATGATCCGGCCCCGGCCCGGCGACTTCGCCTATTCTGACGCCGAAGCCGAACTCATGGCCGACCAATATGAGGCGTTGGCCCGTGCCGGTGCAGATGGCTTTGTGCTGGGCGCGGTGCGCAAGGGGAAGCTAGACAAGGCGGTCATGTTTCCTTTGGTGGAAATGATCTTGGGCGATGGGTTTAGCACGACATGCCACCGGGCCTTTGATGCCGCATTTAATCCCAAAGTAGCGCTGGCACTTGTGTCGGAGCTAGGCATAGACCGAATCTTGACCAGCGGCACTCCCTGGGGCAGCGGTCTGGGGGTGGAAAAAGGGGTTGATCTGCTGATCCAGTTGCGGCAGCAAGCCAAACCCTGGCGGGACATCGTCCTGGGCGGCGGCGTGAACGCGGCCACCATCGGACCCATCCTGGCCCAGCTGCCCCTGGACGCCGGACCGATTTCGATCCATGCTTATTCCAGTGTGCTGCGAGATGGCGTCACCGACGCGGATGCGGTGGCGGATCTGGTGGCCGCCGCCCGCAATGTCGCCCAGCTTTGGATGGCCAACAAGCGATCAGGAGGAACCCCGGCATGAGCTACACATTCCGCCCCGTCAAGCGCACGGAGTTGGGCGACCTGTACGCGGCATACCTGGCCTCCCTTTCCTCACCCTTTGACTCATTTTTGGAAGGCCACATCCTGCCCGCCGAGTTCTTCGCCATCGACACCCTGGCCGGGAAGAGCGTGGGCTTTTTCACCATTTTTGAAGACAATCTGCTCACCCAGTTCTACCTTTCCCCGGCCCATCTGCGGGACGGCCAGCGCCTCTTCGCCCGCATCCTGGCCGAATTTCCCGTCACCAATGCCTTTGTGCCCAGCGGCGACGAGACCTTTCTCAGCCACGCCGTGGACAAAATGCAAAAGTTGGAAGTCCAGGCCTATTTCTTCCAGGACGGAGGACGCACGGATCTGCCCGCCCCCGCCTTTGGGCCAGAGCATTTCCGCCCGGCGTTGGCATCGGACATCCCCGCCATCCTATCGGCCAGCGGCGATTTTTTTGATCAATTGGCCGAGCGCATCGCCAAGGACGAGATCTTTGTGTTGGAAATCGATGGGCAACTGATGGGGATGGGGATCATCGAGTGGGGGCGGTTGCTACCCCAAACAGCCAGCATCGGCATGTTCGCCGTGGAAGGGGTTCGCCAGCAAGGGGTGGGGCGGTCGATTCTACGCCATCTTAAAAACCACTGCGCCGCCCACAACCGGGCAGCGGTGGCGGGCTGCTGGGTCCACAACCACGCCTCCAAGCGCACGTTGGAAGCCGCCGGCATGGTCACCAAGACCCGACTTCTGCGGGTCATGTTTTAAGCCAAACCCTCGTTCCAACGCTCCGCGTTGGAATGCACGCGGACGCTCTGCGTCCCCTTCGGCGCAGAGCGCCGATAACTCGCTCCCACGCGGAGCGTGGGAGCGAGTACGGGGAGCGGATACAGAGAAAGTGGAAAGCTATGTTGGCACTTGTGGGAAGCGGCGAATATCTGCCGGACATGGAGGCGGTGGACCGGGGCTTGTTGGCTCGCTTGGGCCAATCGCCCCGGGTGGTCTGCCTGCCCACGGCCGCAGGGACCGAGGGCAGCGAACGGGTCGGCTATTGGTCCCGCCTGGGCGTCACCCACTTCACCCGCCTGGGCGTGGCCGTGGAGAGCGTGCCCGTGATCAACCGGGCCGACGCCCAAAACCCCGCCCTGGCCGAACAGGTGGCCGGGGCCAACTTTGTCTATCTCTCCGGCGGACGGCCCGACTATCTCTTCAAGACGTTGACCGGCACGTCGGTCTGGGCGGCCATCCAAGGCGTGTTGGAGCGGGGCGGCGTCCTGGCCGGGTGTAGCGCCGGGGCCATGATCATGGGCGAGAAGATGTTCGGCTTCCCCGGCTGGAAGCCCGCCTTTGGTCTGGTGCCGGGAACCGCCATCATCCCCCATTTTGACGAAATCCCCCGGGCCATGAGCGCGTCCATGCGCCTGATCACCGGGTCGGATCTGACCATTTTGGGCGTGGACGGCTACACGGCCTTGGTCATCAACGAGCAAGGCCCCGGCGGACGGGCACAGTGGGAGGTGCTGGGCAGCGGTGGTGTCACCGTGTGGAATCGTAAGAGCCGAGTTCGACATACCCAGGGCCGGTTGCCCGATTGGAGAAGCGAGAGATGACCGACTGCCCGGCAAACTGCTGTTTAACCGCCGAGAGCGCAGAGAATCGCCGAGGGGGCGCAGAGGAAAAGCCTTGTTCTTCTTTGCGTCCTCGGCGTCTTTGCGGTGAACTGAACCTTTTTGGGGAGGAATCATGAATCGATCTGCCAGGAATATGATCCGCGTATTTGTGGCGGCCTTGGGTGTTTTTTTGATTGCCTCGGCCCTGGCCAAGCCAGCGATCACCCCGGCCTTTTACAGCCACTTTGACCGCTACCCCCTGGTCATCGCCCACGCCGACGACACGGGCAGCGGCGTGGCCCCTGGCAACACCCTGCTCTTTTTGGAAACCGTGGCGGAGATCGGTGTGGATGTGCTGGAAATGGATGTCCACATGACCGCGGACGGTCAGATCGTCCTGCTCCACGACGCCACGGTGGACCGCACCACCACGGGCACGGGCGCGGTGAACACGTTGACCCTGGCCCAGCTTCAGGCCCTTGAGGTCGGGGGGAATTGGACCGCGGATGACGGCGCAAGCTACCCGTACCAGGGCCAGGGGCTGACCATCCCCACCCTGGCCGCGGTCTTCGAGCGCTTTCCCGACTATCCCATGAATATCGAGATCAAGGCCGAAGATCCGGCCATCGCCCCGGTCCTCTGCCGCACCATCACCCAGCACGCCATGACCGACATGGTTTTGGTCGTCTCTTCCCGGGACGATGCCCTGAAAGCCTTTCGAAAAGAATGCCCCGATGTGGCCAGCGGGGCCAATCGGGGCGATGTGACGAAGTTTGTGCTGCTCAACTTTGTGGGGCTGACCGGGATCCTCTCGCCGCCCTATCAAGCGTTCCAGGTCCCGGAGGTCAGCGGTCGCATTCCCGTGGTGAGGCCATCCTTTGTGCGGGCCGCCCACCGGGCCAACGTCCAGGTCCACATCTGGACCATCAACGACGTTGACGAGATGCAACGCTTCCTCGACATGGGCGTGGACGGCATCATGACCGACAAGCCGCAGGAGATGATGGGGCTGATCGGGCGTTGAGGGTTGTGGCGCGGACGGATTATCGGTATGTTTTGAGATTGAGAGATTGAGAGATTGGGCGATTGGGAGATTTCGTTGCGCCAATCTCCCAATCTCCCAATCGCCCAATCTCAAAATGTATCCCTCTACCACTCCCCCACACGCTCCAACTCCCCCGCCCGATAGGCCTCCACCTTGCGCCGGGCGCCGGGGGAGACGTTGGCGGGCAGGGCGTCCAGGGGGAAGAGGCGGGCGTCGGCGATCTCCGGGCTGGGAGGGCGGTCGCCCAACGTGAAGGTTTCGCACAGGAAGCAGATGACGTGGTCGCTCTTGTAGTCCACGAAGTTGGCGAAGATACCCACCAGCCCCATAGCCCCTGGCTGATCCCCGATCACCGCCCCCACCTCTTCCGCCGCCTCTCGCCGGGCCGCGGCCTCCACGGATTCATCACGTTTCACCCCGCCGCCGGGGAAGTACCATGCGTCTTGATACGTATGTTTCACCAGCATCACCCGGCCCTCCCGCACCAGCATCACCCGCACCCCCACCGTCACCGGCCGGCGGATGCGCCACCACTGCACAGCCAGGCGATAGGCCATCGTCAACAAAAAACTCCGCATCAACGCCTCCACTATCAAAAATTCATCCACGAATCTTCACAAATCTGCACGAATCAAAAATAAAAAAGATTCGTGTCGATTCGTGAAGATTCGTGGATCTAAACCGCCTTCCCCACCACCAAACACGCATTTTGCCCGCCCAGACCGAAGGAGTTGGACATGGCGAAGTCCACCCGGCGCGCCCTGGCCCCGTTGGGCACGTAGTCCAGATCGCAGTCCGGGTCCGGCGTCTCGTAGTTGATGGTGGGGTGAATGCGGTCGGTGAAGACGGCCATGATGGTGGCCAGGGCTTCGATGGCCCCGGCCCCGCCAAAGGAGTGGCCGAGCATGGATTTGGTGGAGTTGATGGCCAGTTGATAGGCGTGTTCGGCAAAGAGGCTCTTGATGGCCAGACTTTCCGTCTTGTCGTTGAGGGGGGTGCTGGTGCCGTGGGCGTTGATGTGGTCCAACTGCTCTGGGGCCAGCCCGGCGTCGGCCAAGGCCCAGCGCATGGCCCGCTGGGCCCCCTCGCCGTTGGGCTGGGGAGCCGCCACATGGTAGGCGTCCGCCGAGGCCGAGTGACCCAGGATTTCGGCATAGATGCGGGCGCCCCGGGCCTTGGCCGATTCCAGGCTCTCCAAGACCAGCACGGCCGCGCCTTCGCCGATGATGAAGCCGTCCCGATCTTGGTCAAAGGGGCGGCTGGCGGCCTGGGGATGGTCGTTGCGGGTGCTGATGGCCCGCATGGCCGAGAAGCCAGCAAAGAAGGATTCGCACACCAGCCCCTCCACGCCCCCGGCCAGTACCCGATCCGCCACCCCCCGGCGGATCAGCTCCAGCCCTTCGCCGATGGCCTGGGTGCCGGCCGCGCAGGCGGTGACCACGGTGCTGAGGGGACCTTGGGCCCCGAAAATCTGGCTGAGGTAGTAGGCGGGCATGTTGGGTAGGCCGCCCACGGCGGTCATGGGCAGCACCCGGAAGCTCCCCGTGCGCCCGGCATGGAGCAGCATCTCCTCGTAGAAGTCGAAGCCCCCCAGCCCTGTGCCCAAAATCACCCCTGTGCGCTCGCCAAGATCCCCCGCGGTGGAGAGTCCGGCATCTTCCAAAGCTTGATGGGCCGCGCCCACGGCAAATTGGGACGAGCGGGCCATGCGCCGGGCCTCCTTGCGCTCCAAATAGCGCAGGGGGTTCCAGTCCTTCACCTCCGCGGCGATGCGGGTGGGGTAGGGGGAGGCGTCGAAGAGGGTCACCCGGTCCACGCCCGAGCGCCCGGCCAGGAGATTGCGCCAGGTTTCCGCCGCGCTGTGGCCCACGGGGGTGACCGCGCCCATGCCCGTCACCACCACTCGGCGGCGGGCGGGCCGGTCAAACAGTTCGCCCAGGGCGGCCAAGGCGGCCAGAGCTTGGTCCAGCGCCTCGCCGGTCAGACCAAGGGGGCCGCTTTCCCCGCCGGGGCTGCCGGGCTGAAGCTGGGCCAGACTCTGCATCAGCAAGGCCCGGGCCGACGCGGGCAAAAGGCTCAACCGTTGGTGGAGCCGGGTCAACTGTGTTGAGGTCGTGCTGTCGTGGGTCATGGGCTGGCTTCCTAGATAGGGGTTCGGTTTGGGGAATAGGAAATAGAACACGGATTTGACGGATGCGACAGATAGCAACGGATTTGAAAAATCAGTAAAGATCCGTAAAGATCCGTCTCATCCGTTCAATCCGTGTTCTATTTTTATTCTGCTTGAACGCTTGCGAAAAAGGTGGGGAAGCTACCCGACAACGATACCTTATCTTCGCCCGAAATTCAAGCCATCTGAATTTCCAACGCCCGCACAAAGGCAAAGAGGGCCTCGTCCTCGGAGACCGGGGCCACAAATTGCAGGCCAAGGGGCAGGGCCGGGGCAGGGCCAAAGTGGGGTCGGGTGAGGGCGGGCATGCCGGCGTGGGTCCAGGGCAGGTTCATGGCCGGGCTGCCTGTGGAGAGGATGCCGGCCGGGGCCGGTCCCGTGGCCGCGGGGCAGAGCCAGAGATCGATCTCAGCGCCCCGCATGGTCGTGTGCAACGTCTCGGCCAGGATTTCTCGCCCAGCCAGGCCGGCGGCCAGATCCTCCTTGCTGACCGCCTTGCCCTCTTGGATCAAAGCCGCGGTGCGGGGGCGGTAGTGTTTGGCCTGGGAGGCAAACCATTTCCTGTGGACCTGGGCCAGTTCCGCCGCAATCATCTTTTGATGACGCTGGGCAATCTCCTCGATGTCCGCCATCACCGGCGCCATGCGGATCTTCATCCCGGCTGCGAGCAATAGTTCAACCTGGGCCACGAACGCTGCCAGGGCAGCAGGGTCGGTCTGGTCCAAATAAGGACCGTCGGGAATGCCCAGCACGGGCAAGCGGTCGGCTGGCTTGGCGGCTTCGGTTTCCCACCAGTGGCAGAGCAGGGAGGCCCCCAGGGCCGCGTCGGCCACGCTGTGGGTGAAGATGCCCACGGTGTCCACAGAGGGCGAGAAGGGGATCAGCCCTTCGCTGGGAATGCGGTCATAGGTGGGTTTGAAGCCCACAACCCCGCAAAAGGCCGCCGGGCGGATCACCGAGCCCACGGTCTGGGTACCCAGGGCCAGGGGACAGAAGCCGGCGGCCACCGCGGCCGCGGATCCGCTGCTGGATCCGCCGGGGGTGTGGTCTAAATTGTGGGGATTGCGGGTGGGACCCGGCTCGAAATAGGCAAACTCTGTGGTCACGGTCTTGGCCAGGACCAAGGCCCCGGCCTCCCGCAGGGCAGTTACCGCCTCGGCCTCGTCCCCCTGGTCTCCGCCGAAGACCCAGGGCGGCACCCGGCTGCCCGCCTGGGTCACAAACCCCGCGGCGTGGAAGATGTCCTTTACCCCGATCAGCACGCCAAAGAGGGGCGGGCGATCCGCCGGGTCGGGGAAGTCTTCCAGCAGCTCCTTGGCCTCGGCGTGCAGCCGGGAGCGGCGGTTGCCCTCCTCGGCCACCAACGCCTCGATGTATGGGTCCACGGCGTCGATGCGGTCGCAGGCTTCGTCGATGTAGTCGTGGAGATCCAGGGCCCCGCTGCGCAATTGGGCGGCGATCTCGGTCAGGCTGGCTTTGTGGGTGTACATGGGTGTCTCCTTTTCGAGTTAAACATTCCGGGAAAGGGCCGGTTCTTGTTGGGTTGAGCGAATCGTGTTGGCCCATTCCCGGAATGGACGCAGACCGCGAGCGCCGCTCCCAATCCCGGAATGGGCCAACGAATCTGCCTGCACCCAAGAGGCCCCGGCCCTTTCCGGGATTGTCCTATCTGTTTCCAAAAAGATGGCGCACACCCGATCCCCTACAACTCCTTGCGGAACTGCACGATCCGCCCCACCTCTGCATAACCCAAGGCGGTATGGACGTCCAGACTGACGTCGTTCTCGATCTCCGCGTCCGAGGCCATCTCCGTCAGCCCCAAGGATCTGGCCCACGCTTCGGCAGCCCGCACCAGATCCCCGCCCACCCCCGTGCGCCGCAGATCCGGGTCCACGTACCAGCCTTCGATATAGCCCACGGGGGAACTGTCGCAGCCATCCGCGTAGGGACGGGTGCCCGCCTCCAAAAAGCCGCCCAGTGACCCGTCCGGGCGCACGGCCACAAAGGTGGACAGGGCTGGGTCCGCGGTGGCGAAGAAGGCGGCGATCTCCCGATCATGCTCATCTCCCCGGCCCACTGGTTCGCTGGGCCACAGGGCTTCCCGCATACGCAGCCATTCGGCATGATCTGGTGGCTTCACCAACCGAATTTCCAAGATTCTCGCCCCTCGCAATTCGCCCCTCGCTACTTTTCGATCACCGGCACGTAAATCCGATACGGCCGACTCACCCGGCTCTCCAATTCGGCAAAGGCCCCAAGCAGATCCGCGGTGGAGAGGGTGCAATGCCCATAGCCATCCGTGACAACGCTGGCGTGACGCCATCCGCTGCCCGCGTCCCGCACCTTTTGGGCGTACAGCCCCTCGTGGAAGTAGGGTACCACCGGATCCCCCGTGGTGTGGGCGGTGACCAGGGGTACGCTCAACCGGCCCGAGGGGGTGTATTGGGTCGCCATCTTCTCCTCGGTGCCGGGATCGGCGCTATACCGGGCCACCCCGGCGTTGAGCGCGGCGTCGTCCGCGGAACCCGTATAGATCGTGGTCGTGTTGCTGTACGGATTGCCCCCCAGTTTGGCCGCGGCGTCGTTGGTGGCCGCCACATTATACCAGAGCAGGCTCTCCAACGTCTCCTCGATGCTGGCGGGCCGGGCCGGGTCCGTGGCCGCGCCGGTGACGGCCAGCAACTGGTTCACTTTGTCCCCATTGGCCGGGTCCAGAAGCGCTGGGCGCACCGTGTTCGTGTAGACATTGTCCCAATCTGCCGCCAAGCCCACGGGCACGCTGATGGCGCTGCCCGGCAACAGGTCGGGGAAAAAGTAGTCGAAGACTATCCGAAAGTCGCCAAAATACCCCGCCTGGGCCTGGAAGCCCCCCAGGGGTCCACAGATGGCCAGCCCCCCATCGTAGACCTCCGGGAACTGCTCCACCGAGAGGGCCGTGATCAACCCCCCTTCGGACACGCCGACCAACAGCGCCCGGTCCGGCGCGCCATATTTGGCCGTGAAAATGTCCACCACGTCCAACAGGTCCGCCACCCCTTCCTGCACCGCCAGCCCGTTGACGCTGTAGCCGGTGGCCGCAAACCCGTAGCCCAAAAAAGTCACCGTGGTCGGAATATCAAAACCCGGCACCCCAAGCTGGTCCTCCGGGATACCCACAGGCTGGGCCGGGTCCACATAGCCGTGGGCATAGACCACCAGCGTGCGATTCCAGACGCTGGGCATACAGATCCGATAGGTCGCGCCGCTGGCCTGGGCGCCGTCCGGGTCGCAGGCCAAGGGCATTTCCGGCTGGGTCGGCGCGCGCTCTTTGGCCAAGGCCGAGTGGGGGAACGTGGTAAGTAGAGCCAACATCAGCCCAACCAGCCCTACCCCAAGCAAAAGAGAGAGGGGGGCGCGGACAGCTTGGCGGGTTGACATGGGCGACTCCTGGGAACGGAAAACCTTCCTGGAAGCTTCAAGCTTCCAGGAAGGTGGACATTTGGGGCGAAGTTAGCGTGTAATCATGGGCAGATAAAGCTCCCGCACCGCGCCGGGGTCCACAAATGGCATGGGACTCACCTGCACGGTGATGGGCGTGACCGTGCGGGCATAGACCGACTGGCCCACATTGGCGGTTGTCCCCGGGGGCAGGACCATCCCGGCCAGGGTGATGGCAGCCGAGCCGGTGGGGTTGTTGATGATCAACCCGGTGTCTGCAAAGGATTTCTGATCCCCCGTGTCGCCGGCATCGACAGCGTCATTATCCAGGTAATAGTTGGCCGCACTGCCCCCGCCCACGTTGGTGTTGGGAAAGGCGACGACCATCCCCCCTGGACCCGCCGGGCCACCGCTGGCCTGGACCCATTGAAAGAGGGACCCCTCGGCCACGCTGTCCGGGTTGCCGTCGATGGCCGCGTTGTTGCCGTTGCTGCCGAAGAAGCTGGTCAGCCCCGTCGTGGCCGGATCGTTCAGATCAAAGGAGGTGCGAATGCTTTCCACGGTGGTGCCTTGGGGCAAACTACTGATATCCAAAATGGTCTCAAACACAAAGCGCTCCCGATAGAAAGCGACATTCAAGGCGTCTCCTCCTCGCATGGCCCGCACTGGCCCTTGGATCGTGAGGGTGATATTGCCCGATATACCCACCGCCTCGCCAATTGTTTCCTCGTTGAAAGGGGGTAAAGGAAAGGGGCCGAACTTGGCACTGACCCGGATCTTCTGCCGGTCCAGCACATCCGGCCCGCCGTGCAGGTGCAGATCCGCCAGCCCGATGAAGTTGTCAGGGTCAAAGGCGGCGGTGAAGACCGGGGTCGTCACCGTCTGCCCGGCCTGATTCCAGGTGACATAAGATGTGGCGCTGCGGGCCAGGGTGGTGGAGCGATAGAGATAGACCGTCCCCGACGCCCCGGAGAGGGGATCGGCGGCCTGGATCACCTGGCGCTTGGCGGCCCGGGCCTGGGCATCCACCGGCCACTGGGCCAACCCGGCTGGGCTGCCCGCGTCCCGCGCCATGAAGACCAGCACGTCGTTGGCGTCCAACAGCCCATCTTCCGAGGCCACAAACGTATCGGACCCATCCCGTTCGTCGATCTGGAAGGGAATGGGGGCCCAGGTGTTGCCGTCAAACGCATACAGCGCCAACTCGGCAATGGGCGCACCGGCCAGATCCGGCAGGGCAGACCCCATCACCTCCACCGGATCTTCGGCGCGAGCCGTGGACAGCCCGGCGGTCGGCCCGTTCGGCTGGGCCTGGGCCGGGGAAGCGGTCAGGGCAAGCCCCAGTATCAATGCAAGCCCAAGGCTGATGGCCCCGACTCGCAAAAGAAAGGTTTTGGTCATGATATGGCTCCAAAGTTTGCAATACAAGATGACATAAATATCCAAGTGCAGTGCGTCAACCGGGTCATAGACCCAGGGGCATCAAGCGAAGGGTTTTGCGTCAAGAGCTGGGCATTCCGGGATTGGGCCGGTTCTTCTTGGGTCGAGAAAGTCGCGTTGGCCCAATCCCGGAATGGGCGAGATCTCCCCACCAATCCCGGAATGGGCCAAAACCATCTGCATGAACCCAAGAAGAACCGGCCCTTTCCGGGATTGCCCAGCTCGTTTTATGACACGCTGACCCACACCCGATTCCTTAGCTTGATGCGTATGGATTCGTGACCCGGCGGGTATGCCCAGAAGATCGTGTAGACCCGCCCGGTCACGGACCGGGCTAGTACAGCCCGGCGTAAATAACTCCGCAGATCCTTGCTCTAGCCCGGTCCGTG
>CAZKEX010000018.1:0-26959 GCA_964551895.1 uncultured Caldilineaceae bacterium | reverse complement strand
TGCGAGATGCGAGATGCGAGATGCGAGATGCGAGATGCGAGTTGCGAGTTGCGAGTTGCGAGTTGCGAGTTGCGAGTTGCGAATTGTGAGTTATGGGTCAAGTATAGCGTGTCTTGGGCAGCAAGTCACTTAACTCGCATCTCGCAACTCGCATCTCGCAACTCGCACCTCGCAACTCGCACCTCGCATCTCGCAACTCATTTCACGCTTCGAGCAATGATTCCCCTGTGGCGTCGGCCAGGCCCAGCTTTTCGAGGAAGAGGGGGACCAGACCGTGGACGGCGGCGGTGCGTTCGGCAGGGGTGGCGTCTGGCATGAGGATGCGGCCCCCGGCCATGGATTCGTGGCCGCCGGCAGTGCCGGTCTTGCCCACAATCAGCCGCACCAGTCGCCCGGCGTGGCCGCCTGGCCCCTCGTTGCGCACGGAGATCACCACCCGACTTTCGAAGGTCCCCAGGCAGATCACCCAGCGCACGCCGTCCAGACGCAGGAGCAGATCCGCCACCTCGGCGGCCATGTCCGGGCGCTCCATCTTGCCCAGGATGCTGATCACCACGTCCCCCTGGCAGCCATCCCCGTCGGCAAAGCTGCTCCCTGCCTCGTCGACCCTGTCGTCAACTTGGGTGGGTTGGACGGGGGTTGCCTCGGACAGACAGCGATAGCGGTTGGCGTGGGCCAGGGCATAGCTGAGGTTTCTGAAGTAGGATGCCGGCAGTTGGGCCTGCTCGATGCGCGCCAGCAGATCCCTGTCGATCAGCCCGTGGAGGTTCATGTAGGCCCAGGCGTCCAAGGGACCGGCGTGGCGGCTGAGCCCCCGGGTGTCGGACTTGATGCCGTAAAAGAGGGCCGTGGCCAGCTTGGCGTCCGGCACGATCCCGGCCGCGGCCAGGTATTCGCACAGAATGGTGGAACAGGAGCCGATCTCCGGGCGCACGTCGTGAAAGATGGCCTGGATCTGGCCGCGCCGGGGCGGGTGGTGGTCGATGGCCACCGCTACCTGGTCCAAAGGAAATCCGCTGGTGTACAGCAGGTGATTTCCGGCCCCGGGTTGTGTATCGACCAAACAGATGGCGTCGTAGCGAGGCAGGACTTCTTCCACCTGGGTGATGGGGATGCGCAGCACCTTGGGCAAGAGGACCTGGGCCATGCTCAAATTCTCGGCCCGGCCAATGATGCCGCCGTGGGCCAGGGTGACGGTTTTGTCGGGCAAAATCTCGTTCAACAGCCGCTTCAGCGCCAAGCCGCTGGCCAGGGCGTCCGGGTCGGGATCGTTGTGCATGAGCAGCAAAAGCTGCTTCGCCTCCCCCAGGGCCTCTCGGATCTGCTGTAGACGGCGCTCCAAGGCCACGCGCTTTTGGTTGGATGTGTCGGCTGGCAGCTGAAAAGATGACACTGGGCGGCTCTTTCACTGGCAAGGAGGCGGGGACGGCGGCTGTATTATACTCGAAAGAGGGTGTTTGAAAAACCCCTGGGCTTTGGCTAAGCCATTTGGGGAATTTGGGGTGTCTATTTGCCGTTGCCCCTGATCTACAGTAAAATCTCATAGTTATGCAAGTGGCGTCGTAAGAAATTCATGAGAAAGTCATGCGGAGACAGAGTGCTTTTATGAGCCAGCAGAGCCTTCCAGGTTCAAGTACGAAAATGGATACCGCCTACAACACCAGCCGGCCCACGGGCATCTCTGGGCTTGCCGCCCAAGTACGAGAGTTGGCCAACTATCGGGATCTGATCTATAACCTGACCGTAAAAGAACTCAAGGGCCGCTACAAAAACAGCGCCCTGGGGTTTGTGTGGAGTCTGCTCAACCCCCTGGGCATGATGTTGGTCTTCACCTTTGTCTTTGGGGTGATGATGAAGAACCAGGCCATCGAGAAGTTTCCGCTCTTTGTGCTGTGCGGGCTGTTGCCCTGGAACTATTTCAGCGCCGGGGTGATGACCAGCATCCACAGCATCGTGGGGAACGGCAGCCTGGTCAAGAAGGTCTATTTCCCCAGGGAAGTGTTGCCCATCGCCACGGTGATGGCCAATTTGGTCAACTTTCTGCTGGGTTTCCTGTTGCTCTTCGTGGCCCTGATCGTCTTTGATGCCAATTTAAGCCCCTGGATCTGGATGTTGCCCATTGTCATCATCATCCAGACCGTCTTCATCCTGGGGGTGGCCTTCATCCTCAGTACCCTGCACGTCTTCTATCGAGACACCATGATGGTGATGGATGTGGTCATGCTGGCCTGGTTTTTCTTGACGCCGGTCTTCTACAGCATGGATCTGATGCCCAAGACCGTGACCGTCCTTGGGCTGACTGTCAACTTTCAGCGCTGGCTCTTCATCCTCAACCCTATGGCCTCCCTGCTCCAGGTCTATCGGGATCTGCTCTATTGGGGCTATCGCACAGACCTGGACTTCTTCCTGCGTACCACGGTGACGGCCTTCGGCGTGCTGATCTTCGGCTATTGGTTCTTCAAACGCTACAGCGGTCGCTTTGGGGAGGAAGTGTAATGGTGGAACCCATTGCACAGGAAGAGGCCCCGCCCATCCGTTTTCATGGGGTAACCAAACGCTTTGCCCTCAACCGCAGCCGGGATCGTAACTTTGTCGATCTGTTGCGGCGAATGGTGCGCCGGGCCCAGCCGCCGGAATATTTCTGGCCCCTGCAAGGGGTCAGCTTTGATATCCCCAAAGGCTGCACCTTTGGCATCATCGGTGAAAACGGATCGGGCAAAAGCACCATCCTCAAGCTGATCAGCCGCATCCTGGAGCCGACCACGGGGAGCGTGCAGATCAATGGCCGAGTCTCGGCCCTGTTGGAACTGGGGGCTGGCTTTCACCCGGAGCTGACCGGGCGGGACAACATCTTTCTCAACGGCTCGCTGTTGGGATTGGGCCGGGCTGAATTGACCGAAGTACTGGATGAGATTATCGAGTTTGCCGACATCGGTCCCTTTATCGACACCCCGGTCAAGCACTATTCTTCGGGGATGTACGCCCGGCTGGGTTTTGCCATTGCCGTGCATGTGGATCCGGACATCCTCTTGGTGGATGAAGTGCTGGCCGTGGGAGACGAGAACTTCCAACGCCGTTGCTTGGACGTGATCCAGCGGCTGCAAAGCCAGGGCAAGACCATCGTCATCGTCTCCCACAGCCTGAGCCAGGTGGTGGAGATGTGCGACATGGGCCTGTGGCTGGACGAAGGCCGGGTGGCCGCCTACGGAGAGATACAGTCTGTGGTGCGCACCTATTTGCGATCTGTGGACCAAGAGACCGCCCAGCGGCTGGCCACAGAGAACGCCCTGGCCCTCCTCCTGCCCTCGGACCAGTCCGATGAGACCAACCACCCCGCCAGCCCGCCCCGGCGCTGGGGCAATGGTCCCCTGCGCATCGAATCTGTGACCATGATCCACGCCGACAACCGGGCCGACTGGTCTTTCGTGCCGCGAGAATCCGTGCGGGTACGCATCACCTATCACGCTGCCACCCCTGTGCCAGACCCGGTTTTCAGCGTGCTGATCCACAAGATCGACGGCCACTATCTCTGGGCCACCAACACCGTGGACCACCCGATCCCCCCCATCACCCAGGCCGGGATGGGGACGCTGGAGGTGGATCTGCCAGCCCTGGCCTTGACCGCGGGGCGCTACTATCTTTCCGCGGCCGCCTATGTGGAACCGGACCCGCCCCACTGGCACGCCCCCAGCGATTTTCACGAATGGCTTTACAGTTTCCAAGTGGTGTCGGAACACGAGATCCACGGGGATTTTGTTATGCCCAGCGCCTGGACCCATCACCAGCCCGGTTTTCAGCCGGAAAGAGAGCTGCCTCATGTCGTCGGCTAACCCATCCCCCGCTTCCCACGGGGATCTGGAAAATCGCTACTACGCCTATCTGCGCGAGCAATCTCTGAGCAGCACGGAGAGTCTGTTGGGCGTGCTGCGCTTCTATCTGCCCTATCTGGAAGAGAGCCACCGGGTGCTGGATATCGGCTGCGGCCACGGGGAATTCTTGGAGATGTTGATCGACGCTGGCCACGATGCCGCCGGGGTGGACATTGACCCAGGCATGGTGGCTGCGTGTCGGGCCAAGGGCTTGGACGTGACCGAGGCGGATGTGCTCGAATGGTTGCCCACCCAGGCTGGCCGCTTCGACGCTATCTTTTCCAGCAACGTGATGGAGCATCTGCCGGCACCTGTGGTGGCCCAGGTGATCCGGGCGGCCCATGCGGCCCTGCGCCCTGGCGGCCTGCTGTTGATCGGCGTGCCCAATCCCGAATCTATTGTGGTGCAGCTCCACGAGTTCTGGCGGGATGCCACCCATGTGCGCCTGTACAGCAACCAATTGCTGGCCTTCTTCTTCGCCGACGCCGGATTCCAGGCGATCCAGACCGGGCAAAACGAGGCCGCCCGCTGGGAGGGGACGGATCCCCTGGCCGCCAGCTTGAGCCGCCCCCTGCACTTGGCCCCGGTCACGCCCACCCCGGTCTCCACGCCCGAGGCCCAGCCCAGCGGGGTGGCGGCGGATGCCCCCCTCTCCCAAAAGCTGGCCTTCCGATTGGGGCGGCTACTGTATCAGCGGCTGATTTCCCCCTTTGTGGCCCCGTTGGGCCGAGATGTGGCCCGGCTTCTGCAAGAGACGGCGGATCTGCGGGGCCTGGTTGGGCAGAATCGGCAGAATGCCCAGGCGCTTGCCGCCCAGACCCAAGAAGCCGGCCGAGGTCTGCTGTATCTACATCCGAGCCGGGAGACCTTCGTACTAGGTCGTAAAACATTGGAGATCGCCCCATGAATATCGCCTATCTGACGCCCTATCTGCCCTGGCCGGCGGATACTGGCGGCAAGCTGCGATCCTACTATTTGATCGCCGGGTTGGCCCGCCAAACTCAATTAGATCTCTTTGTGCCCTCGTATTTGGAACACACGGATCTGGGGCCTTTGGCTGATCTATGCCGATCCATCCACATCCAGCCACTGATCTGGGCGCCCCCTGACCAACCGGCATGGCTACGCCTCTTCACTGACCGAACGCCCCGCTCAGTGGAGCATTTCCACACGGAAAGTAGCCTCATGGCTATTGGAAATCTTCTCAATCAGCAGCCATACGATCTCTTTGTATGCGATGAAATCTGCATGACCCCCTATTTGGCCGCCCAAATGCGTCGAACTGACGCCCCCGTCGTCGTGATCCGACACAAGATCGACCATCTGCACTACGCCGAGGTGGCCGACAGCCGACCCTGGGGTCAACAGAAATTCTTCGACCACTTCGAGGCCCGGCGGTTGCGAGCCTATGAATATGCCACCATGCCCCACTTTGACGGCGCGGTGGTCTGCTCTGTGGCGGACGGCGAGGTCGTCCGAAACGAATCTGGCGGCATCCCCACCGAGGTGATCGTCAACGGCGCGGACACAGACTACTTCCGCCCGGAGCGCAACCCAGACCCCCATCCCACCTTGATCCTGCTTGGGACCATGAACTATCAACCCAACATCGACGCCGTGCAATACTACTTTGCCCAGATGCACGCCGCCATCTTGGAGGCCATCCCAGATCTGCACGTCCTGATCGTGGGCCACCGCCCGCCGCCGGAGATCGAACGCTTGGGCGAGTTGCCTGGTATCACCGTTACCGGCAGCGTGCCGGATGTGCGCCCCTATCTCAGCCGTAGCTGGATCATGGCCGTGCCCCTGCGTCTGGGCGGCGGCACCCGGCTCAAGATCATCGAGGCCATGGCGGCCAAGCTGCCCGTGGTCAGCACCAGCGTGGGGGCCCAAGGGCTGGACACGGTCCACGGCCAGCACATCTTCCTGGCCGACGATCCCCTGGTCTTTGCCCGTCACTGCATCGATCTGTTGCAAAACACAGCCCAGGGCCAAGCCGTGGCCGAGCGGGCCTACGCGCATATCCGCACCCGCTACAGTTGGCAACAGTTGGGCCAACAGTTTGCCGACTTCTGCATCCAGATTGCCCAGGGTTCAACAGGAACCAACACAAAAGGGAAGAGCGCACATGGCTGATCACAAGACGGACCGCCCCCTGACCCTGGCCTACATGGTCAATCTGTATCCCCCCTATATTGTGGGCGGCAACGAGATGCTGGCCAACGAGGTGATCACCGCCCTGCGAGAGAGAGGCCACATAGTGCATGTGATCGCCGGCCAGGGCAAGGATCTGCCCGATGACGGCTTCACCCATCAGGCAATAGACATCGACCTGGAACGCAAGGCGGATATATTTTTGGGCGGGCTGCCTCTGACCCTGGGCCGGTTGATCAACTGGCATCTCTTCAACTGGCGCACCTATCGGGGTGTGAAAGAGGTTCTAACCCGTATCCAGCCGGATCTGGTCATCGGCTGGAATCTGTACATGGCTTCCGCCGCCCCCTTGGCCGCGGCCAGACGCCTGCCCATGCCTGTGGTCGCCCACCCGGCGGACAAATGGTTGCTCTACATGCTCAAGGAGATCAACGCCCTGGTCCAGGCCACCCGTCAGCCCTTCCTGGCCGGGTTAAAACTGATGGAATACACAGTGCAGCCCCTCCTCAACCATTTCGCTGGGCCGGACTATATCTTGGCGGTCTCCGAGTTTATCCGCGGGCTGCACACCCAAGCCGGATATGCGCCGGGGCAATCCAAGGCCACCCATTTGGGTGTGCCCGTGGATCTCTTCGCCCACACCGTGCGCACTCCGCCCCAGGATCGGCCCTGGCGCTTTATCTTTGCCGGACAATTGTGGTCGGGCAAGGGTCCCCAGGTGGCGATAGAGGCCATCCACCTCCTGGCCCAGCGTCCGGATCTGCCCCTGGCCACCCTGGATATCTACGGCGGCGGCGCGCCTGCCTTTCAAGATCATCTCAACGACCTGATCCGTCAGTGGGGGCTGGAAGAGCGGGTGGTCGTGCGTGGACTGATCCCCCGCCAGGATCTGGCCGCCGAGTTTGGCAGCCACGACGCCTATCTCTTCTGCTCCATCTGGGATGAACCTTTCTCCGGCGGTCTGTTGGAGGCCATGTGTACCGGGCTACCCACCATCGCCACCACCGCAGGCGGTACCCGAGAGGCCATCATCGACGGCGAAAACGGCCTGCTTGTGCCCCCCGCGGACGCCCCCGCCCTGGCCGCGGCCATGGCCCGGCTGATGCAAGAGCCTGACCTCGCCCCCCGTCTGGGCCGCCGGGCCGCCGAAGACGTGCGTGCCCACTGGAGCTTTGACGCCTACATCGACCGCCTGGAAAACGCCTACCGGACCATCGTGGACGGTCACCGCCCCGGCCAGCCGGTGGAGTTGAAATGACCCGCCCCCTCTCTGCAAGCCAACTCGGCTGGGTACGCACCCATCCGGGATGGGCGGGGATCATGGCATTGGCCCTCACCCATTGGACCACCATTGGCTTGGCAACCCTGGGGCGGTTTGATCTATGGGTCCTGGCCTTGCCGCCGCTGATTGCAGCAATTGGGCTGGGCTTGGTGACCTGGTGGCGATCCCCGGCGGGGACACGCTGGCTGCTGCTGGGGTTGGTCCTCCTGGGGGCGGTTCTCTACACCCCACCCGGTGAGCATATCCCCCTGATCGGGGACGCGGCCATCTATCCCAACGCCGGGGGCTACATCGCCCGCACGGGCGGGTTGAGCGGCATCTACGAGCCACTGGCTGCCCTCCCCCCAACGGCCCGGGATCTCTTTTTCCAGTCCAGCGCCGAACAAGAGCTGCACATTGTTTCCACCCGCTATGATGGGCTGGTCTATGGCGCCTATTATCTGACAGATCTGGATGGCCCCGCCCTGCGCACCAGCCGTCCTCCACTGGTGGAAAGCTGGTTCGCCCTGACCCAGCGGCTTCTGGGCATGCAGGGCGCACTCTACACCACGGCAATCTTTGCCACCCTGGGCCTGATGATCCTCTTTGGCCTGGGCACAACCTTGTGGGGGTGGCAGGCTGGACTTTGGGCGACTCTGTTGTTGGCCTTCAACTACGCCCAGATCCATTTTGGCCGCACCCCCTATGCCGAAATATTCGGTCAATTCTGGACCTTGGCCGGACTCTGGGCCGGTGTACTCTGGCTGCGGGAGCGACGGCCCGCTTTCTTGATGGTGGCCCTGATCTGCTGGGCGACCACCTGGGCCGCCCGTTTGGATGCGTTCATGCTCTTGGGGGCCACGGGGTTGCTCCTGGGCTTTGTGGGGCTACACCGGGATCGAAAGTCCTTGACAAGCGTGCTTCTGCTGTTGCCGCTGATTGGGCTTGGGCTGGTCTTGGGCACCAATGGGGCCTACATTTTCTCCACCGAAGAGTTCACCGCGGCCCGTTGGACATGGTTCCGGCCGACCGAGTTTGCGCTACTGGGTGGAATGGCGGTCGTCATCCCACTTTTTTGGTGGGCGGGAAGCCGCATTGACTCTCTGGTCCGCAAGATTGCGCCCGTGGGTCATGGGCTAATCCTGATCGGCCTGGGCTGGGTGGTGGCCTGGTCAACCTTGCCCAACCCCTGGCGGGTGATGGGCATCTACCGAGATTTTCAAGAAGTGCCCTGGTTTAGCAGCCAATATGTGACCCCCCTGCTTTTGTGGCTGGCCTTGGGCGGCATTTTCCTGCTGATCCAGCGGGGGTATCGCCGGGACGAACTATTGGTGGTGGCCACGTTTCTCAGCTTGGCCACCATCTTTTTCTTCAGCTACACCACCAGCCCGGTCTATCCCGTCTCCCTGCGCCGGCTGATCGGGGATGTGATTCCACTGATGGCCCTGCTGGGTGGCAGCCTGTTGGGAATGGCTTGGCCTCTGCCCGAACGGTGGCGAAAACCGGGCCCCTGGGCGCAGACAGCCCTGGGCGTGGGTGCCCTGGCATGGATGGTCATCCTCAGTTGGCCGGTGATCCAGCAGCACGAGTTGACAGGCGCCACAGATTTTGTGCAGAATTTCCACGCCGAACTGCCCACTGACGACGGGGTCTTTGTCTTCGAGCCACAGGATGAGGACTCCTGGGTGGGCTGGCTGGCCGCCCCCCTCTTCTCGTTCTACGGCGACTGGGCGCTGATGCTGGACACAGACAGCCCGGATCCAGCACAACTCGGCCAAGCCGTCGCCGCCTGGGAAGGGGTGGGGCGCGATGTCTATGTGGTCAGCCAACAGGATCCCGTGCCGCCCGCCCTGGTACCCCCAGGCTACGCCGCCGAGTTGATCTCCCGCAGCGAATGGCGATCCGGCCTCATCGGCCAGACCCGGCTGCCCCCCTACCCACCGCCCTTCTGGGAATTTATTTTTCCCGTACAAGTCTACAAGCTATCGCCCGGATCTTAGGATGGAGAAACGATATGAAACAGAGTTTTCACAAAATCATGGTATGTCCCATCTGTCGAAGCGCCCTGGCGCTGGAAGTCACATCCGGCACGGATGAAATGGTGGAAAGTGGCATCCTGACCTGTTATGGATGCGGTACTACTTTTCCCATTAGAAATGGGATTCCAATCATGCTTTCGGACAAATTACCAAACATGGCAAGCAAACTGCGGGAAGCCAATGGGTGGGCCGCCATGTCCAAAGATCAGGGCTGGTATATCCCCAGCGAAACCATCGACCTGGCCCTGCCCGACGTGGTGGGCAAGCTAGGATGGAACCTGGAAGAGGCTTCCTCCTGGGCTGCCACAGATTTCTCTTTTGATCAGATGATGCAAGACTATGTGCGTCCGGGAATGCGGGTGCTGGAAATTGGCGCGGCGAAGACATGGGCTGGGCGCTACTTTCTGGACCAAGGCTGCGAGTATGTGGGCTGCGACATGATGGAGGATCCCAATATTGGCATCGGACGCTCCCGCTTCTTTGCCGAACATTTTGGCCACTATGAAGTAACCGCAGCCGATGGGGAGGCCCTGCCCTTTGCCGATCGCACGTTTGATCTGGTCTTTGCCATCGCCGCTCTGCACCATGCTCTAGATCTGCCCAAGATGTTGAGTGAAATGGCCAGGGTCACCCGGCGGGGCGGCATTGTGGCAGGTCTCAACGAGGGGGTACGTCGATTTGGGGCAAGCCCGAACAATGAACTCCAGGAACAAGAAAAGGGCTACGGAATCAATGAGCATGTCCACTCGATCGGCGGCTATTGGAAGGCCTTCAGTCGGTGTGGTCTGCTGGTCACCCGCATCTCGCGCAGCATTGGCTACGACAAAATCATCGGCGAGAAGATTCAGCGGCGGGCCAAGCAGCTGGAACGTATTCCAGTCATCGGCGACTGGGCAGCTGCTGTGGCCGTGGTCGGGTTGTTCCACGAATATGATGGCGTTACGCTTTACGCCCGTAAACTTTTGTAGAGATCGAATGATCTCAACTGTACAGAGGGCACAGAGCGCCGTTTTTCCACTGCATTTTGACGTCTTTTCAGTAGAAGATTGGGCTTCGCTGGCTCGCTAAACAGACTCATCAAGGCGACACAACAGGTGATTTCATGAAAGTTCTTGTCCTCGGCGGAAATGGGTTTATCGGGTCTCATCTGGTTGATCGGCTTCTCAAAGGCGGGCACAAGGTCAGCGTCTTTGATCGACAGCCGGAACTCTACCGGGATCCCTTGCCTGGGGTTGACTATTATATGGGAGACTTTGGCAATCGGTTTGCCTTGGCCCAGGCCCTGAAAAATCAAGATCTGCTCTTTCACCTGGTGGGCACGACCGTCCCCAAGACATCCAACGCCGATCCTGGCTTTGATGTGATGTCCAATGTGGTCGAAACCATCCACATGTTGGAAAACTGTGTCAAGGAACGGGTCAAGAAGGTGGTCTTTGTCTCCTCCGGCGGCGCGGTCTATGGCACGCCGGCGCGCGTGCCCGTTGCGGAGGAGAGCCCCACCCACCCGGAATCCTCCTACGGCATCACCAAGCTGACTATCGAGAAGTACTTTGCCCTCTTCCACCGTCTCCACGGGCTGGACTATGTGATCGTGCGCCCCTCCAACCCCTACGGTCCCCGGCAAAACCCTGGGGGCAGCCAGGGGGTGATCGGTGTCTTCTTGGGCAAGATCGCCGCTGGCCAGACGATTGAGATCTGGGGGGACGGCGAGGCCACCAAGGACTATATCTACATCGAAGATCTGGTGGAAGGCATCTACCGGGCCGCCTTTGTCAAGCGTTCTTCAAGAATTTTCAACCTGGGCACGGGCGAAGGCCACTCGCTCAACGATTTGGTCCACACCATCACCAAAGTTGTCGACCGTCCTGTCACCGTCATCTATAGCGCCAAAGAGACCTTCGATGTCTCAAAAATATCCCTGGACATCGCCCGGGCCAAACAAGAACTGGGCTGGGCGCCCGTCACACCCATGGATGTTGGGCTTGAGAAGACATGGACCTTTATCAAAGAGATGGCCCCTTGAGGTGACCTTCAAACGATTCAACCGCCGAGGGCGCATAGGGCCGCAGGGATGGGCTCTTCGTTATCGGTCAGCAAGTCTAAAAAATAGAACACGGATCGGACGGATACGACGGATTAAAAACGGATTTTTAAAAAATCAGTCAAAATCCGTTTCATCCGTTCAATCCGTGGTCTATTTTTCCTCGACTGCATGGATCTTTCTGGGAGCAAAGCAGTGCGCATCCTCTTCCTCAACCTACGCTATTGGCCCGCCCGCTCCGGCGCGGAGATCCTGCTGGGGGAGCTGGCCCAGGGCATGGCCGGGGCCGGCCACGGGGTGACGGTGGCCACGTCGGACGCCCTGGACTTCGAGCTGATCTGGGATGCGTCCGCCGGGCGGGTGGGCGAGGCCGCCACGACCCACAACGGCGTGGCCATCCGCCGCTTCCCCTTGCGCCATCCCCTGGGGCGGCTGCCCGGCTCGAAATTGATCTATCCGGGGTTACGGCGGCTACTGGGGGGGATGTCGGCTCAGCGCTGGGCGCCGGAGAGCTGGCTGTGGCGGTTGGCAAAATATACGCCTTGGGCGCCGGATCTGGTACACTGGTTGGCGACCACGGACGAGCGCTTCGATCTGGTGGTGGGGATGAACATCGTTTTCGAGCCACTGCTGGCCGCGGGCCAGGCCTACGCCCGGCGCATGGGGGTGCGCTTTGGGGTCATCCCCCTCACCCACCTGGGCGCGGGGAGCGTGCCCGGTGGCGACGCCAACAGCCGCCACTACACCATGCGCCATCAAGCGGCCCTGGTGCGGGGGGCAGATCTGGTCATTGCACAGACCGAGACCGAGCGGGATTTCTATGTGGCCCGGGGCTGTGACCCGGCCCGGCTGCATGTGATCGGTCCCGGCATCCACCCGGCGCAGGTCACCGGCGGAGATCGGGATGGCTTCCGCAAGGATTACGGCATCGATAGCCCGCTGGTGGTCTTTTTGGGGGCATTGTCCCACGAAAAGGGCGCCATCCACCTGGCCGAAGCGGCCCGGCAGTTGTGGGCCGAGGGCGAGGTCTTCGAGCTGGCCCTGGCCGGGGATTGGCGGGCGCGTTTCTTCGATTACTGGGAGGCCCTGCCCCAGACAGCCCAAGACCAGATCCGCTGCTTCTATCGCATCAGCGACGGCGAAAAGGTGGATCTGCTGGCCGCGGCGGACATTTTCGCCATGCCCTCCTCCACCGACTCCTTCGGGATCGTCTATTTGGAGGCCTGGCTCAACCGGCTGCCGGTGATCGGCTCCACCGCCTGGGGCATGGCCGACGTGATCAGCCCCGAAGAAGACGGCCTGCTGGTCCCCTTTGGCGATGTACCCGCCCTGGCCGCCGCCATCAAACGGTTGCTCCACGACCCGGAGACCCGGGCCCGCATGGGTCTGAGGGGTGAGGCCAAAGTCTATGCCCAGCACACGTGGGGCCGCAAGATCCCACTGATTCAGGACATTTTTGAGGAGTAGTTATCAAGTATCGTGTATCGAGTATCAAAAAATACTCGATACACGATACTCGATACTCGACATTCACCAGATCGGACCGACCATGTTTGAAGCCAGCAAGCCGGTCACCACGGGTGGCCCGCTGATCGATGTCAGAAATGCGTCGAAGAAATTTATCCTGCACAAGGATCGCAGCCGCTCGATTCAGGAGCAATTTATCCGCGCCTTGCGCAGCCGCAAACCTGCTCCGGGGGTGAACGGCACAGCGGAAGCGGACAAGGAAGAGTTTTGGGCCTTGCGGGACATCTCCTTTACCGTCAACCCTGGGGACAGCCTGGGCATCATCGGCCCCAACGGCAGCGGCAAGAGCACCCTGCTCAAACTGCTGGTGGGGATCTTGGAGCCGACCCACGGTTCGGTGCATATCCGGGGCCGCATCTCGTCCTTGCTGGAGTTGGGCGCTGGCTTCCACACGGACCTGACCGGGCGGGACAATGTCTTTCTCAACGGCTCCATCTATGGCCTGTCCCAACAGCAGATCCGGGACCGCATGGAGAGCATCATCGACTTTTCCGGTATCGGCTCCTTTATCGACATGCCGGTGAAGCACTACTCTTCCGGCATGTATGTGCGTCTGGGCTTTGCCGTGGCCATCCACACGGAGCCGGACCTGCTGCTTGTGGACGAAGTGCTGGCCGTGGGCGACGCCGCCTTTCAGCACAAGTGTATGGATGCCATCCAACGCTTCCGGGCTGGCGGCGGCACCATGATCCTGGTCAGCCACGACCTGGGCACCATCCAAACCCAGTGCGACCGGGCCATCTGGCTGGACCGGGGCAAGGTGGGCGCGGACGGCCACCCCACAGATGTGGTGATGGCCTATTTGAACAAAGTGGCGGAGAAGGAAGAAGAAGAGGCGGAGAGCGAAAGCCTGCCCGAACTGCCCGAGGGCCAACGCTGGGGAACCGGGCGGATCCGCATCGACCGGGTGCGCCTGTGCGATGACAAGGGCATCGAGCGGATCAACTTTGTCAACGGCGGCCCCTTGACCATCGAACTGCACTACACAGCCAAAGAGGCGATCGAATCGCCTGTTTTTGGCATCAGCATCCACCACCACAACGGCACCCATGTCACCGGGCCAAACACCAAATTTGCCAATCTCTACATCCCCGAAGTGGCCGGAAGCGGGATTGTGCGCCACGTCATCCCGGCGTTGACCCTGTTGGAAGGGGGCTATAACATCTCGGTGGCCGTGGTCGATGATGGGGACACAGAGATGTTCGACTACCACGACCGGGCCTACAGCTTCCGGGTCTACCCGGGTCAATCGGGGGAGCGCTATGGGCTGGTGACCTTGAACGGTCAATGGGAGGTCGAAGCGGAGGTCGAAACGGAGGTCGAGGCAGGGGCAGGGGCAGGTACGGCACAGGAAATGCCGACGCAAACGCGTGTGGGCTCAGTCTGAGTCGTTCACCGCGGCCAGATCGATAAAGGCCAGGTGGCGATAGCGGGCGGGGATCTTCCAGGGCGGGATCAGGGGGTCCAATTGATCCCGCCAGTTACAGGTGCGCTTCTGGCAGACATGGCGACGCAGGGCACGAATGGCCCGGCGTTTGCGCCACATCCCGGCCAGGTTGCGTATTCCCTGCACCCGACCGCTCATGGCCACAAAATCTCGCCGGCCCAGGGCGGAATAGAGTACGGCGGCCAGATCGTAGACAAAGATCAGGGGCAGATAGAACCAGAACAGGCGGTTGGGATAGTTCTTGGCAATGGTCCAAACCTTGTTGCGCCCCAACATGCGGGCCTTGAAGATGGACCCCTCCCGAGACGTGCCCGAGTGGATGTGGAAGACCCGGGCCTGGGCCGTGTACAGACAGCGCCAGCCACACAGCCGCCCCCGCCAAGCCAGATCCACATCCTCCAAATAGGCAAAGAAGTCGGCATCGAAGAGGCCGATCTCGTCCAACATGGTGCGGCGATAGAGGGCGGCCCCGGCGCAGGGACCAAAGATCTCCTCCACCTGGCGTTCGCTGGGATCGTCCAAAATGCCCCCGTCTCGGTCCCAGGCGATGCCCACGGGGTCAATGCAGATGCCCGTGGAGTTGATCATAGTGGGATTGCGGGCAAAGATCATCTTGGAGGCCACCATGCCCACCCAGGGATCCATTTCCGCCGCGGCGACCAGGGCGGCCAGCCAGCCCGGCTCCACCCAGGTGTCGTTGTTGAGGGTGACCACATAGTCGCCGTCGCTGGCCAGAATGGCCCGGTTGTTGCCCTCGGCAAAGCCCAAATTTTCGGTGAACGCCATGACCTTCACCGCCGGATAGGTCGCCCGCACATAGGCCACCGACCCATCCGTGGAGCCGTTGTCGGCCAGGATCACCTGGAAATTGGGATACGCTTGGGCCAGCACCGTGCGCAAACAGTCGTCCAAGAAATGACGACCATTCCAATTGATCACGATGACCGTGGCCTTGGGCCAAGCTGGGGATACGATTGGCAACCTGGGGTTCATTGAATCCATGCCCAGATTATACGGCTGTACCGAGGGATAGCCAAAGTCACAAACTGATAGGGAACCAGGAGTCACCAAACCGCCATGAATCAGCCTTTGCACCGGCCCACAGATACGGATGCCGTCAACCTGGACGGGCTGGACGATGCCTTTCTGCGCTACATCGGCGTGGAGAGCGAGACCCAGCGCTATATTCAGGCGCCCTATTTGGCCTATTTTGCAGGCTGTCACCGGGTGGTGGACCTGGGCTGCGGGGACGGAGACTTTGTGGCCCTGTTGATCGAGAACGGCCACGACGCCCTTGGCGTGGACGGAGACAGCCGAGCCGCCCAGCGGGTACGGGAGCGGGGGCTGCCCGTGGCAGAATCGGATGTCTTTCCCTGGCTGGCCGCGGAAGTTGCGGCGGTGGAAAGCGGCGACCGCCCGGCCTGGGACGGCATCTTCTGCGCCCATCTCGTGGAACATCTGCCCTACGCACGGGTGCTGGAACTGTGCCACCAATCCGCCCGCCTCCTGCGCCCTGGCGGGGTGATCATTCTGGCCACGCCCAACGTGGCCGCTATCCACGCCCATCTGGACGGCTATTACAAACACTTTGGCCACGTCACCTTCTATCACCCGGATCTGCTCGGCTTCTTTTTGACCCACGGCGGCTTTGAGGTCACCGAGACCGGGGCCAACCAGCGGGTGCCCTCCACCCTCTTCTTCCCGGTGATCCGGGAGCTGAACGAACACCAGGTGGAGGTGGACCGGATCGAGGCCGTAAGCGCCGAACTGTTGCCCCTACACACAGAGATCGCCCAGGCCAGCGCCGAGGCCCACGCCCGCTTTGGCCCATTCTATGCCAGGTTCAGCGAGATCTTCGAGTCTGTGCAAACACATCCAGTCCCTCCAGAGAGCGGAAGCCGTTGGCGTCGGTGGATGCTCAGATTGGTGGCCCGATTTCAGGCCGCGCTGATGCAAGAATCGACCGCCTGGATGCAACATCTGGCCAGCGATCTTGGGCGTCTCAATTCCCAGACGGCTCAACTAGCCGAAATGTGGGTGCAGAACCAGCAAAGCCAGGATCAACTCAACGATCTCCTGGCCAAACAGGGTACGCTGGTGCGGGACAGCGCCCACAACGCCCGACGCTTGGAAGCGGCCACCCGCAGGCTGATCGACCAGATCGACGCCCCCTTCGAGGCCTACGTGATCGCCCGCAAACCGTCGGCGGAGGATGGCGCATGAGTATGCCGGAGCGCCCCCTGCACCTGGCCGAGTGGCCCTCGGTCAGCATCATCATCCTCAACTTCAACGGGCTGATCCACCTGGACCCCTGCTTCAAAAGCCTGGCCCAGAGCGACTATCCCGGCCCGGTGGAGCTGATCCTGGTGGACAATGGATCCACGGATGCCAGTGTGGCGCATATGCAGCGTTATCATCCAGAGGTGCGGTTGATCGCCAATGCCACCAATTTGGGCTTTACGGGAGGCAACAACCAAGGGGCGGACGTGGCCACGGGCGAGTTCGTTGTTTTTCTCAACAACGACATGCGGGTGGAGGCGGACTGGTTGCGCCACCTGATCGCCCCCATGCAGCCGGAAAGCGGGCTGATCTGCACCGGGGCCAAGATCCTGCGCTGGGATGGCAAGGCCGTGGACTTTGTGGGGGGCAAGATCAACTTCACCGGCCACGGCTTTCAGAAGGAGTTTGGCGCGCCCTACACGGCCATGAGCTATCAGGACGTGGTGGATCTGCCCTTTGCCTGCGGTGGGGCCATGTGTATCCGTGCCGATGTCTACCGGGAGATCGGCGGCTTTGACCCGGATTTCTTCGCCTATTTTGAGGATGTGGACCTGGGCTATCGCCTGTGGGCCTTGGGCTATCGGGTGCAGTTTGCGCCCCAGGCCGTGGTCTATCACCGGCACCACGGCACCAGCGACCGTATCCCCACCCACCAACTGCGGGTACTCTACGAGCGCAACGCCCTGGCCATGATCGCCAAGAACTACGAGCAGGAGACCCTGGATCGGGTGCTGCCCATCGCCCTGCTGCTGACGGTGAAACGGGGGCTGCTCAACTCCCACATCGACCCCAGCCATTTTGACCTGGGCAACCGGGATCCGGCTGCGGTCAAAGAGGAGCAGACCGTGCCCCGGCTGGCCTACAGCTTCTTTTTGGGCATGGAGGAGTTTGTCCAACAGCTCCCCAAGATTCAGGAAAAGCGCGCCTATATCCAAAGCCACCGCAGCCGCAGCGACCGGGAGATCTTTGAACATTTCCGCCAACGGCTGCTGGACCCGGTCTTTCCGGGCATGGGCTATTTGAACACACAGGAGACGCTGGTGAGCACCTTGGGCATTCCCGACTTCTTCACCGCAGCCGAAGAGGTGCGGCTGCTGCTGATCACCCACGACCAGATCACCGAGCGCATGGCCGGCCCGGCCATCCGCTATTGGGAGATGGCCAAGGCCTTGGCCCCCCATTTCCATGTCACCGTGGCCGCCCACGGCAAGCCCAGTTTGCAGGGCGAAGGCTTCGATGTCAAGGGCTATGACCGGACCGATCCGGAGACCATCGTCCATCTGCTCAACAGCGCGGATGTGATCCTGACCTTCGGCTACCTGATCCACGAGCTGCCCTATCTGCAAAAGATGGGCAGCAAGCCGGTGATCGTGGACATCTACGACCCCTTCACCCTGGAAAATCTGGAGATCCACGGCAACCTGCCCCACGAAAAGCAGGTGGAACTGAACAACCTCTACCAGGACATCCTCAACCGCCAGTTGCAGGTGGGGGACTACTTCATCTGCGCCAGCGAGCGGCAGCGGGACTATTGGCTGGGCATGTTGGCGGCCAATGGCCGGGTCAACCCCAGCAACTACGCCGCGGACAAATCCCTGCGCCGCTTGATCGACGTGGTGCCCTTCGGTCTGCCCGGCCAGCCGCCGGTGAAGACGGAGCGGGTGCTCAAAGGCGTGGTTCCCGGCATTGGGGTGGACGACAAGGTGATCCTGTGGGGCGGCGGCCTGTGGGAGTGGTTCGACCCCCTCTCCTTGGTGCAGGCCCTGGCCCAAGTGGTGCAAACTCGCCCGGATGTCAAGCTCTTCTTCGTGGCCAAACAGCACCGGGATCCCACCGTGGTTCCCCACATGACCATGCCCGACCGGGTGGAAGCCCTGGCCCGGGATCTGGGGCTGCTGGACACCCACATCTTCTTTGGCGACTGGGTGCCCTACGAGGCGCGCCACAACTATCTGCTGGAGGCGGACCTGGGCGTCAGCTTCCATTTGGACCATGTGGAGACCCGCTTCGCCTTCCGCACGCGCATCCTCGACTACATCTGGGCCGGGTTGCCTATGGTGCTGACCGAAGGGGACATCATGGGCGAAGCCGCCGCGGCCGCCGGCGTGGCCACCCTGGTCCCCGAACAGGACCCGGACGCCATCGCCGCCGCCATCCTGGCCATGCTGGGCCGGGGCCGGGAGCTGGACGGCTTCGCCAATCTACAGCAGACTTTGACCTGGGAACGGGCCGTGCAGCCCGTGGTCCGCTTCCTGGCCCATCCATCCGTGGCCCCGGACAAGCAGGACGATCTGGCGGGACGCTCTCTGCCCCCCCGGCCCATCCAGCCCAAGACCGAAGGGGTGTTTTCCCTGCCGGGCAAAGTATGGAAAGCCCTGACCCAAGATGGCTGGGGCGGGCTGATGTTTGAGGCCCGGCGCTATGTGCAGTGGCGACGGCAGATGTGGAAACGACGATGACCCGCGGCGAAATCACGAAGAGTGCCGGTCGGGTCGATCTCCTACGCCGGCTTGGCCCAGTGGGGCTGCTGCTGGCGGCCACTCTGATCTTCTTTCTGCCCTACCTCTTCACAGGCAAAACCATCCTCCCCTACGATCTCCTGCAACAAATACCCCCGTGGCTGGCCCCCGACGCGGCAAAGCCCCAAAACTGGATGCTGTCCGATGTCTTGGTGCAGTACGCGCCGTGGCACACCCTCTATCGCCAAGCCTTGCTGGCAGGGGAGATCCCCTGGTGGAATCCCTTCTCCTTTTCGGGCATGCCTTTCATCGCCAACGGCCAAAGCGGGGTCTTCTATCCCCCCAACCTGCTCTTTCTGCCCCTCTCCCTGGAAGACGGCGTGATCGCCTTTCTGGCGTTCCATCAATTTCTGACTGGGCTGGGGATGTTTCTGCTCCTGCGCAGACAGGCGCTATCCAAGGCCGGGGCGGTGGCCGGGGCAGTGGCGTGGATGTACACGGGCTTCACCACCACTTGGCTGCTGTGGCTCACCATTTCAGCCACCCTTTCTTGGATCCCCTGGTCCTTGTTGGGCGTGGATTGGGTGATGAGCACGGGGAAGGCCAAAGCTGTGGGGGGCCTAGGTCTGATTGTCGCCCTGCTGCTTTTGGCCGGCCACATGCAGTTCGCCTACTACGTCTTTTTGATCGTGGGGATCTACCTTGGGTGGCGGCTGTTGACGGCTACACCGGCCTGGTTGATTGGGCTAAAGCGCACACTCTGGGTGGGCGTTGGCATAGGGATGGGGGTGGGGATCAGTCTGGTCCAACTTGTTCCCACCCTGGAGCTCAGCGGGTTCAACAGCCGGGGCGCCCTGTCCATTGATGAGTTGATCGGCGGCGCGATTCCCCTGCGCCACCTGATCACCCTTGCTGTCCCCCACTTCTTCGGCGGCCCCAACAACTACTTTGGGGCGGGCAACTTTGTCGAGTTCAACGGCTATACCGGGATAACGGTCCTGCTTCTGGGCCTGCTCGCGCTGGCCCACGGCAAAACCCAGCGGCGGTCTGGATTGTGGTTCTTTCTGGCCCTTGCTGTGCTTGGGCTACACCTGGCCTATGGGGGAGGCCTGCAACGATTGCTTGCCTTCTTGCCTCGCTATACGGAGTTTCGGGGTCTGCAGCGCATGGCCTGCATGGGGAGTTTTGGCATCGCAGGCATGGCCGGTTGGGGTGTCGATGCCTTGGGCCTAGCCCAGGGCAGGCGACGTCTGCTTTTGCTGGGGACGATGCTGGTCGTGGCAGCCGGCGGAATCTGGCTGGCCTGGCAGCCGGTCCCCGCTCTGACTTGGTTGGTGGCGCAGCTGCACATCAACCCGCCCGGTGATTGGCTGCCCTTTGTCCAGCCCCATTGGCGCTGGGCGTGGCTGTTTTTGACCCTGGCAGCAGGTTTTGTCGGGCTAGTTTTGGCGGTCAAACCGCGGCTTTCGCCCCCTATCCTGACGGTCGTCCTGCTGATCCCCGGACTGTTGTTCGCCGCGGATCTGCTGCACTTTTCCCGGGGCTACCTGCCCGTGGTGGACAAAAGCCTGGCCTATCCCATGACACCCGGGCTGGCCTACCTGCAATCCCACGCGGACGAAGGTCGCATCGCCCGCTACGGTGTCACCACCCTGGGCGGGCCTCTTTCGGCCAACATGGGCATGATGTACGGCATCTCGGACATACATGGGTACGATTCCTTCAACCTGTCCCAGTATGGTCAATTGGTGGGGGTGATCGAACCGGAGCGGCGGGACTATCTGGCCGAGTACAACACAGTGGGCAACTTCAGCAAGGGTGCGGTCTTCCAATCGCCCATTCTGGATATGTTGCATGTGGCCCACATGATCACCTTGGGTCCCCTGGCAGATCTGCCGGATGCCGAACAACGACGCAACAACGAGCCGGTGGGAGAACTGCTGGCCGGGGAGACCATCGGCCAGACCTTTGGCGTCAACTTTGCCGGACTCTACCGGGTGGACATCATGCTGGCCACCTTCGCCCGAACGAACCAAGGCAGTGTGATAGTGCGGCTGCGAACTTCGCCCACCAGCGGGGATCTCCTGGCCGAAATGACACTGGATGTCTCCCAAATAGCGGACAACAGCTATGTCTCCCTCACCTTCGCCCCCATTGTTGATTCGGCTGGCCGATCCTTCTACGTGGAGGTTCAGGGCGTGGACGGATCCCCCGGCAATGCCATCACCGCCTGGGCCGAGACCGCGGATCTATACCCCGACGGCCAGTTGTGGCACAACGGCGCGCCGAGGAACGGCGACCTGCGCTTTCGCAGCTTCACAAGCCAGAATCTCTTTAGCGAGAAATGGCGTCTGGCCTACACTGGGCCCGACATGACCATCTACGCCAATCGCTCGGTCCTGCCCTTGGCCTGGCTTGTCGGGGAGGTCATGCCCCACACCCAGCCCGATGCCCAGTTGGCCGCCTTGGACGATCCAGGCTTCGATCCCCGACATCAGGCAGTCCTGGACGAGGTCCCGGCCACCCCGATAGATCCAACGGCATCCGGCGCTGTGACGGTGCGCGAGCGCACACTCAACCAACTCTATCTGGACGTGACGGTCCAGGCCCAGCCGGGAGAGGCAGGGCTGTTGGTGATCAGCCAAAACTTCTATCCAGGCTGGCGTGTGGAGATCGACGGCGCACCTGCCAGTCTGCTGCGCACAAACTACACTTTGCAGGGCGTTGTGGTCCCGACGGGGAGCCATTTGATCCGGTTGCAATTCCAGCCCAGGTATGTCATGATCCTGGGCGGGCTTTCCCTGGTCCTATTGTGCCTGACAATCGGACTTGGTCTAGCTACAGATGGGAAACGACCCAACGCGCACGTGTCGTCTGGGATCTAAAAGGAGAGATTTACCAATGTCAGACAAAATGAAACAAACTCTAAATACGGCCCCTCATCGCTTGACTGTCATCCTGGGACTACTTTCTGTTGTCTTTGTCACCCTCCAGTTCTTCGCCCCGGGGGAAACAAGCGGAACGGTGTTGGCGGCTGAATTGGCCGCCCGCCCAGCCGGGCCAAACGCAGTGGTCAACGTTGGCGAGGGCTTCGACTACGCATCGGAGGTACTGGGCGACCCCTGGGACATGGCCGCCATCAACGACATCTACAACGAAAAATCTCAGAATGTGACGTCAACGGCTGGCACAGATCGGTTGGCTATCGACAATGGGATGCTGGTGGGCAAGACAACCTCGGACGACCCGCAGATCTTCCTGAAGTGGCCGGGCTTCGGGGGGTATCAGAACGCATACACCAAATATGGTGTAAATACGCCCATCAACGCAGATCGGTACCGCTATTTCGTCATGCGTATGTATGTGGACAACGCCCCCACCGGGGCGGTCGGTCGCCTGCTGTGGGCCAGAGATTTCAATTTGTCTCAGTTTGGGTTGTCCAAGCCCATCTCCATCCAAGCAGGCTGGTTTACCTATGTTGTGGACCTGAAGACCATCGGGTTGGATGGCGGCACAGAAAACTGGACCGGGAATTTCCAGGGCCTGCGTCTCGGCCCCATCAACCAAGCGAATGTCAACTTCAAGATCGATTGGATCCGCCTGGTTTCTGAGACCGACCTGCCCACCTACACCGTTCCCTTCCAGGCCAACGCTGGGGTCATTTCGCTCTACGCTGCCCCCACCAACAGCCAAGGGGACAAGACAACAGTCATTGCCACCGGGCTGAACGCTGGGAACAATTCCTACACATGGCCGGCCGGGCTGATGACCCCGGCAGACTACTACATCTATGAAACATCGGGCATTGACTACGCCGGTCTCTCTTTGGGTACCCCGTGGAACATGACCAACACCGATCAGTTCACCCTCAACGAACTTGCTGTAAATTCTCAACGCGGCGGCGTACTCAATGTTACGCCCACGGGTAGCGACCCCTATATCGTCTTCACATTGGACTCCAGCACACCCATCGACGGCAGTATCTTCGACCAGTTTGCCATCAAGATGACGACCAGCGGTCTCAAGACGGGACAGTTCTACGCCTGGCAGATCTATTGGCGTGTTGCCGGAACCACGGATCTCAAATCCATCGACTTTACCGGCCGCACGCTGACGGCAGGCGAGAACGTCTACAGTGTGGATATGGCTGGAAATGCGGATTGGGCTGGCAAGCAGATCGACTATCTACGTTTTGATGTACTCTCTAACGGCAGTATGTCTGCCTTGAATCTGGCCATTGACTGGGCAGCGTTGACCACCGGCATCGTTCCTTCCAGTGAAGGTCAACTGGCGGCGACCGGCAGCTTTGCCCCGAATTGGGTGGAAGTAAAAGCCGCGCCCATTGCCAAGGCCACGGCGCCCAGCTACACCAGCGGGGCCGACTATGCCACCACGGTCTTGGGCGATGCCTGGGATATGGACAGTGCGGGCGACATCATCGCCATGAATGAAATTCAGACCAGCAGTTTTAGCGCAGGAATATTGAATTTTACGGATGACGACACCACCAATCCGGGCGGCACCCTACCCTGCCTGCGCACGGGTGACCCCCAGTTAAGCTTGCGCACGGGCCAGTATTTCGCCGACCCCCGCACAGGCATCGATCCGGCGCGCTATCGCTATGTAACCTACCGCTACAAGGAAGATCATCGTACGGACACATGTCTCGGCTCCATCGCCCGTTTCCTGGCCTGGGAGAACAGCACGGCGGATACCACCGAATTCGAGGCGTCGGTGACCAACGAGGGCTGGAACACCTACGTCATCGATCTGGCCACAGGCCCCACATCGCCCAATGTCACACCCTGGGCGAGTCACCAAACCCTCAATGTCTTCCGCTTTGATCCCAACGAAATCCCAGGCATCGAGATTTCTGGCCACCTGGACTATGTAACCCTGACTTCGAAGCCCTGGGCAGATACTTCGTACACCGTCAAGTGGAGCGCATCCAGCGGCGACGCCGATACACAGGTCAAGATCTACCGGGATACCGATACCAACGCCAGCAACGGCAAGACCTTGGTGGCCACGACGACCCTGGGTGCGAGCAGCTACCTTTGGAACACATCGGCCCTGGCCCAGGGCGACTACTACATCTATCTGGAGATGATCGACGGGGTGAACCAACCTCGGGGCGTCTACAGCGAACTGCCGGTAACGGTCAAGCGCCAGGCCGCGGTTACCTTCACCACCCCCACCCGTTCGGCCAGTCTGAGCGCAGATTTCGCCACCAAGAACGGCAACGAATGGGACTTCGCCGACGATTCGGACCTGCGCAAGACCGCCCCTGCCCCGGCTGCTGGCTATCAGGGGCTGACCAATGTCACGGTGAACGGCACCTTCAACGCCGTCTCGACCTCGACAGATCCGAACATCTTCCTGAACATGCCCGGGGGCGCCACCATCGATACCAACCAGTACAACAGGCTGCGCTTCCGCATGTATTCGGGCCACACCGGTGGCGTGGTCAATGCCCAGCTCTTCTGGAACCAGGTGGGCGGCGGGAGCGGCAGCACAAGCTTTATAGAGATTTATCCCGGCTGGAACGTGTATGACATCGATCTACAGGCCAATACCGGCTGGACTGGATCGGTACAACTCTTGCGCATGGATCCTGTGGCCCAGACCGGTATCACCTTTAGCATTGACTGGATCCACCTGACCGGTTCCAAAACCCTGAACGTGACCTGGACCAAGCAGAACTTTGACGGCGCCACCCAAGTCTCCCTGCAAGCCACGCCGGTCGGCGGCGGCGAACCGATCTGGATCGCCCGCAACCAGACCGGCGCCAACTTTGCCTGGGATGTGGCCGGCCTTCAGCCTGGCGAGTACACGGTGACGGCCTGGGTAGATGATCGGGTCTCGGACATCAACCAGGTGGTGGATGGGCAGAACTACACCTTGGTCGGGGCAGGGACCCCCCTGCTGCAGACGCCAGCTACAGTCACTGTCCTGGTCCAGGTCGGCGTTCAGCGCTCCGGCATCATTCCCATCATCAACGGTGGCGGTGGTACCCTGACCTGGTCGGCCACCAGCAACCAGAGCTGGCTCAGTCTGACCAAGTCCACTGGATCCACCCTATTTGCGGATCAAGTCGAATATCGGGTGGATGCCTCGGCCCTGTCGGTGGGCGCCCACACAGCCACCATCACCGTGAACGGTGGGGCAGGCGGCGCCCAATCCATCACCGTGACCGCGATTGTGGCCAAAAACGTGTTGGACCTCTACCTGCCTTTCGTTCGCAGGTAGCAGGCAAACGCTGGCTCCATCCCCATAGAGTACACAGATAGGAACTGCCTGATTTTCCGGCAATTCCTATCTGTGCTTTATAGGGGTTTTCACCTCAACTGAGTCGCCCATTCTTGTGCAGGAAGCATATATGACTCTGCTGCAAAAAGCCATTTAACCGCCGAGGACACAGAGATTTCGCAGAGAACGCCGAGGAAAATCTTGCTTTTCTTGGCGTCTTTGCGGTGAATTTGACCTTTTTGCAGCAGAGTCATATATGCATAAATGGGCAATTGGTCATCTTGTCCCCCATGTTTAACTCTGTCATAATAATACAAATACCTTGTCATTAGCGAATGCTGTTAACGTATTTTACCCTCCGGGCCAACATAAATTACCCGGCGCTTCACGATTATCAAAGCCGAGATGATCCTGTGTCCGCTCGCATTGAATGAAAGCGGCAGGGGATTTTTCGGCCCGGTCAATTCAGACATAACACACCATGTCAGCAAAAACGGAGAAAGACCACACAATGTCAGATAGTGCAAAACGGACCACAAATACGATCGCCTCATTGCCAACAATACAGCTATATATGGTCATTTTGGCCACCCTATTATTCTTCGGATTGGGGATGACAGGCGGACCAGCGTTGGCAGCCGCATCAGCCGCCAGCCCTGCCGGAGCTGACGCTGCTGTCATTGTCGGCGAGGGCTTCGACTACGCGTCGGAGGTGCTGGGCGACCCCTGGGACATGGCCGCCATCACCGACATCTACAACGAAAAATCTCAGAATGTGACGTCAGCGGCTGGCACAGATCGGTTGGCTATCGACAATAGGATGCTGGTGGGCAAGACAACCTCGGGCGACCCGCAGATCTTCCTGAAATGGCCGGGCTTCGGGGGGTATCAGAACGCATACACCAAATATGGGATAAACACCCCCATCAACGCAGATCGTTACCGTTATTTTGTCATGCGCATGTATGTGGACAACGCCCCCACCGGGGCGGCCGGTCGTCTGCTCTGGGCCAGAGATCTCAATCTGTCGCAGATCGGCATATCCAAACCTATTCCCATCCAAGCAGGCTGGTTTACCTATGTTGTGGACCTGAAGACCATCGGATTGGATGGCGGCACAGAAAACTGGACCGGGAATTTCCAGGGCCTGCGTCTCGGCCCCATCAACCAAGCGAATGTCAACTTCAAGATCGATTGGATCCGCCTGGTTTCTGAGACCGACCTGCCCACCTACACCGTTCCCTTCCAGGCCAACGCTGGGGTCGTCTCGCTCTATGCCGCCCCCACGAACAGCCAGCCGGACAAGACGACCGTTATTGCCACCGGACTGAACGCTGCGAACAGATCCTACACGTGGCTGGCCGGGCTGATGGCTCCGGCGGACTACTACATCTACGAAACCTCGGGCATTGACTATGCCGGGCTAACCTTGGACACCCCCTGGAACATGGACAATGCCAATCAGTTTACCCTCAACCAGCTTACCGTAAATTCCCAAAGCAATGGCGTACTCAATGTCACGCCCACAGGCGGCGATCCCTATATTGTCTTCACGCTGGATCCCAATACACTGATCGACGGCGATGTCTTCAAACGATTTGTTATCAAGATGAATGCCAGTGGTCTACAGCAG
>CAZKEX010000017.1:2746-28224 GCA_964551895.1 uncultured Caldilineaceae bacterium | reverse complement strand
TGTACGAATTCTTCGCAGGATAAAAATCACCGCAAAGGCGCAAAGGACGCAAAGGAAAAAATAGAACACGGATTGAACGGATAAAACGGATTTTGACGGATCTTTTGATGAGATCCGTTTTTGATCCGTCTCATCTGTCAAATCCGTGTTCTATTTTTCCCTTTGCGTCCTTTGCGCCTTTGCGGTGATTTTTATCCTGCGAAGAATTCGTACAGCGCGGTATTGGTGGCATCTGCGTCTTCCAGGGGGAAGATGTGGCCCGTGTTGGCCAGGATGCGGCTGACCGAACCGGCGATCTTGGCCGTCAGCAACGCCGCGTTGGCCGGAGGCACCACCTTGTCATGCTCGCCAAAGAGCACCAGCGTGGGGCAGGTGATCCCCGCCACCCGCTCCTCGGCGTTGTGCATGGCCCCGGCCATCATCTGGGCCTGATATTGGGCCGCGGGCACCGGGCCGGTGAGCCGATAGGCCACCAACGCATCCACCACATCCGGATGGGCGGCGGTGAAGCCCGGCGCGGCCGCAATCGCCACCCCCCGGCGCACCAGATCCACCGGGTCTCCGGAGCGGTCCATCATCACCGCCAGGGCCTCCTGGGTCACCGGCACGGCGTTGGGGCCGCCAAAGGTGGTGCTGGCCAGCGCCAGCTTGCTCACAAGCTCTGGGCGGGCCAGGGCCAACTCCTGGGCGATGAAGCCGCCCAGAGAATGGCCCATCACATACGCGCCTGTGATGCCCAACCCATCCAACAGCCCCGCCGCGTCCTGGGCCAGCATGGCCGTGGAATAGGGACCATCCGGCTTGTCCGTCCCCCCGGTCCCCCGGTTGTCGTAGGTGATGACCCGGAAATAGCGGCTCAACTCCGGTACCTGTTTGTGCCAGAACCACCCCCCATACCCCAGCCCGGTGATGAAGAGCAGGGGATGCCCCTCCCCCACAGATTCATAGGCGATGTTGATTCCGTTTGCAGAAATGGTCGGCATAATCGGCTCCTGTGGTTTGTTGATTGGTTGATTTGTGACTCTGCTGCAAAAAGCCATTTAACCGCCGAGGGCACAGAGATTTCGCAGAGAACGCAGAGGAAAAAATCTTGCTTTTCTTTGCGTTCTTGGCGTCTTTGCGGTGAATTTGACCTTTTTGCAGCAGAGTCATTTGTTGATTGGTCTGGACACGCACCAATCAACCAATCAACAAATCAACCAATCAACGACTTTTTGTCAATCTTCCCCGCCCCGGTCTTGGGCAGGTCAGCCAGAAAAACGATGGATTTTGGCGCTTTGTACCCGGCCAACCGTTCCCGCAAATAGGCGATCAGATCGGCTTCGCTCAAGTTTTGGCCCGCCCGCACCACCACAAAGGCCCGGCCCACCTCGCCCCACTTTTCGTCGGCCACGCCCACCAGTGCTGCCTCCCCCACCGCCGGATGGCCGTGGAGTACGCTCTCCACCTCCGCCGGATAGATATTCTCGCCGCCGGAGATGAACATCTCCTTGCTGCGCCCCACGATGGTCACATACCCCTCGTCGTCCCGCCTTGCCAGGTCGCCCGTGTGCAGCCAGCCGTCCTGGATGGCCGCCGCCGTGGCCGCCGGGTTGTTCCAATAGCCCGGCGTCACATGCGCCCCCCGGATCAGCAGCTCGCCCACCTGCTCCGGGCCGCACTCGTCGCCCGCCCCATCCCCATCAATTTGAACAATCCGAATGTCGATGTGCATCAGCGGGAAGCCCACCGCGCCGGGCTTGCGCCGCACATCCGCCGGGGGCAGCCAGAAGGTGTTGGGCCCGGCCTCGGTCAACCCGTAGCCGGTCTTGAAATCCACCCCTTTTGCCCAAAAACGCTCAAAAATGGGCAACGGACAGGGCGCGCCCCCGCTGATCACCAGCCGAGTCTTCGAGAAGTCAGCGTCCGCCCAGCGGGGATGCTGCTGCATCACCGTGAACATGGTCGGCACCCCAAAAAAGAGGGTCGCCCCGCCCTGCTCCACCAGATCAAAGACCTGCACCGGGTCAAACCCTCGGCACAAAATGCTCGTCCCGCCCAAATGCACCATGGGCGCGGTGAAGACGTTCAGCCCCCCTGTGTGAAAGAGGGGCGAATTCAGAATCGCCACATCATCGGGCCGCAGCCCCCACCCTGTCACCGTGTTGACCGAATTCCAAAACACATTGCCGTGGGAAAGAATGGCCCCCTTGGGCAGGCCCGTGGTGCCGCCGGTGTAGCAGATCACCCAGGGATCGTTCCAATTTAGGGGAAAAGACGGAAGGGGTGAGTCGGGGAAATCCTCCCGTTGAGCGAAGCTTTCGTGGTCGGGGGAGGCGGGGGCGTCCAGGGCGATCCAGCGGGGGAGGGCGGGCAGTTGGGTCTGGAGAGTTTGAATCTGGACAGCAAAGTCTCCGCTATAGATCAACGCCACAGGCCCAGCGTCGGCGATGATGGCCCTCAGTTCGGGCACGGCCAGCCGCCAGTTCAAGTTCTGCAGAATGCCGCCGATCTTGCCCAATCCAAACCAGATATCCAGATATTCCATGCAGTTCATGGCCAGCACCGCCACCCGATCCCCTTTGCGGATGCCCAGCCCCTCCCGCAGCCAATGGGCCGTGCGGTTGGCCCGCTTGTTCCACTGGCCATAGGTGATCTCCGCCCCGGCGATGGTATCGATAATGGCGATCTTGTCCGGGGTCAGGTCGGCCCGTTTGGCCAGCCAATCGTTGGTGATCATCCTGCGTCTTCTCCTTGTCTGCGGTCCAGCGCCAACATAGCGGCCATGAAGAGTACCTCTGCGCCGGAGCCCAAGACCCGTTTCACCGCCTCCACAGGGATGCCCTCGCCGATGAAGACCAGCATCCCGGTCAGGGCGATCCACGGCCAGCCCAGCTTCCGCCACAGGAAGAAGCCGACCACAGTCCCGAAGCCGATGCTGACGATGCTGACCAGGGGCGGCCCGGCCACGCCCACGGCCACATAGCGGGTCACCCCATCCATCACCGCCGGTTCCCAACTCACCCCCACAATGCGGGTGAGGACGCCGGCCACCATCACCAACGCGGAGACCGCCACGGCGACCATACGGCCCTGGGGTCTCTGCGCCCAGGCGATCCCGGCTCGGCGAGCCTGATCGAAGGCGGCCAGGATCAGCCAGGGCAGGACCAGTTGATGCAGCCAAAAGCGGGGCACGCTCAGGGCGTAGAGGGTCGTCCCGGCGTCCATTTGGGTGCCCACGGCCAGGATCAGGTTGTCGTAGACCAGGCCGAAGATCACCGCGACGATGAGCAGGGTGCTGATCAGTTGGTAGCGCCGCCACAGGGTCAGCCCCCAGATCAGCAGGGTCAGATTGGCCAGGGTATAGAAAATGTAGAGCGTACCGGACATGGAGAACCTCGTTTACGTTAGATCTCGAATCGCCCCATGGCCCGGCTCCACAATGGCGAAGCAGCCCAGATCCGCGTACGCGTCCAATCGGTCCAACGCCAGCCCCACGGAACCCAGGCCGATCAGGGCCAGGCCGTGGTCGGTTGCGGAAAGGGATGCGCCGATGGCGTCAAGACGGGTGAGGAGTTCGTGGGGAGAGGGCATGGAATTCATCCGGTGACATGGAGAGGGCTTGGAGTTGGACGAGAACCGGGTCGAGGTTTGAATCCTCGACCGCGTAGATTTCGTTCAGTTTTGCGGTGACTGGGTCAATTTCTGCGGATTGTCTGTGCTTGAAACTCCGAACTTCCTGCTCAAGGCGTTCAGCCAGATGGTCCTTTGCCACTTCTAGATCATAGTGACATTGCAAATTGAGCCAGAATCGTTCCGACATGCCAAAATATCTGGAAAGGCGCAGAGCCGTATCCGGCGTGATGCCTCGCTTGCCGTGGACGATCTTGCTGATGCGACGGGCGGGCACACTGATCTCCCTGGCCAGCCGGGCTTGGCTGATGCCCAGGGGCGTCAAGAATTCTTCCCGCAAGATTTCGCCGGGATGGATCGGTGGGAGTTTTGGAAGTGATAGGTCGCTCATTCGTGTGTCTCATTCTTGACCACAGAAGACACGAAAAACACTCTCGATCTTTTCGTGTCTTCCGTGGTCAAATAAACGAAAGATCGTGACTCACGGCCAAGTCTGGCTGACCCGTTCGCACCAGGGGGTGCGAACTCCACATGATTTCTGGTCAGGCATTCGCGGAGTTCGCACCCCCTGGTGCGAACGGCCATACCAGACTTTGACTTGAGTTACGTATCAGGTCCTTGACAGTTTACCGCCGATCACTCTTTGCCTCCAAATAGCCCCCTGATCCGCGCCATGCCCCGCGTCCAATTCACCGACTTGGACCGCCAGGTGCCCACGATACCGTAGGGCAGGAAGAGGACGATGGCCACGTAGACCGCGCCGATCAGGAAGCCGGCGCTCTCCCCAAACCATTTGCTGAAGTAGAAATCCAACAGGCGGAAGACCCCGGCCCCGGCCAGCGCGCCGCTGAGGGTGCCGATGCCGCCGATCAGGATCATGAGCAGGGCATCCACCGTGTAGCCCAGGCTGGCGATCTCCGGACTGACCAGGGGTTTATACAACGTGTGGAGCATCCCGGCCAGGGCAGCGGTGATGGAGGCCAGCAGGAGCGCGGCCAGTTTGAAGGTGAAAGTGTTGTAGCCCAGCATCTTGGCCCGGTCCTCGTTCTCCCGGATGGCCACGCAGACCCGGCCCGTGGGAGAGTTGACGAAGCGGCGGAAGACCATGTACGCAAAGACCATAGCGAAGAGGGCCACGTAATAGAAGCGCAGCCGTTCGGTCACAGGGTTGAGGAAATCTGGCCGGGGAATGCCCTGCAAGCCCACGTCCGCGCCCGTGTATTCCATCACCTCTCGGGTGCGGATCACGATCTCGAAGACCGAGGCCAGCCCCAGGGTGACCAACGCAAAGGTGATGCCCTTCACCCTGGGCAGCACCAGCCCAAAGAGCAGGGCCTGTACAATCCCCACGAAGATCACCATCAACAGGGTGGGGAAGAAGCTCCAGCCAAGGGTCTTGAGCGCGATGCCAGTGGCATAGGCCCCCACGGCGAAAAACATGGCGTGGCCAAAGGAGAGCAGACCGGTGATGCCCAGGATCAGGTCGTAGCTCAACGCATAGATGCCCAGGATGAAGACCTCGATCATCAGCCCCTGGATAAACTTGGTGTTGCCCGCTTCGCTGGTCCACACTTCGCCGAAGGGCTGCCCATAGGCCAGGGCCAGCAAAAAGGGCAGCAGGATCAGCACCCCCAAGGCGGCGAGGAGAAAGCCATCGCCAGCCGGGAGTCGTCCCAATAGTGAGCTTTTGCGTGTAGTTGTCGTCATGGTCGCCTACTCCTTCCGTCCAAAGAGACCCTGGGGCATGACCAGGAGGATGATGACCATGAGCAGCACGGTCGAGGCCGGCACCAGGGGCGGTGAGGGCTTGAAGGGGTCGGCCATGAAGGGCAGGTTGATGCCGATGGCCCCATATTTGATGATAAACTGTTGCACCAGCCCCACCAAGAGGGATCCGGCGGCCGCGCCCGGATAGCTGGTCAGCCCGCCGATGGCCAGGGCGATCAGCGCGCCCAAGAGCAGGTGGGCGCCCATGCCGTCGGAAAGACCCATGCTAGGCCCGGCCAGCACGCCGCCCAGGGCCGCCAGCCCCACCCCCAGCCCAAAGACCAGGGTGAAGACCCAGCGCACGTTGATGCCCAGGGCCTCGACCATTTCGCCGTCCTGCACCCCGGCCCGGATGATCATGCCCAGGCGGGAGCGTTGCAGCAAGATCCACACGACCACCAACACCACCAGGCCGACCACAATCACAAAGATCTCGTTATAGGTGCGGATGCGGGCGATTTCGCCGCCGATCTCCAGCACGATGGTGGAGCAGCGGTGTTGCAGCCAGCCGCTGAAGCTGTCCGCCGGGCAGCCGTCCCCGGAACCGGCGAACATGGAGGGCCGGGGCATGGTAAAGCCCGTGCGCCCCCAGATCCCCCGCACCAACTCTGTGCCGATGAAGGCCAGGCCAAAGGTGAGCATGAGTTGATAGATGGCCCGGTCATAGAGGGGGCGGATCATGGTGAATTCGATCAGCGCGCCCAGGGCCGCCCCAGCCACGGTCGCCACCACAATGGCGATCAGGAAGAGCAGGGTGGTGTCCATGCCCAACAGGGCGCCGGTGAGGATGTCGTTGGCAAGGTAGATCCCCAGCCCGGCGACGACCAATAGCCCAAAGTAGAGTAGGGGACGGGTGGACCGCTTGCCCGCCACATTGCTCTCCCGGCGGATCTCTCCGCGGTTCAGCCCGGCCAGACTCAGCCCGGCCAGCAGTCCCACCAGGATCAACCCGGCCAAGCCCAGAAAGGGGGCGATCCCCTCCCACTGGGCAGGCTGAACCAGCCCGGCCACGTTGCCCAGGTCCATGTTTTGGGACCAGACGATGGGGCTGTCGGTGTAGACGTCCGGCGACCACATGGCTATGGGCGCTTTGCCCCACAGGGGGACCAGCAGGCCCACGGCTCCGGCCAACCCCACCCAGGGCCAGATCCGGTCCACGGTGGCGGGCAGCTTCGTACGGCCCAAGAGCCGGGAAAAGAGGGGGATCAGCAACAGCCCGGCCAGCACCAGGGCCAGGGGCGTCAGCAGATCCACAAAGCTGTCCGGGCGCACATAGACGCTCCAGCCCATGTAGGCCCCGATCATAAAGAGGGTGCCGTGGGCCAGGTTCAGCACATCCATCAACCCCAGGATGATGCTAAACCCCGACGCCACCAAGAAAGTGATGGCCCCCACGGACAACCCGCGCAGGACCGTCACCACCCAATCCCGGGTACTCATGCCCTGAATGGCCATAAACAACAGCACGGCCAGAATGGTCAATACAATGATCTGGGTTCGGTTTTTTTGAAGTGTTTGCATGGTTGTTTTTTCGCTGGATTGTTGAATTTTGGAACGAGTAATGAGTAATGAAGTAATGCGTGGTGTTGGACTTGGTTGGTGTCTTTGAGAATGAATTGTCAAGACCCAACCAAATTACTCGTTACTCGTCACTCATTGCCCGTCACGCCGCGCCCAAATAGTGTCGAATCGTCTCTTTGTCGTCCACCAGATCGGCCATTTTGCCCGCTTTGACCGAGCGGCCTTCTTCGACGATCACATATTGCTGGGCCAGGCGGCTGGCGACGATGAAGTTTTGCTCCACCAGCAGCACGGTGGATTCGGCGGAGAGCTGGCGGATGGCGGCCATCATCTGCTCGATGAGGACCGGGGCCAGCCCTTCGCTGGGTTCGTCGATCAGGAGCAGTCGGTTGTCGGGCACCAGGGCCCGGGCCACAGCCAACATCTGCTGTTGGCCGCCGGAGAGGTTGGTGCCGGGCAGCCTGATCAGCCGTTTCAGGTCCGGGAAGAGGTCGAAGATGAAGGCTTCTTTGCGCTCAAAGTCGCCCTTTTTGCGCTCGGCCAGCTTGAGGTTCTCCAGCACGCTCAGGTCCCGGAAGATGGCCCGGTGTTCGGGCACAAAGCCGATGCCCATGGAGGCGATCTCGTAGCTGCGCCGGCCTTGGATGGGCTGCCCGTCAAAGATCACCTGGCCCTGGCGGGGAGGCGTCAGCCCGATGATGGACTTGAGGGTGGTGGTCTTCCCCGCGCCGTTGCGGCCCAGGAGCGCGGTGATGCTGCCCGTCGGCACAGTGACCGAGATCCCTTCCAAAATGTGGAATTGGCCGATAAAGGTGTGGATGGCTTGGACATCAAGAATGTTTGGCATCAGCTCAGATCCCCATAGAGTTCGCCCAAATAGGCCTTTTGCACCGTCTCGTTCTCGCGGATCTGGGCGGGTGTGCCTTCGGCCAAGACCGCGCCCTGGTGCATGACGGTGATGGTGTCCGACACGCTCATCACCACGTTCATGTTGTGTTCCACCAGCATGATGGTCTTGCCGCCGCTGGTCTGGATTTTGCGGATCAGGGCGATCAATTCGGGTACCTGTTCGCTGGCCATGCCGGCGGTCGGCTCGTCCAGCAGCAGCACCTCCGGGTCCGGGGCCAGGAGCATGCCCAGCTCCAGCTTGCGCTGATCCCCGTGGGGCAATGTGCGGGCCGGCGCGGCGGCCCGGCTCAACAACCCCACCTGTTCCATCACCCCGGCGGCCCGCTCTTCGTATTTGCGAAAATAGGAGGCCGGGCGCAGGAAGCGAAAATTGTCCTTGCCCAGGGCTTGGGCGGCCAGGCGGATATTCTCGGCCACGCTCAGATTGGGGAAAATATTGGTGATCTGGAAGGAGCGGCCAATGCCCAGATGGGCCGTGCGATGCACGGGCAGACGGGTGATGTCCTTGCCCTTGAAAATGATCTGGCCGCTGCTGGGTTCCAGGTTGCCGCTGAGCAAATTGAAGAAAGTCGTCTTGCCCGCGCCGTTGGGGCCGATGATGGCGTGGAAGGAGCCGCGCTGCACCTGCATGCTCACATTGTCCACGGCCACCAACGCGCCAAACTGCTTGCGCACGCTGCGGGTTTCCAGAATGATGTTTGAACTGGGGTCTTTGGGCATAGCTGGACCTCGAATTTGAGGGGGAGATTGGGAGATTGAGAGATTAGGAGATTTTTTCTGGCCACATGGACCCAGATCAATCTCCCAATCTCCTACTCTCCCAATCTCCCCACAATCAACCAATCAACGTATCAACAAACAAACCCTACTCCCCACTCAAACTCCCATACGGCAGGTCGCCACAGCGGTCCTTGAGGGCTTCGGGCAGGAGGCAGGGGGGCTCCGGGCGCACGGTCTTGACCATCTCGTAGAATTTGAAGTCAGGATCGTCCACGTTCACCAGCTTGAGCACGTACATGTCCTGGATGGCCACATGGTCTTCCGGGCGCACGAAGATGGTACCCTTGGGACCCTCGAAGCTCATGCCTTCCATGGCGCCGATCAGGGCTGCGGAGGAGGTGTCCCCACTCGTGGCCTTGAGGGCTTCCACGGCCATGATGGCTGCGTTCATGCCGTCAGCGTCGAAGAGATCCGGCGGCACTTGGTAGCGGGCCAGGGTCTCGGTGGTCAGCCAGTCGTTGATGGGATTGTTGGGGGCGGTGTAGTGATAGAGGATGCTGGCGGTGCTGCCCACGGCGTTGCCGAAGAAGACCGGCATCAAGCTGTTGTTGATGAAGGCCGAGCCCAACTCCATGGTGTCCAGCGCGCCCAGTTCCTTGGCCGACTGCATCAGGGGGATGAAGCCACCACCGGCCCAGGTCACCACGAAGGCGGCCGCGCCGGAGTCCAGGATCTGCTCCATGTAGGGGGTGAAGTCTGTGGTGTCCGCGGGGGCGAAGATGTCATCGGCCACGAACTCACCGCCGAAGAAGGTACAGGCATCCCGTGCCGAGAAGGCGCCGCCGTAGCCGAAGCTGTAGTCCGGGGCGATCTGGACAAAGGTCTTGAACTCAGGGGCCAGGTATTCACACAGGGCGATGAAGTCCTGATAGTTTTCCCGGCTGGTGCGGAAGGTGTACTCGTTGAAGTTGACGCCGGTGATGTCGTTGGCCGCGGCCGGGGCCACGATCAGGACGGTGTCGTTCTCCTTGGCGATCTCTTGCAGGGTGGCCGTGCTGCCGGAGCTGACCGTGCCGACCAGCATGTTCACCTGATCCACCTCGATCAACTCGCGGGCCAGGGTGGCCGTGGTCTCGGCGCTGCCCTGGTCGTCCTTGACGATCACCTGCACATCACAATCGTCGATCTTGAAGACGTTGTCCGCGCTGCCCGCTGCGCCGGCCATGTATTCCATGCCCAGCAGGAAGCTGCGTTCCATCATCACACCGTAGATGGCCAGGCCACCGGTCAGGTCTGTGATCAGACCGATCTTGACCGGTTCGGCGCAGGTCAGGGCCATGTCAGCGGGGGCGGCCTCTGGGGCGGGCGCTTCCGTGGGAGCGGCTTCGGGAGCCGGGGCTTCGACGGCGGGGGCCTCAACAGCCGCAGGGGCTTCGACTGCGGCGACCGGGGCTTCTTCAGCGGCGGGGGCTGCGGGCGTTGCAGCCGGGGCGGCACAAGCTGACAGCAACAGGCTGAACAGCAAAATGCCAATCAGGATGGGTTGAAATCTTTTCATCTGTAGGTCTCCTTTGGGTAGAGTGAATAAAACACGAGACGTGTGCGAGATACGAGAAAGCATTGAGATTGGGAGATTGAGAGAGTAGGAGATTGGGAGAGTGGGAGATTGGGTCGTGGCAATCTCCTATTCTCTCAATCTCCCAATCTCAAGCCTGCTCAAGAATGGGTCGCAAACTCAGCGATATGGTCCAGGCAGTGCAGGTTGATGCCGTTGGCCGCGGCAAGGGTGTCCATGTACGCTCCTTTCGAGACAACTTACTTCAAAAATAGAACACGGATCGGATGGATGCGACGGATCAAAAACGGATTTTAAAAGATCAGTAAAAATCCGTCCGATCCGTTCAATCCGTGTTCTATCTTTTCCTTGGCTGAACCCCTCTCGGTAGCTAACCGCTAACGGCTGCTTTCAATTCCCGCTTCAGGATTTTTCCTGCAGCGGAAATGGGGAATTGGCTGTAAAAACGAACCGACTTGGGTACTTTGAACTTGGCCAGCCGGGTCTGCATGTGGTCGATCAGCTCGGCTTCCGTGGCTTGCGCCCCCGGCTTGAGGATCACGCAGGCCAGGCCCACTTCGCCCCATTTGGCATCGGCCACGCCGATCACCGCGCACATGTGGACCGCGGGATGCTCGTACAGGGCCTTCTCGATCTCGGCGGGATAGACGTTCTCGCCGCCGGAGATGAACATGTCCTTCTTGCGGTCCACGATAAAGTAGAAGCCGTCGGGGTCCACGCGGGCCATGTCGCCGGTGTGGAACCAGCCCTGGTCATCGACGGCTTGGGCGCTGGCCGTCGGGTTGTCGAAATAGCCGGAGCACATGGCCGGTCCCCGCAGGACCAACTCCCCCACCTTCCCCGTGGCCACGGGGACGTTGTTCTTGTCCACCAGCCGGGCCTCCACAAAGTAGTTGGGCCGTCCGATGGACCCGGCCTTGCTGACGGCAAACTCCGGCCCCATGCTGAAGATGCCCGGCCCAAACTCGGTCATGCCAAAGCCCTGCTTGAAGGGGGTGGCGTGGACTGCGGTCCACGCTTTCAACAGCGAAACCGGCAAGGGCGCGCCGCCGCTGGTCAGGAAGCGCACGCTGGAAAAGTCGGTCTGGGCAAAGGCGGGCGACGCCATGAGCATCTGATATTGGGTGGGCACACAGAAGAACATGGTGACCCGTTCCTGGGCAATCAACTTGAGCATCTCGTCGGGCGTCCACTTGCGCATGAGGACGACCGTGCCGCCAAGTGTCAGCAGAGGCACTGTGTAGACCAGCAGCCCGCCGGTGTGGAAAAGCGGCGTGTGGGTCAGGGTCACGTCGTCCCGGTTCAGCTCGTGGATCACGGTGTTGAGCGTGTTCCAGGCGATCATGCGATAGCTGATCTGGGCCGCCTTGGGCAGGCCCGTGGTGCCGCCGGTGAAGAGGAGGGCGACCACGTCCTCTTCGGATTTTGGATTGTCGATTTTGGATTTTGGATTGGCGCTGTTGAGAATCGATTGGTACGGTGCGCTGGTTGGGAGGCCGGGGCCTTCCAGATGAACATAACTTGTGATCGACGGGCAATCGGGCTGGATGGCGGCGATGGATTGGGTGAACTCGTCGGAGAAAAAGAGGGCTTTTGGGGTGGTCTGGACGACCAGATCAGCCAGTTCCGCCGGGTGCAGCCGCCAGTTGAAGGGCACGAAGATCGCGCCCAGCTTGCCGCAGGCGAAGAAGATGTCCAGCGCCTCCACGCCGTTGAGGGCGACCACGGCCACCCGGTCTCCGTGGCCCACGCCCTGGGCTTGCAGCCACCCGGCCACAGCCTCTGCCCGCCGGTCCATCTGCGCATAGGTGAAGCGCCCTTGCTCCGGTCGCCCAGCGTCGAGCTTGTCCGCGTCCACAACCGCTACATTGTCGGGCCAATACTGCGCCCCTCGGCCCATCCAGTCACCGATGTACATGGAGACAACTCCTGTTGCGAACTGCAATGAGTAAGGAGTAATGCGTAATTTGTCTGGTCAAGGACGTCCTTGAGAACCTAAGGACGTCCTTGACCAACCCTTACTCCTTACTCCTTACTCATTGCTTTTTCCATCTAAACGCTGCCACCGCCATAGCCAACCCGCCACCGCTGGCGCAGAAGAGGATCACGTCGCCGGGCTTGACCTTGCCCTTCTCCACGGCGTCGTCCAGGGCCATGGGGATGCAGGCCGAGCCGGTGTAGCCCCATTTGTCCATGATCCAGTGGGTCTTGGACATGGGCTGGTCCAGCGCCTGCATGGTGGCCTCGATGGTGCGCAGGTTGAGCTGGGTGAAGACGAAGAGGTTTACATCGTCCAACGTCAGACCGGCCTTGGCCAAGGTGGCGTGGATCAGGGGCGGCCAGTTGTCCGTGTTGAAGGTGGCCGGAAATTTGCGCACAAACTCCACGTGGGGCTTGCCGTGGGCCGCAATGGTCTCCGGGGTGGCAGGGCGGGCCGTGCCCCCGGTGAAGACGCCCAGGGCATCGTGATATTCGCCCCGGGCCAACATTTTGGCCCCCAAATAGCCCGGCTCGTCCCCGATGCCCAGGACCACGGCCCCGGCCCCATCGGCGAAGAGGGTGCAGGTCTTTTTGTCGGTCCAGTCGATAAACTTGGTCATGCCGTAGGCACCCACCACCAGCACCCGGTTGTAGTCCACATCCGCGATCATGGACTTGGCCGCCTGGTCCAGGGCGATCACCCACCCGGCGCAGGCGCTGTTGATGTCGAAGGTGCCGGCGTTGACCGCGCCCAGCTTGGCCTGCACCACGGACGCCGTGGAGGGGCTGATATAGTCCGGCGTGTCTGTGGCGATGATGATCAGGTCCAGCGCCTCCGGGGCCATGTTGGCCCGGGCCAAGGCCTGGCGGGCCGCGGCCACGGCCATGTCCGACGTGCGCTCGTCCTCGGCCATCACATGCCGGGCCTCGATGCCCACATTTTTGATCAGCCACGGGCCGACGGACTCGCCCAAAAGCGCGTCCAGATCGTCGTTGGTCAACACCTTCTCCGGCACATAGCGGCCCGTGGACAGGATTTGGGGATGGCGAGGGGGTGTGGTCATGGGCAGTCTCATTTCTTGGGAAGTTCGAGAAACGAGTAAGGAGTAACGAGTAATGAACGTGGTCGACCCCGCTTATTACTCGATACTCATTACTCGTTAAGAAAGTCCATCATCTCGGCCAAAAAGCGGTCTGGGTGTTCGATGTGGGGGGAGTGGCCGCAGTTTTCGTAGAGAGATTCGGTGACGGAGCCGCCGTTGGCCGCGTAGGCGTCGAAGACGGCCCGGGTCTGGGCGATCATGGGTTGGGGCGGGAATTCCTCCGCGCCGGGCCAGCCGGGGACCGCGCCCAGTTGCCCCAAGAAGCCGAAGTCGAAGAGGGAGGTGTCCGAGACGATCAGATCGCTGTCTCCCCGCACCCACAGCACGGGGGGCTTGGGATCGATGTGGGCAAAGCCGCTCAGGTCCAGATATTTGGGCGAGAGGGCGTTGTTCATGCCCGTGGCGCCCGGGGCGACGGTGGGCCAGTTGGGGGACATGGTCATGTCGCCGGGGTAGTTGCCTGGACCGGTCACGGTGGTATTCATGGCATCCACAAAGCGGGCTTCCCGGGCTGGCTCCACCTGGAAGGGAGGCTTGAAATAGAAGCCGTTCATCACCTTGAGGGGGGAGAAGTCGCTCTCGCCGCTGGTGTCCTTGGCCCCCAGAAGCTGCACAAATTCCGGGTTGGCCGTGCCGCCGCCGGACCCGGCATAGTCGGCATAGATGGGCGTCCCCCCGGCGTCTCGGGTGCCGCCAAAGCCGTAGGGGGCAACCGGGGCCTGAAGCGCCAAGGAGGCCACCTGGGCCGCGTGGTCCATGGCATACTGCATGGCCACCCCGCCGCCCACAGACCAGCCCATGAGATGTACGGGGGTGTCGGCCAGGCCCAGGGCGGACATCAGCGCGTAGAGGTCGTCGGAGAAATCCCGCAGACCCCGGGTGGCGTCTACGGCTTTGCTCTGGGACTGGCCGAAGCCCCGCAGGTCTGGCGCGATGGCCCGGAAGGTGTCGGGCAGGCTGGCCAGCAACTCATCAAAGAAGACCGACGACGACACGTTGCCGTGGATCAACAGGAGGGGCGTGCCATCCTCTGGCCCGGCGGTCAAAATGTGGGTGCGCAGACGGTCGGTTTCAACAAAACGGGAAACGATTGGGGTAGCCATTTTCTGCTCCTTTGTTCATGGGATCTTCCTGCGTCAATGAAGAGGGGGCAACATGCCGTGCGTGGATTCTTGCGGACGGGCCTATGTCTGGGGCAGCGCCATGGCCCGCTGGATCAGGCCCATGAATTGTTCGAACACCCCATCGGGCAGGTCGTCCTCGCCCCACAGCACCCAGCGCATGCCCAGAAAGTCGCCCATGCCCATCAGACAATAGGCCAGCACCTCTGGGTTCATGCGCCGGATCTGCCCGGCATCCATGGCCCGAGAGAGGCCCTGGATATAGCCATCGGCCATACGCCGGTAGTACCAGCGATAGAGTTCTTCGTCCACATACTCGGCTTGGCGCACGATCTTGTACATGCCCCGGTGGTGATGGATAAAGCTGAAGAAGACCCGAAAGCCCGTGCGCTCGATCTGGAGACGGTCGGTCAATCCGGCCACGGCCTCGGCCATCTCCTGGCGCACCTGGCGGCTGAGTACCCGCACCAGTTCCACAAAGATCGATTTCTTGTCGGGGAAATAGACATAAAACGTGCCCTGGGCCACCCCGGCCCGCCGGGTCAGCGCGGTGATGGAGGCGCGATCATAGCCCACCTCGCCAAAGACCGCTTCCGCGGCGTCCAGCAGGTTTTGGCGGGTCTGTTGTCCTCGGGCAGTGACCGGCTGAGGCCGGTCGAGTGGGGCAGAAGTTGACACCTGATTCACCTTTCATGTTGTATGATAGCATGGGAAATGGGCCCTGTCAAGGGGCAAAAAGTTGTGGGCTTTTTGGGGGAACATCGCTGATTTTGTGTAAAATCTGGGGGCTATGGAAAAGTTGAGAGAGGTGTGGGAGATAGTTGATAGATCATGGAAGGGTTAATCGTGATAGGATGATCTTGGGCCGGAGGCTGGGCCGATGGGTGTAAAACCGGGCCGCGGAAGCGGGACATTGAACTGTAGAAGTCCATGACATTTGTCCCTATCTATCTTCGGCAACCCGTGAAATACTCCCCATAGGCGGATGCCATGCCGCCCACAGTTTTCCGCTCACCCCTGAACACCGAAGGGGGAGCGCATCTCCCATCCCTCTCTCTGCGATGGAGAGAGCCATGAAAGGAACGAAGCATGAGTTGGGTCAAACGATTTCGATTTTTAGGCATGAGCGCGTTGGTTATGTTGTTGGCCCTGGTCTTCACAGCGGGAACGCCGCTGGAAGCCCACCCTGCTGTGGATCCGCCCGCCCTCGACAAGTTCATCTATCTGCCAACCGTCTCTAGCCCGCCGACATCCATTGGCGGTAAAGTCGTGCAGGGTGGAGCGCCTGCTTTTGCACAGGTGCGCCTCGTCGGGCAAGGGTACAATGGCGGATCTATGTCTACAAATGCAGATGGAAGCTATCGGTTTTCTGGTCTTGCTCCTCTGGATCCCGGGAATTCATACACTGTTGTGTTTGATTATCAGCAAATCAACACGGGCCACGGTCATCGTTTCGGCCAAACTGTGAATATTTTCTGAACGCATCCATCGTGGCGAGAGAGGTTCGGCATCAATTTCCCTCGGAAATAAGGGCAATTGGCCGAAACGATGACCGCACATGTCTACGCGATTCTGCTAATTCTGGCCGAAACAATGACCAAGGCCTCAACACGCTTCAGCGTTGGGATGCGGCGCCGGTTCTTGCATTGAAAAAGGGGGACAACATCACCCTGCCTACCTTTGACATCGCCAATGTGGTCCTGACCGATCCCGCAGAAGACGCCACTGTGGCATTGCCCTATACCTTCCGCTGGACTCCCCGACCGGGCAACGCCGACGAGACATATCAGTTTGTGTTGTTCAATTCGCTGGATGGCAAGAAGTTTGTAGGCCCGGATGTGGGGTACGTGGGCGCATACACCATGCAGCCGGCAGATCTTACTGGTTTCCCCCTTTCCTCCACGCTGTCCTGGGTTGTGATGATTCACAAAGCCGATGGATCAAGCGGCCAATCAACTGGAAGTAATGTCAAATTCAGAGAAGGCGCATCCACCACCATCGCCGGCAAGGTGATGAACGGGGGATCGCCCGAAGTCAACGGACTGGTTGACTTGCGGGGACAGGGCGCACCGGGCTCAGGATCGTACAGTGTTGGTTATACGAATGCTGATTCAACGGGGAGCTATACTTTCTCGGATGTTCCCCTTTTGCGACCGGGCTACTCCTACTTTGTCAGCTTTGGCAACCAAGGGGGCAATACCCTCTACCGTTGGGAGACCGCGCCGATTTTCGACCTGGCGCAGGGTCAGCGTATCGATCTACCCGCCTTTGACGTTGCCCCGTTGATTCTGACCGATCCTGCCCCCGATGCGTCGGTGGCGCTACCCTACACCTTCCGCTGGACGCCTCGGCCCGGCCATTCGGATGAGACATACCGATTTGTTTTGAACGAATCTACGCTCAACAATCGGTTCACGAGTCCCAGTGTAGGCTATGCGGGCGCGTATACGTTGCAGAATGTGGATCTGCCCACGGTTCCTGGCGTCCCGCCGAATTTCTCCTGGACTGTGCTGATCTATGGTGCCGATGGGGCCACAGGCTATATGCGAGACTATCGAAAAGTTAGCTTTACGAATCTGGCTCAGTAGGATCGGCCAGTCCGAAGGATGGCCAAAGTATCTGGGATCACTTTGATCCCAGATACTTTGGCTTGTACTGGACAATCACCCCCAAGAACCTCAAAAGGATAAGGAATCCCAATGACTCCCGAAACGCAATCCAACCCAAGGCAACACCGTTTGAGCGCGCACTGCACGCAACGGCCCATCGTAACCATCGGCTATGTACTCACGTTGGCCCTGGCGATGACGATCTTTTTCGCTTGGGGATCTGCCCAAGCCCAGGAAATCACAGCCCCCGACGAATCGCCACCCGCATGGTGGATGCGGGGGTGGGAGGGGGAGGCGTCGACCGTTCCAGAAACGACGCCAGCCGTCCCAAACGCCACTCCACGCATCGCAGATGGAGCTGATCCTGATACGTGGACAAAGCTTGTGTTCCAATCCTATTATCAGGGAAATTGGGACATCATGATTTCCTCCAACGACGAGACCACTATGTCAACTCTGGTTGCCCATCCGGCGGCGGATATTCGTCCGCGCTTTGGTTGGGAGGCGAAACAAGTCGTCTTTGTCTCCAATCGGGACGGCAACTGGGAACTCTATGTGATCAATGCGGACGGCACCGGGTTGAAGCGCCTGACTCAAAATTCAAGCGTTGACACCATGCCAAGTTGGTCCCCTGACGGCAGCCGAATCGCCTTTTCTTCCAACCGCAGCGGCCAATATCAGATCTACACCATGAACCCTGACGGCAGCGACGTTGTGCAGTTGACTTCCCTGCCCAAGGATCAAGTGGCCCCAAGTTGGTCAAAGGACAATCGAATTGCCTGGTCCCAGGCCGATCAGACCACGGGCATATTGTGGATTATGAATGGGGATGGCAGCGATCAACACGCCATCACGCCCGCCCTTCCCTATCTGACGAATCCGATCTGGTCCCAAGACAGTGTTCAACTGGCTTTTTCCTATGCGGCCCAAAATGATGGCGCCTATGATGTGGCCACGATTGCGGACAACGGCAGCGGGATGCAACAGATCGCAGGCAGTCGCAGCCCAAATGTCGATCTGATCCCGACGGACTGGGATATGGATCCTGGTGAAAGTTGGTACAGGATCTTGATCACCCAACTTCAGGATGCCGGTGGGATCCTATTGGTCAATGCCCACGTGCTATTGCAGGGGGGGAGTAGTCGCGAGATGTTCTATTCTCCGGGCAAAGGATTTGTGGATTTCGAAGTGGCGGATCGAACGCCGCCTGTCTCGCAGATCGATCCCCTGCCTTCACTGATGAGAGCAGGCGCGTACAATGTCACCGCATCGTTTCGGGACATCGGACCATCCGGACTCTGGAAGGTCGAACTTCAGTCCCGGGCAACTTCAAACGATCCTTGGCAGAATGACTACTGGAACGCTACCGAGAGCTACCTCTATCAAATAGCCGCAGGCGGTACTACTGTTCAGTATCGGATGCGCGGACGTGATTATGCTGGCAATGTGGAGGCTTGGCCACCGAATGACCAAGCCGAGGCCCAAACTGCTTTCTATTCCCGGAAGTTGACGGGCCAAATTACCGATAGTCGTGGGAATCCGCTCTATTGGACCCCAGTTAGTGTGTCCCCGGCACCTGTTTCTGCAGTGCAGACAGATCGACAGGGTATGTTTGAGGTCGGTACCAACACAACCGGGGTACATACATTCCGGTTTGACACGGGCAATAGTACAGACAGTCCCTTCTTCACCGTCCCCATCGAACCTGATCGGTCAATTCTCTTGCGAACTTCTCCTGAGGATAACATCATTGCAAATGGGTCCTTCGAGGCGGCTGACGGACAAGAATTGAATGCGTGGTCAACTGTTTACAATCAGGATCACAGCACTAGGCTGGCTCATCAAGAATCGCAAGGGGCACAACTGGGTGATGGTTGCGATCCGGTTCTGTGTGTTCAGGAAATACAACCCGAACCCATCCATAGCGCCATGTTTGCCCAAATGGACTCCCAGGACAATTTGCATGTGATCTGGAGCGAATCATGGGGCGGAGCGTGGCATTACAAGCGACTTGGGACCGATGGTGTGTGGAGTGACACCCAGGAACTGACTGTCACAGGGTTCACCTTTGCCTTCTTTGTGGACAGCCACGACACACTTCATCTACTCTCGTTGGATCAATATATGGTCATTCACTACAGCCTGAGTAGGGAGGGGGCATGGGTGAACCTCGGCGTAGTGACGAATATGGTGGTGCAGGATGCTGTTGCAGGCATGGGTGCGGACGATGTGATCCATCTAGTCTACGCATCCACCGAGGGAGTGTACCCCGCCACAAACATTTGGTACCAACAAGTAGCGACGACGGGTGTACCCTCCACCAAAGAAAAGGTATCAACCGTGCCGTGGGGTACGCCTGAACTTGCGCTTACGGTTTCTGGAGATGGAACGGTGCATCTGCTTCATTCGGAGGGCTATGGTGTCGCATTCTACTATCACATCCGTTACAGTAGCGGACTTTGGTATGAGGCGGAACAGCCCATGGTGGCAGGAAACAGGCAGCTTATCCGAGATTTTTGGACCGACCGAACAAATCGAGTCCATCTGCTGTGGAATAACGGCGGAGATTCGTCGGCAAGATACTCCATTCGAGGGGCTGACAACAAATGGTCGCCATACAGCGTGGTCAGCGAAAAGGTGTATAACCTTGTCCATGCAGAGGATCGTCTCGGTGCGCTACATCTGGTTGGCTGTCAATACGAAACTCACGAGTTGAGCACTAAGTTCGCCCTTTACCAGCAGCTACTCCCTGATGGAATGACGACCGACCCCCTCGTCTTTCGGGATAACGAAATGGGCTATCTACCCTGTTCCCAAGGACTTCTGTTTTTTGACTCCTCCAATCAACCTCATTTTCTGTGGGCATTCTATAACTCGAGTTGGCCCGGTGTGTGGCTTCACTCTACCCCCGGTCGCAGCGAGACTTCCGAACGGGTTGACGCTCTCTCTCAACGGGTGACGATCCCCTCAAACATGCGCAATCCTACCCTCTCTTTTTTCTATCAAGTCTGGTTCGCTCGTCCTACTGGGGCATCGGGTTCGCATCTGTTGGTAACCGTGACTGACTCTGTGTCCGAGACCCAAGTCTTCTCCGCCACAAAAGCAACGGATTGGATCCTGGGTTGGGCGGATCTGTCACCCTGGGCGGGGCAAACTGTCACCGTTACCTTTGCCATCGAACAGGGTGCCGGGGATCTCAATCTGAGGGCATTCGTGGATGACGTGGCATTGGGAAGCTGGTTGACGCCGATGATCTATGGGGTGACGCCTGCACAAATTGATGCGGGGAATGCGGGGACCTTCCGTGTGGTTGGAATCAACCTCATGCAGTCCCTCACTGTTCGCGTCATACTGGGGGATCAGGAGATCCCTGTGGATAAGATGACCTGGATTGATGAAAGCACATTGGATATCGACCTGCCCGCCCTCGGTCCCGGTCTCTACGACCTGTGGGTGATCAACCCCGGCGGACAGCAGTCCGTGCGGGTGGGGGCGATCCGGGTGGGCAAGCAGAGCTTCTTGCCCTCGGTGGCCAAATGATCCAGGGACGGCCCTCCTGCAAAAGCAATCAACCGCCGAGGGCACAGAGATGCGCAGGGGATACGCAGAGAAAAAACCTCGTTTATCTCTGTGATCTTTATGTCCTATGTGGTTGGTTGCTTTTGCAAGGGGGCAGGGGCGGAAATGAATCTGCCCCGGATCTGTTCAATAAACCAAAGTGTGTTCGCCCAACATCTACTTCAACCCAGAAAGAGATTCCCCATGCGATCTATTTCCAGACCTTTGAGCCTGTTCTTTTCTGCCATCCTCTGCCTGGTCTTGCTATCGACCAGCCATGCCAATCCCAATTCCGTCGCCCATGCCCAGGGTTCCCCGCCGTCTCGGGCCGAATCTAGCGCCAGCCCGTGGTGGATGCGGGGATGGGAGGGCGAGACGCCCCTGAACTTTGTCCCCCAGCCATCATCGACACAGGATGCCAGGACCGACCTCGAACCAGCCCAATCGACCGAGTCCTCCCCCTGGGAAAGAGCTGCTTTTCAATCCTATCGGGATGGCAATTGGGAGATCTATGTGTACGCGGACGAGGGCCGAACCCAGCGCCGGTTGACCTATCAAGGCGCGGCGGACATCCGCCCGGCCCTGCGGCCCGGCGCCGAACAGGTTGCCTTTGTTTCCAACCGGGATGGCTCTTTCAACACCACCAACTGGGAGATCTACCGGGCCAACTGGGATGGCAGCGGGGCAACCCGTCTCACCAATCACCCGGCCCTGGACACCATGCCCACCTGGTCGCCGGACGGCAGCAAGATCGCCTTTGTCTCGGACCGGGACGGCAACGCCGAGATCTACACCATGAACGCCGACGGCTCCAATGTCACCCGGCTGACCTGGCGGGCCGAAGATGATGTGATGCCGGCCTGGTCACGGGACAATCGCATCGCTTGGGTCGTCGCCACCGATCAAAACGGCACGCTCTGGCTTATGAACGGAGACGGACAGGATCAGCGCCCGATCTACGGCCCTCAGCCCTATCTGGAATACCCTGCCTGGAAACGGAATAGCTCCCGGATTGCCGCGTCCTTTGGATCTTCTGACAAGATTGATGGCAACATCCTGTGGATGAATCCAGACGGCACTGGCGTAGTCGTACTCCAATCCCTTTATCGTGACACGAATGTAGATCTCACCATGCCCCAATGGGGGGCAAACAATGGCTGGTATGGTCCATCTGGCGCGGCCTGGATGTGGTACACAACGATCAAGTATGTTGAACACGGCGGCAAATGGTACATGGATCGGTCGTACATCAACAAAGGGCTAAATGATCCCCTTTTCTGGATGGGCGCATCAATCCTAGATAACATCGTAGGCGTAGCCTATAGCGGCTATGACATGATGCCGAGCGTTGAATTGACCGACGTGACGCCGCCCCAATCAACCGTGAAAGCCATGCCGGCCTATAGCCGCGACACGGTCAATGTGGAGATAATCAGCTCGGATCCCGGTGGATCGGGTATCCTGGAGCAGGAGCTTCAGTTCAAGATCGGTGAAAATGGGCAGTGGACTAATAACGTCCCTGGCACTGATCTGACTGCCTGGTACTCAGACCCTGGCAACACGGTCTATTTCCGTAGCCGGGCCACGGATTTGGCCATCAACATCGAACCCTGGCCGGATAACCCCAACGGCGATACCCACACCACTTTCTATCGATCTAGCCTGAGTGGGCGGGTTTTGGACAATCGGGGCTTTCCGGTTGCGGCCACGCCGTTGACCTTCTCGTCGTCTGCCATTCAACCGATGAAGACAGACCAAGCGGGCCGCTTTGACGCCTATCTGACCTATCCCCTGCCCACGGATCTCTCCGTGGAGACGACTGGCTTTGCCAACAATCCCTTGATCGGCCTGAACGGGAAGCGCACACCCAGCGATGTCTACCTGTTCCCGGCCCCTACCCTGATCCGAAACGGGGAATTCGATGGCAGTAGCCTGGGGCCGAATTGGGTTGTCACGCCTGGGGTGACTGCGGACGCCAACGCTTATATGGGCAGCTTCTCGGCCAGAATGCGCAGTTCTGCTTCGAGTGATGTCACGCTTTCTCAAGCGGTCGTTTTGCCCGACACCCTACACCAGCCTACTCTGGCTTTTATCTATGCGTCAGACCGCTTGACCACGACCCAACCCTCCCCGAGGTTCCAGGTCTTGGTCACCGCGGGCATCACCACCACACAGGTTTTCAGCACATCCACCCAACCCACGGGTGACACGTTGGGCTGGGCAGACCTCAGCCCCTGGGCGGGCCAACCCATCACCGTCACCTTTACCCTGGCCCAAACGGACTTCGACGAAGAGACCGAGATCCTCCTCGACCACATCACCCTTGCCCCCTGGCTCACCCCCGTGGCCGAGAGCGTCACCCCTGTCGCCTTTGACCCTGGCGTCTCTACCCCCATCACCGTCACCGGCCAGAACTTCTTGGACGGGGTCAGCGTGCGCCTGACCAGGGGAGACCAGATCGTCAGCCGGATCACCCTGGCCCGGCTGGACGCCCAGACCCTGACCGTGGACCTGCCCGCCCTCGGCCCCGGCATCTACGACCTGTGGGTGATCAACCCCGGCGGCCAGCAGTCCGTGCGGATGGGGGCGATCAAGGTGGGCAAGCAGAGCTATCTGCCCCAGATTGGTCGCTGAGTCCATTATTCCAAACGAAATGCCCAGTGGGGGAACCGGGGCATTTCGTTTGGAATGTTTATCGTTTACCGGCTACAATGGCAACAACAGCGCACCGCCGCCAACCCCCTGCCCACGGACCGCACCTACACCGGCCAGGAGCAGGACACCACGGGGCTGATGTTCTACCACGCCAGATTCTACGACCCTTATCTTAACCAGTGGATCCAGCCGGACACGATTGTGCCCGATGCGGGCAATGTGGCAGATTACAACCGGTACAGTTATGTTCGGAACAACCCCCTTCGGTATAAAGATGACACAGGCCATACGCCCTGGGATGTGATCGATGTTGGCTTTTGGGTGTGGAGCGCCAAAGATTTTCTCCAGAACCCCACCTGGGCCAATGCGGGTTGGCTGGCGCTGGATACGGTCAGTCTCCTGCCCATCATCCCTTCGCCTGGCTACCTGACCCGAGGCGGCCGCATCTTTGTCAACTTATCAGCCGACGCGGTCACCCACAGCGATGAATTGGTGCGTCTGGCCAGCCGTCTGCAGAACAGCATCCCATGGGGCGCAGCCTGAACGAGATCAGCGTCAACGCCCTGGAAACAGTACAGCGCTATGGTATTGACCGGGCCGGTCACATGAGCGCCCCGGCAGACCATGAAGTCCATCATTTGGTCGAGAAGCGGTTCTTTGCGCAACTTGGCTTCGAAAGCGCGGGGCAGGCCAAGTACAATATTCTGGGTGTGATTGTCGACACGGAAACCCATCGGCTTGCTCAAGACTCGATTACACAGAAATTGCGAGAGGCAATCGGCTATGGTCGTGGACTTGGACAAACTAGGGATGCCACACTTCAAGCTATCTGGAATGCACATCGAGATGTGTATGAAAGTATCGGTCGCCAGGATTGGGCAGAGCTTATCTGGGAAGTCTATTTCCAGAACAGTTCTGGAGTCGTCAAGTAGACGAAGGGGGAATAGCTGTGCAAGAGATAGTTAGGCTGACGGCAATAGCTGGAGACAGGTTTGAGACCGATTGGCGCCCAATAGCGCTGGCAATAGTAACACCGTTTTTTCCTGTTGAGACCAAGGAGTACGTTGCAGGCTACGAGTTCATCTTTGACCACTATCCACCAGTAATTGAAGATATTGCAGCCCGTCTGCGCACAGAAGGGTTTAACTCAAGTATCTGGGTCAAGCGCAAATACACCAAGAAAGAGCTACTGGCAGCGGAGTATCTAATTCTGGGCCACCTAGGACAGGTCAATGCCCGAGGCAGAACCCTGACAAAGCATACAGAGCCAATCTGTCCACACTGCGGATTTGAAGAGAAAATCTGGCACTACGAGACATTGCAGATTCGAGAGAAGCCCAAAGGCTACAAACTGGCACTCGTTGACTATCACGTGTCAGTAATGAGCCGACTGCTGGCGGAGGAACTGCGGACGATGGGGGTGACCGGGCTAGTAGCTCCCCCCGTGGGCAGCCAGGAGCCAGCCGATTGGTACGGCATCCTCAGCGACCACATTTTGTCGCCGGTGCAAATTCCTCCCACACGGCTCACCTTTGCGGCCTATCGCACGGAAGCGTGCGACCCCAGCCACGGCGTTGCCCGGCTGGATTCCCAACTCTACTACCGGCGTGCAGACTTCAAGGCCCTGGACTTCAACTACGCCTGCGAGCTACTGGGGGACAAATGGGCAGGCGTGCGTACCGTCGTCATCTCCCAACGAGTCTACCACAAGCTGGTGGAACTGGGTGTGAGAGGCCTCCAGTGCGAACCCATTGTCTTTGTGGAATGACCGAACTGCTCATAACCAAGATGAACGAAGGCCATCTATTCTGAGTTTACCGCCTTGGGTGCAATGTGAGCGGCTGACGACATTGGGGGCAGGTGGGGAGAGGGGAAACCTTCCCCCCTCCCGGTCACATCGCACCCTGGGACGGCGCTCAGGTCGCTCTCCAGCGTTGCCCTATCCTCCGCCCAGGTATAGATCAGTGTAGCACAATTCAGTCGGGTTGTCGCCCACTTTTGGGACGAATTTGGCGGCCAATTCATCGTCTGGTCCGGCCAACAGACGACAAAGCCGAGCAGCCAGGGCCAGCCGCGCCGAGTCGGGCAGATGGGGAGCCGCCAACTCCTGGGCCAGGGCGAGCAGGAGCGGATCAGCCGCTTGCGGACTCCCCGGTGCGATAACAGCGGTCGGCCCTGGGGACGGGTCGGTCGGCGGGGGCGGAACCAGGGCCATTTGGGTCTCGATGGTCTGCATGGCGGTGTAGAAATCGTCGGCCACTGTGCGGTCGTGGACCCGGGCATAGGCCAGGGTGGTGTTGAGCCGTTGATGGCCCAGGATCTTCTGGATGCTGGTGATGCGACAACC
>CAZKEX010000017.1:0-2736 GCA_964551895.1 uncultured Caldilineaceae bacterium | reverse complement strand
CAGTTGGGTGGCGCAGGTGTGGCGCAGACGATGGGCCGAGACCTTCACCCCTACCCGCTCCCCCGCCGCCTTGAGCCGCCCGTGGATCAGATCCTTGGAGAGGGCCAGGTTGCGATAGGTGAAGAGATGGTCCGTGGGGGCGGGTCCCCGATGGGGCAGAAAGGCGGCCAGGGCGGCCACCGTCGTGTCGGTGAGATAGATCGTGCGGTCATGCAGCCCCTTGCCCTGGCGCACAGTCAAGCGTCGCCCGGCCAGATCCAGATCCGCCAGGCCCAGCGCCTCCACCTCACCCCGGCGCAGCCCCCCATGCCAGAGCAGATAGAAACAGGCCCGATCCAGCAGGGCAAGCCGCCGGGTGTGGGGCGTATCGGCCCGCAGCACCCCGGCCTCCACCTCGTTTTGCAGCCGGGCCACCTGCTCGTCGGTCAGAAACTTGGGCAGAGGGTCCGGGGGCTTGAGAGAGAGGGGGCGCAGCAGGGCGGGGGGAATGACCACCTCCTGCTCCTGAAGAAAGAGCAGGAAAGCGCGGAAGTTGCGCAAGTCGGTGTTGATGCCGGAGACAGAGAAGCCAGCGGCCAGCCGCTCATCCACAAAATCCAACAGATCCTGACGGCGAATCTGGCTGGGTTGGGCGTCCGGATAGCGGGCAAAGATCCAGCGCCACAGCCGAGTATAGCCGCTCCAGAAGCGCACCACCCGGTTTGGGTGGTGGGTGGGCTGCCAATTGCGCTCCTGAACCCGTTGATAGCGGGTGAATTGGGGCACAAACCAGGCGGGCAGCCCCGCTTGCAGATGGCTGAGATCCAGGGTGGGCAACAGAGGGTCGGGCAAGCCGCGCTTTTGGTGAAGAAAGCGCCGGAAGCGCTGGATGGCTCGACGGCAATTATCGCTCCAGCTTGTGCCCATCTGTTTGGCCGCCACATAGGCCAGGGCCTTGTCCAGATCTGTCTCCAGATCCAGTTGGGGATGGGGCTTGAGGGTGAGACCCAGCACATTGCCGGCCATGACCAGATAGATGCGGTCCGTGGCTTCATGGCTCGCCCCGCCGTCCAGGAGCCAGCGGCGATACTCTTCCAACAAAGCCACATTCTCCGGCGGCCAAAGGGCCGTAGGCTGAGGCAAGGGAGAACCAGAGGGCAGACGCCAATCCTTGTTGCGGCGGCGAGATGCGTCATAGCGTTGGGCGGCGCTGGCATAGGCAATATATCGAGAACGGGTCATGACCAGCCCTCCATCCGGGTGCTGACGGCGTAGAAATCGTCCCGCACCTGGGCGTCGTTGGCGGCCACATAGCTTTGGGTGCTTTCCAGCCAGCGATGGCCCAGAAGTTTCTGGATGGTGGTGACGGGCACGTCGGCACAGAGCAGATCGTTGGCAAAGGTGTGGCGCAGTTGATGGGCGGTCAGGGTGAGGTCCGCCTGGGTGCGATAGCGCATCAACCGTTTGTGGATGGCGGTGGTGGAGAGACCGTCGCCCAGATAGCTGAGGAAGAGGAAGTCCGAGGCCACCTGGGGGCGTTGGGCCAGATAGCCTCGCAGGGCCTCCTCGGCCTGGGCAGAGAGATAGATGGCCCGTTCCCGGCTGCCCTTGCCCCGCACCAAAAGCCGGGGCCGCACCTCATCCAGAAAGAGGTCAGCCAGACGCAGGGCCGCCACCTCGCCAATGCGCAGACCGCCCCGCAGCATGAGCAGAAAGATGGCGTAGTCCCTGGGGTCGTGGATGGCGGCGAAGAAGCGGCTCACCGCTGGGGCGGGCAGGGGCCGGGGCAGGAGCGTGCGCTCCTTGAGCAGATGGCGGCGGGGACGCACGGGGCAGAGCAGCTCCGGGTTGTCGTCGGCCAGGAAGGTGTAGAACGAAACAATCGTGGCCAGGCGGCGGTTGACGGTGGAGGCCTTCAGCCCCCGGTTGACCTGCTGGTTGACAAAGCCATCCACCTGCTGGACGGTGACCTGGTGGGGCGGGATGTCGCCCAGAAAGGCGGCGAACTGGGCCAGGTCATAGCCATAGTCCCGCCAGGTGCGGGCCTGAGGACTGCGACGGCGCACCCAATTGACGAAGCGGTCGATCTCGACTAGCATGGAAACACCTCCTGTGGAGTGGAATGGGATGGACTGGACCCCTCCATTCTACTCCCAGGAGCCATCTTTCGCTCCCAGCAGTTTCGTCAATGGGGTTGGTTAAGATAAACTCGACTTATCTTGATATTAATGTGCGATGATGACACCAACCCCTTCGGATTGACATTGTCAATGCTACACCCCCAACCCCCTGCCCACGGACCGCACCTACACCGGCCAGGAGCAGGACACCACGGGGCCAAAGCTTCCCGGAAGATCCATTGTCGGCGACGGGGTTGGGTCGAGCTTCCGGGAATCGGGAGAGGCGATACGCCCTCTGACCACTGCCCGGAAGCTCATGCCTACCACGTGCCCCAACAATGGATCTTCCGGGCAGTTCCGCACCAGCAGCGGTACCCTGCCCACGGACCGCACCCTTCGATAAACTCAGGCCACCGCCTTCACCGGCCAGGAGCAGGACACCACGGGGCTGATGCCCGCCCCAAAACGCATGTTCTTTTGCTGGTTGACACCCATCCCACTTTCGGGTATTCTTGAGCCACCATGAACATCCACGACAGCGGCTACAAACGGCTCTTTAGCAACAAGACCATCTTCCGCCAGCTCATGCAGACCTTTGTCACCGAACCCTGGGTCAAGGATCTGGACTTCGAGCAGG
>CAZKEX010000016.1:0-28235 GCA_964551895.1 uncultured Caldilineaceae bacterium | reverse complement strand
CGTTGGAGAACGGCAGCCGCTTCGCCATCCGGGAGGGTGGTCGCACGGTGGGCGCTGGTGTCATCACCTCGATCATCAAGTAAGAGCTAAGTCAATCGGGAGGGGGCAGAGTGATGGCCCCTCCCGATTGTTTCTCAGTCGCAACTGGGTTTGCTTGGGGCGACAGGGACTGCGCATCGCACGGCAATTAGGTGGGTCGTTCAAAAAGAGACGACGCCTTCAAACCTAGCACGTTTACAGAGGGAAAAATATGGCAAGGCAGCGAATTCGAATCAAGCTGAAAGCGTACGATCATCGGGTATTGGATGTTTCGGCCCAGCGCATTGTGGACGCCGCTGAACGAACTGGCGCCCAGGTAGTTGGCCCCGTTCCCTTGCCGACACGCATCGAAAAGTTCACGGTGATGCGGTCTACATTTATCGACAAGGATAGCCGGGATCAATTTGAAGTTCGCACACACAAGCGCTTGATCGATGTTGTCGATCCTGGCAGCAAGACGATTGAAAACCTGACCAGGCTTAATCTGCCGGCCGGCGTGGACATTAAGATCATCCTATAGAGGTATCAAACCTTGCATTCGTGGGGGCTTTGGGGCAATTGTCCCGGCCTGGCTATGAACTGCATCGGGATGATGAGGTATGGTGCTTTGAACCATGAAGCGGCCGTCAGTCCCAGGAGGAAATAATGAAGGGTATTCTAGGTAAAAAGGTTGGCATGACCCAACTCTTTGATGAGAACGGCGTTGTTGTGCCCGTAACTGTCATCGAGGCCGGTCCGTGCTACGTTACACAGATTAAAAATATAGAGTCTGATGGCTACAATGCCATTCAGATCGGTTTCGACGAAGTGGCGGAGCGTAAGCTCACCAAGGGCGAGAAGGGCCATCTTAAGGTCTCGGGCTCGCCTGTTTTGCGTCATCTTCGTGAACTGCGTTCTGACAGTTCCCCGGAATTTTCCCTCGGCGACATCCTCAAGGCCGACATCTTCAGCGAAGGTGAAATGGTCGATGTGACCGCCACCTCCAAAGGCAAGGGCTTTGCCGGCGCCGTCAAGCGGCACAACTTTGCCGGTGGCCCCAAAACCCACGGCCAATCCGATCGGCAGCGCGCCACCGGATCTCGTGGCGCGGGCACAACGCCTGGCCACACCTGGCCTGGCGGCAAGGCCCCCGGCCAAATGGGCAACAAGCGAGTAACAGTTCAAAATCTGAAGGTGGCGCTGGTTGATGCCGAGCGCAACTTGATCGCGATCAGGGGCGCCGTTCCTGGCGCACGCAATTCCCTGGTTTTGGTGCGCGCCGCAGTCAAGGCGAAGTAGGAAGCACGCCGGTTGGCCTGTCGGCTGTCCTGACGCATCTGGCCGAGCATGGCCATGACGTGATCGGTTGCGGGTAGGTTGAATGCAGCAACGAGGAGAACGAAATTATGTTGGCACCTGTTAAAAATATGGCTGGGGAAAATGTAGGCGAGATCGATCTGAACGATGAGATCTTCGCCGCCCCGGTAAACAGCAATCTTATGCACCAGGCGCTGATCCGCCAACTGGCCAATGCGCGCCAGGGGACGCACAGCACCAAGACCCGTAGCTTTGTGCGGGGTGGTGGACGCAAGCCTTGGAAGCAAAAGGGGACCGGTCGTGCCCGTCAGGGCAGCACCAACTCCCCCAACTTCGTGGGTGGGGGTACGGTCTTTGGGCCGTCTCCCCGTAGCTATGCCCAGCGTATGCCCAAGAAGATGCGGCGATCTGCCCTGCGCAGCGCCCTGTCTGTCAAGGCTGGCGCCGAGCAGATCGTGATCTTGGACGAACTGGCCATGGACGCCCCCAAGACCAAGGCCATGTTGCACGTGTTGGACGCCCTGAGCTTGACCGGCAGCAGTGTTTTGCTGGTTCTGCCCGAGAAGGACATGGCCGTGCAGCGCAGTGCGAACAACCTGCCCAAGGTCAAAACCCTGCTCAGTGGCTACCTCAACATCCGTGACCTGCTGGGTTACGATGTGGTTGTGATGCCCAAGCAGTCTGTGGAGCAGATCGAGATCTGGTTGAGCTAGAGAACTGGGATTCTGGCCCAGACTGGGCCAGAATGCTGGCCAGAGTGAGGAGAACGACACATGCATGTTTATGAAACTTTGAAACGACCCGTAGTGACCGAAAAGACGGTGATCGCCAGGGACGAGGCCAACCATTACACCTTTGAGGTGGACATGCGGGCCAACAAATTCATGGTGAAAGACGCTGTCGAGACCGCCTTCAAGGTGACGGTGGAGAGCGTCCGCATCATGGTGATGCCCGCCAAGACGGTGAAACGGGCTCGTCGGGTAGCGATTCGCAAGCCCAAATGGAAAAAGGCCGTGGTGACTTTGGCCCAGGGTGACAGTATCGCTCTGTTCGAGGGCGTGTAGTCCGGCAATACCGGTTCTACCCCACACCCTGCCCTGCACACTGGCGTATGGAATAAGGAGATTTGGCGATGGCTGTGAAGATTTATCGACCCACATCACCGGGCCGCCGTAATATGAGTGTCTCGGTCTATTCCGACATCACTCGTACGGAGCCCGAGCGATCCCTGGTCGTTCCGTTGAAGAAGAGTGGTGGCCGCAATAACCGAGGTGTCATAACCGTCCGCCATCGTGGCGGCGGTCACAAGCGCCGCTATCGGATCATTGACTTCCGCCGAGACAAGCTGGGCGTAGAGGCTCGGGTCGACTCGATCGAGTACGATCCCAACCGCAGCGCTCGGATTGCCCTGCTGGTCTATTCCGATGGCGAAAAGCGCTATATCATTGCGCCGGTGGGTGTGAAGGTCGGGGACGTGCTGATGTCCGGTCCTGACGCTGAAATCCGCCCTGGCAATGCGTTGCCCATCCGCAACATTCCCCCGGGCACCCAGATCTGCAACATTGAGATCTATCCTGGGCGTGGGGGGCAGTTGGCTCGTAGCGCCGGTGTGTCCGCCCAGTTGGTGGCCAAGGAAGGCGACATGGCCCAGGTGCGTATGCCCAGCGGTGAGGTTCGTTTTATTGCCATGACCTGTATGGCCACCATCGGTCAGGTCTCAAACCCTGACCATGCCAACATCAATTTGGGCAAGGCTGGCCGCAAGCGTTGGCTGGGCCGTCGGCCCGAAGTCCGTGGTGTGGCGATGGATCCGTCCTCCCATCCCCACGGTGGTGGCGAAGGCCGTTCACCCATTGGTATGCCTGGACCCAAGACCCCCTGGGGCAAGTCTGCCCGGGGCACCCGGACCCGCAAGAACAAGCAGACCGACAAACTTATCGTTCGCCGCCGGTCTTCTGGCCGCCGGAAGTAGGAGGAATAGATGTCTCGTTCACTTAAAAAGGGACCGTTCGTCGACCCCAAGCTGTTGAAGAAGGTCGAAGAAATGAATCGTAAGGGCGAGCGCAAGGCTGTCAAGACTTGGTCTCGCGCTTCCACCATCTTCCCTCAGTTTGTGGGTCATACCTTGGCTGTGCATGATGGGCGTCGTCACGTGCCTGTCTATGTTACCGAGAACATGGTGGGCCACAAGTTGGGTGAGTTTGCGCCAACCCGCTTCTTCCGAGGCCACCTGAGGGCCGAAAAGGGCAGCAAGCGCCGCTAGGCCCCGAATGGGTCCATGCCTTGATAGGGATCGGTTCGTGGGGAGTCAGAGTAGAGACCCGCTGAAAGAGAAGGAGTGAGAAGATGCAGGTTCGTGCTGTCAATAAATTTACAGGAATCAGCGCCCAAAAGACCCGATTGGTGGTGGATGAGGTGCGAGGCAAGCAGGCAGAAGCTGCCCTGGCCTTGCTCCAATACATGCCCCAATCTGCTGCCCCGGTGGTAGCCAAAACCATTAAGAGTGCGTTGGCCAATGCCAACGAAAACTTCGGTCTGGAAGCGAGCGACATGTACATCGCCATTATTACGGTGGACGATGCTCCCATGCGCCGCTGGCGTCGTTTTGGCGCTCGGGGCCGTTTCAAACCATGGATTCGTCGTTCGTCTCACATCACCGTCGTGTTGGAAGAACGCATTAACTAGGACACAGGAGGCTTTCTTGGGTCGCAAAGTACATCCTATCGGTTTCCGATTAGGGATCATCAAACAACATAAGAGTCGCTGGTTTGCCAAGGGTCAAGAGTATCTGGACCTGCTCGCCGAGGACCGTGCCATTCGCGCCACTGTGCGCACGGACATCCCCAAGGCTGGCATCAGCGACATCCAGATCGAGCGTCAGCCCGGCCAGGTCCATGTGATCATCGACACCGCCAAACCCGGTGTGATCATTGGCCGCAAGGGTGTGAGTGTCAACGCCCTGCGCAGCAAGCTCCAGGACATGACCGCCAAGAAGGTCAAGGTGGATGTGCGGGAGATCACCAGGCCAGAACTGGACGCCCGATTGGTGGCCGAGAGCATCGCCGAGCAGTTGGAGCGGCGGGTGAGCTGGAAACGAGCCATGAAGCAATCTGCCCAGCGCACCATGCGCACCGGGGCCGACGGCATCATGATCACCGTCTCCGGTCGTCTGGGCGGCAGCGAGATGGGCCGTGTGGATACGGTCCGTGAGGGTCAGGTGCCCCGGCACACCCTGCGGGCGGACATCGACTACGGCACTGCAGAAGCTGCGACCACTTTCGGTATTATCGGCGTCAAGACGTGGATCTATCAGGGCGAAGTCCTGCCCGGCGAAGAATACCACGCCAAGTATGGCGAAGTGGCCGAAAGCAGCAACTAGACGGTCACTCTCTCCTGTCGGTTTGGGCGGGGGGCTGTTGGCCGAAGCGGGTTGCAGCCTGGCTGACCCACATTGTCACGGCCTGTCACAGGGATCTATCTTTGTGGCCTGTGGCAATGGGGCGGCATTGGGCTGTATCGTCACGAATTGAGAAGAACGGAGTTGCAACTATGTTGATGCCAAAACGCGTCAAGTTTCGCAAGCAGCACCGTGGGCGCATGCGGGGCAAGGCCCAGCGGGGCAGCACCATCGCCTTCGGCACCTACGGCCTACAGTCCCTGGAACCCCAGTGGCTGACCAGCCGCCAGATCGAAGCAGCCCGGCGGGCCATTGTGCGCTATGTGCGCCGTGGTGGCAAGCTGTGGATCCGGGTCTTCCCGGACAAACCGGTGACCATGCGTGCCGCCGAGACCCGGATGGGTTCCGGTAAGGGCGCGGTGGATCATTGGGTGGCCGTGGTAAAGCCCGGCCGTATGATTTTTGAAATGACCGGTATTCGGGAAGATCAAGCTCGGGAGGCACTACGCTTGGCGGCCCACAAGCTGCCCATGCGCACCCAGTTTGTGGTCCGAGACGACTTCACCGGCTAAGTTTTTGCGGCTGAGTTAATCCGGCCAAGCGAGACCGGCAACCAGAGGCCGGGTAATCAGGAGGTGGCTGTATGAATGCAACAGAGTTGCGCGCCATGACCAATGCAGAATTGGCCAACAAGCTGGATGATTCCTACCAAGAGATCTTCAACTTGCGATTCCAAGAGTCGACGGGACAGGTAAAGAACACCGCCCGAGAGCGCATAGTGCGTCGAGGTATCGCCCGCATGAAGACGATTCTGCGGGAACGAGAGCTGGCCTAAAGCCAGGGTCGTGCAAAACGAGCAGAGCATAACCGGTGGATGGGCGAATAGGCCAAGCAGTTACAGGAGCAGGCAGATGCGAGATCGAAGAAAAGCGCTGATCGGCGTGGTCACAAGCAACAAGATGGACAAGACGATTGTGGTGACTGTGGTTCGGGTTACCCGTCATCCTCTTTACGGCAAGACCATCCGTAAGCACAAGAAATATAAGGCCCACGACGAGAATAACCAGGCCAACACAGGCGACACTGTGCGAATTCGCGAGTGTCGGCCTATCAGCAAGGAAAAATCCTTCTTCATGGAGGAAATCTTGCAGCGGTCCGAGCTGGTCTAGTCTGTAGGATGCAGGCTGCCCGTTGGCAGCCGAAGTCAACAGTGGGCTATACGGCTGGGTCCATCAATCGTTGCGGCACTACCCTCTTTGGGGTGCTGCCCATTCGCGTGAGGGTACGTCAATGATTCAACAGGAAAGCAGACTCAAGATCGCCGACAATACCGGCGCCAAAGAGATATTAACGATTCGGGTCAAGGGCGGCAGCCATCGACGCTACGGTTCCATCGGCGATGTGATCGTGGCCACGGTGAAGTCCGCCTCGCCCACAGGCAGTGTGAAAAAGGGTGACGTTGTGCGAGCGGTGATCGTGCGCACAAAGCGAGCCATCCGCCGGGCCGATGGCAGCTATATTCGTTTCGACGAAAATGCCGCCGTGATCATCGATGACAACAAAAATCCCAAGGGTACCCGTATCTTTGGGCCGGTGGCTCGGGAACTGCGTGATAGCGGCTATATGAAGATCATCTCTCTGGCCCCCGAAGTTCTTTAGACCGGTACTGGGCAGCTCAGTACTCTGATCAGTACTCTGACAGGAGAGCAGGACATGAAACTCAAAATCAGCAAAGGCGATACAGTCGAGATTATCGCTGGAGAGTACAAAGGCCATCGGGGCCAGGTGCAGCGGATCATCCGCAAGAAACTCAAAAATGGCGCCTACAACCCCAACGATGTCCGTGTCATCGTCGCCGGCGCCAACTTGGTGATCCGTCATCAGGGCGCAACCAGCGGTGTGCAGACCCAGACGGGCCGTATCGAGAAGGAAGCGCCTCTCCACATCAGCAATGTGATGTTGGTGGGGACCGACGGCAGGGCCACCCGTGCCGGTTTTGACGGCGTGGGCGAAGACAAAGAACGTATTGACCGCCGCTCCGGCGATCCCCTGCCCCGACCTCGTCGCTAGGCAGGATTGGTTTCACCGGTGTCGTATAAACCATATTTCACGCCCCCGAACTGGCGCCGAACTAGGCCGGCGCTTGCGGGCAAGGAGCGTACAAAATGAGTGAAGGCAAGACTCCCCGGCCAACCCCCCGGCTAAAGGAACAACATTTGGCCGATATTGTACCGGCCATGATGAAAGAGTTCGGCTATAGCAATGTGATGCAAGTGCCCACGGTCAAGAAGATCTCGGTCAACATTGGCATGGGTGAAGCCCTGCAAAACAGCAAAGCGATCGATGCGGCTGTGGGCGACATCATGATCATCACCGGCCAGAAGCCCGTGGTGAACAAGGCCCGAAAATCCATTGCCACCTTCAAGCTTCGCGAAGGCATGCCCGTGGGCGTGTCTGTCACCCTGCGAGGCGCCCGCATGTGGGATTTCCTGGACCGCCTGATCGGCGTGGCCTTGCCCCGCAAGCGGGATTTTCGAGGCATTTCCCCGGATTCTTTTGATGGCCGAGGCAACTACAGCCTGGGCCTGCGCGAGCAGTTGGTCTTCCCCGAGATCGACTACGACAAGATCGACAAGGTGCGAGGCATGGAGATCACGATTGTGACCTCTGCCAACACCGACGAAGAAGCCCGTCGTATGCTGACCCTGATGAACATGCCCTTTGTGGGCCGCTAAGGAGAAATATCGTGGCTAAGAAGTCCATGATCGCCAGAGAAAAACGCCGCAAATACACGATTCAAGTCCGCAATCGCTGTAGCATGTGTGGTCGGCCCCGGGGCTATATGCGCCGGTTTGGTCTGTGTCGCATCTGCTTCCGCGAGCAGGCCCTGAAGGGCAATTTGCCCGGCGTGGTTAAATCTAGTTGGTAGAGCTTTACCCGGCCTCTCTTCCCGGTTTCTCCTGCTTCGCCAGGGGCTGGGATCTGTTCAAGGCCGGTATCTAACTACAATTCGGTGTTGTCTGCCCTGGGTGGACAGACACGGGGATCGACCAAAATAGAAATTGAAGCGATTTCCAGCTGGGTTGCAAGAGTGTTTTTGGAGATAAAATGTTAACCGATCCAATTTCTGATATGCTGACTCGCATCCGTAATGCGAATCTCAATCGCCAGCGCCATGTGGTCATACCTAGCTCCGTTTTGAAGGTAGGGATTGCCCGCATCCTGGCAGAAGAAGGCTTCATCGGTGAGTATGTGGTCACCGACGAGCATCCCCAGCCCAATTTGATCTTGGCCCTGAAGTACACGGGCAAAGGCAACTCTGTCATCACCGGTCTGCGTCGGATTAGCAAGCCTGGTCGTCGGCTTTATGCCGGTTATCGGGAGATCCCGTGGGTGCGCAGCGGCTTGGGCATCAACATTGTCTCGACCCCCAAAGGGTTGTTGACTGGTCGCCAGGCCCGCAAGGCCAAGGTTGGCGGCGAGATCATCTGCGAAATCTGGTAGTTCGGGAGGGATAACATGTCTCGTATTGGACGCATGCCCGTCATCATTCCAGCCAAAGTGACTGTGAATGTGGGCAAAGGCAACCGGGTCACCGTTACCGGCCCGAAGGGCGAGTTGACCGCAAAGGTCAATTCTGACCTGAAAATCGTACAGGAAAATGGCGAGCTGGTGGTAGAACGCCCCACAGATCTGCGTCACCATCGGTCCGAGCACGGTCTGGCCCGATCGTTGATCAACAACATGGTGGTCGGCGTGACCGAGGGGTTCAAGAAGGTCATGGAGATTCGGGGTGTGGGCTATCGTGCCGAGTTGCAGGGGCAGAACCTCTCCTTGCAGGTTGGCAAGAGCCACCCGGTGATCTACCAACCGCCGGCAGACACCAGCTTCGAGGTCTCCAAGGATGGGCGTACGTTGACCATCCACGGCATCGACAAGTGCGATGTGGGCCAGTTGGCCGCCGTTATCCGCAAGGAGCGACCGCCGGAGCCCTACAAGGGCAAGGGTATTCGCTATCAGGGCGAATATGTACGAGCCAAGGCTGGTAAGGCTGGCAAGGTCGGCAAGAAGTAGCAACGACTCTGCCTGGGCATTGGGCTTCGTTGGGTGTCTTTGGCACAGGGCGAATGCAAAATTCAGGTTGAAATAGGATTGAACGACGAGGGAAATAAACATGGCAAAGGTCAATCGGTCACAGGCCCGGCTTCGGCGCCATAAGCGGGTCCGCCGCAAAATCAGCGGCACGGCTAGCCGGCCCCGACTCAACGTTTTTCGCAGTTTGCACCACATCTATGCACAGGTCATCGATGACGAGCAGGGTCATACCCTGGCATCCGCCTCAACCTTGGATCGTGGTATCCGGGACGACGTGGTAGCGCTGGATCCCCAAGCCCAGGCCAAACACGTGGGCAAGGCTTTGGCTGAACGAGCCAAGGCCGTGGGCATCGAGCAGGTTGTCTTTGATCGGGGCGGTTATCCCTATCACGGTCGGGTCAAAGCCCTGGCCGAGGGGAGCCGTGAAGGCGGACTGGTGTTCTAGAGGCAGGCGATAGGAGCTGAACAATGGCACGCAAAGAAAATGATCGCAAAGATAGACGCAAAGGTAAAGAAAAAGAGGAGCGCGACTCTCTAGACGAGCGCGTCGTCCATATTGCCCGCACCTCCAAGGTGGTGAAGGGCGGTCGCCGCTTCGCCTTCCGAGCAGTGGTCGTGGTTGGAGACAACAACGGCAAGGTCGGTGTGGGGGTGGGTAAGGCCCGAGAGGTGCCGGACGCCATCCGCAAGGCCGGCGAGCGAGCCCGCAAGGCGATGGTGAATGTGCCTTTGCTGGGCACCACCATTCCCCACATGGTCCAGACTCGCTTTGGGGCAGGGGAAGTGTTGCTCAAGCCCGCCAGCCCCGGTACCGGTGTTATCGCCGGTGGCGGTGTGCGCGCCGTGGTGGAAGCCGCAGGGGTCAAGGATATCTTGAGCAAGTCCCTGGGCAGCGACAACATCTTGAATGTGGCCCAGGCCACCTTCGCCGCCCTGAAAGATCTCCAGGACTATCATGTGGAGGCCGAGCGCCGTGGTGTTTCCCCTTCTCATCTGGCGCCTTTCTGGGTCAAGGAGGATCGAAATGACTAAGACACTCTCTGTAAAGCTGGTCCGCAGCCCAATTGGCTATGAAAAGAGCCAGAAGGCAACGGTTCGGGCCCTGGGCCTGACCAAGATGCACCAGGTGGTGGAGCAGCAGGATACACCCGTCATCCGGGGCATGATCAACAAAGTCACCCATTTGGTCGAAGTGACCGAGGCGTAGTTATCGCCCGGCGCTTTGTACGGAGAGTTCCCCGTCCCAAAGGGTACAGACACAGAACAAATTAGCAGGAGCAAGCAATGAAACTTCATGACCTGCGCCCAGCAGAGGGTGCAACACAAAAGCGCAAGCGAGTAGGTCGTGGCACAGGGTCCGGCAAGGGTAAAACCGCCGGTCGTGGGACCAAGGGCCAGAACAGCCGCAGTGGTGGCGGCGTTCGCCTCACCTTTGAGGGTGGTCAACTGCCCCTGGTCAAACGTCTCCCCAAGCTGCGTGGCTTCAACAACCGTTTCAAGGTCTCCTATAACCCGGTCAACCTGGACAGCATCGACCGTCTGTTTGAGGCAGGCGCCGAGGTGAACCCGGAAACCCTGACCCTGGCCGGTCTGTTGCGAGGTGTTAATGAGCCGGTGGTGATCTTGGGCCGTTGCGAGGAATTTGCCAAGGCAGTGACAGTGAAGGCCCATCGGGTCAGCGCTGGCGCCAAGGCCAAGATCGAAGCGGCCGGTGGCTCCGTCGAGGTGCTGCCCCTGGAAATCAACAAAAACCTTCCCCGATCGTAGGGTGGATTATTCCGCCCGCTCTGATCGTGGATTCTCACCGGCCTAGGATCTCCTGGGCCGGTCCTGGTTCAATCTTCGGAGAGAGACCATGATAGACGCTGTTCGAAATGCCTTCCGCTTGCCGGACCTGCGGCGCAAGCTGTTGATCACTATCGGTATTCTAGTGCTCTACCGTTTCGCCGCCCATATTCCTGTGCCGGGCGTGGATCGGGAAGCCCTGGCTGCCCTGTTTGGTGGGGAGGATGCCAATATCCTGCTAAACCTGCTGAACTTCTTCAGCGGCGGCGCCTTGGCGCAGATGGGGATTGTGGCCCTGGGTGTCTATCCTTATATCACCTCTTCCATTATCATGCAGTTGTTGACCCCCATCGTCCCCCAGCTCGAGGAATTGAGCCGGGAAGGCGAGTCGGGCCGCAACCAGATCAACAAGTATACCTATTGGCTCTCCTTGCCCTTGGCTGTTTTGCAGGGTATCGGCCAGGCGTCGATTCTGAGCCAATCGCTGAGTACCAGTGTCGGCCCGGTTCTCCCCAACTGGGGCTTTACTGGACCCAACCTGTTGCCTACGTTGACCATCATCATCAGCCTGACTGCCGGCACCATGTTTGCGGTCTGGCTGGGCCAGATGTTGACCGAACAGGGCATCGGCAACGGTGTTTCGCTGATCATCTTTGCGGGTATCGTGGCCTCTGTGCCGTCGCACATTGCCACCTTGGCCAGCCGTTGGCAGCTTCTGGTTGTCTTCACCATCATCACCGTGCTGACTGTGGCCCTGATCGTGTGGGTCCAAGAGGGTCAACGCCGCATCCCGGTGCAGTATGGCAAGCGCGTTCGCACCATGCGGGGCAATCGTCTGATGATGGTTGGGGGGCGCAGCACCTATGTGCCCCTGCGGGTCAACACCGCCGGCATGATTCCCCTGATCTTCGCCCAGAGCCTATTGCTTTTTCCCAGCACGATCGCCAGCTATCTGGTCAATCGTCCGGGCTGGGTGGGCACGGTCGCCAATGGCCTCTACACGGTCATGCGGCCTGAGAACTGGTTCTACTGGTTTATGTACTTTGTGCTGACCGTGGCCTTTACCTACTTCTACACAGATGTGATGTTCAAGCAGCAGAATCTGCCCGAGACGTTGCAAAAGCAGGGCGGCTTCATCCCCGGTATTCGACCTGGCCCGCGCACGGAGCAGTATCTGAATGGCGTACTCGGTCGCATCACCATGGTTGGGGCGCTCTTCCTGGGTTTGGTGGCTGTGCTGCCCTACCTGGCCGGTGTACTCTTTGGCGGCGGTGTGGTGAGCGGGTACAACACCCTGATCATCAGCAGCGCTGGCCTGCTCATCGTGGTGGGTGTGGTGCTGGACACCATGAAGCAGATTGAAGCCCAACTCATGATGCGTAACTATGAGGGCTTCATCCGCTAATCTAGGCCAGTGGGCATCGTCACCTTTATAGAGCTGAACCTGTGAGCACGGCGTCGATCTGGCTGGTCCCGGTCGACGCCGGGTTCTTTTCAACCAAGCTAAATAGAGATCGAGAAAACACATGAGCCACGACAAGCGCACCTACTTGGTATTGTTGGGTGTGCCGGGTGCCGGTAAGGGGACCCAGGCGCGACTTTTGGAAATGGATTTAGGCTTGCCCCAGATCTCAACCGGTGATATTTTTCGATATAATCTGAAAAACAACACCGAGCTGGGTCTGTTGGCCAAAGGCTTTATGGATCGGGGGGATCTGGTCCCCGACGATGTCACCATTCGCATGGTGGCAGATCGCTTGCAGCGAGAGGATTGCGCCAAAGGGGCCATTATGGATGGCTTCCCCCGCAACCTCTTCCAGGCCCGGGCCTTCGATGCCATCACGGCAGAGACCGGGGGGGTCGGTCTGGTCCCGTTGCTCACCATCAGTGATGACGAGGCCATGCGCCGCATCACCGGACGCCGGGTCTGCCGTTCCTGTGGCGAAGTCTATCACGTGGACTTCAACCCGCCCCAGCAGGAAGGGATCTGCGATCAGGACGGCGGAGAGCTCTATCAGCGCGACGACGACACGCCGGAAACCGTGCGCAATCGCCTTTATGTCTATTACAAGCAGACCTCTCCCCTGGTGGGCTACTATTTTGCCCACGATCTGCTGGCGGAAATCGATGGCAACCGCCCGATTGACCAGGTGCAGGCTGAGTTGAAAGCCCTGGTGGGCGAGATCTAGGCAGTTGTGTAGCAGATGAAACGGCTGATGCAGCCAAGTTTGAGGGTGTAGGATGAATCAGCAGCAGAGAACCATGCTTAAACAGGGCCGGAGTCGCTTTCTTAGGCGGCCCAAACGCCAAACAGCACAACGCCCAGAGGCGCCTACCCTGAAGACCCCCCAGGAAATTCGCATCATGCGAGAATCTGGCCGGGTGGTGGCCCGGGTACATCAGGCCCTGCGCGAGGCTATCCAACCTGGGGTCAGTACATGGGATCTGGATCAGTTGGCCGCGAGGACGATGCAGAAGCTCGGCGCCCGCTCCTGTTTCCTGGGCTATCGGGGCTTTCCGGCCCACACCTGCACCAGCATCAACGAAGAATTGGTCCACGGCATCCCCAACAAGCGACGGGTGTTGCAGGCCGGGGATATCATCAGCATCGATGTCGGCGTCTTCTACCGCGGCTTTGTGGGAGACAGCGCCTGGACCTATACGGTGGGTGAGATTGCCCCGGAAACCCAACGTCTGATGGATGTGACCGAGCAATCCCTCTATCGAGGCATTGAGCAGGCCATTGCAGGCAACCATGTCAAGGATGTAAGCCGGGCCGTGCAGCAGTTTGTGGAAGCCAACGGCATGCACATTGTGCGGGAGTATACGGGCCACGGCGTGGGCCAGTCCATGCACGAGGCGCCCCAAGTACTCAACTATGTGGCTGGGGATGCGGATGGCAACCTGGTCATGCAGCCGGGGCTGGTCTTTGCCCTGGAGCCCATGGTGCAACTGGGGACCCCCCTTACCCGCACCCTGAAAGACGACTGGACGGTCATCAGCAAGGACTACAGCATGACCGCCCACTTTGAACACACGGTTGCAATAACGAATAATGGGCCAGAAATTTTGACTCTGCCCTGAGGGTGTGATAAACTAGCAAAGTTGCGCTAACAAGACTTATTGGGCCTCAAGCGCCCTGTTGCCGGTCTCGGACGGCTGATTGTGTGGAAGACCGTCCAGCCGGAGAGCGTGTTTGTCGGCATAGCCTGTCTTATCGGCCCAATCTTGATCGACATGTTCCAATTAGCACATTGAACCAAGCGCAGTGAAGGAGTCAGTCACCATGAAGGTCCGACCATCTGTCAAGCGGATGTGCGAAAAGTGCAAGATTGTGCGACGACGTGGCGTTGTGTACGTCATCTGCACAAACCCCAAGCACAAGCAACGCCAGGGCTAAGGCCCCAGGGAGATCGTGGCCCCTGCGGGGGCAACATTTAGACCAAAGTAGAAGAACAAAGCAGAAGATCAAAACAGAAGATCAAAACAACAGTAACTCAAAGTAAACAGGTTTGGGCAGTAAGGAGAAGAGAGTATGGCGCGTATCGCCGGCGTTGACATTCCTAGAGACAAGCGGGTTGTAATTTCTCTGACCTATATCTATGGGATTGGCAACAGCACCAGTGAAAAAATTCTGGCCGCTACCCAGATCGATCCCAACATTCGGGTCAAGGATCTGGATGAAGCCCAGGTGACCCGTTTGCGTGAGTACATCGACCGCAATTTCCAAGTGGAAGGTGACCTGCGCCGTGAGGTCAACATGAACATCAAGCGCCTGATCGAGATTGGCTCGTATCGGGGGCTACGTCATCGACGCAACCTGCCTAGCCGAGGCCAGCGCACTCGCACCAATGCCCGTACACGGCGTGGTGTGCGACGCACGGTCGCCGGCAAGAAGCGGGTGCGCAAGTAGGTTGAAGGCGTGATGTCTGGGGGGAGCTGTTCCCGCCGGACCACGGTATCAAGTCAAGTCGTCCGTATGGCGCTCTGCCAGAGCGGACTGGCCAGCAGAACGAGCAAGGAGAGATCATGGCTGCACCCAGACGGCGTACCGGTCGACGACAGGCCCGACGCGAAAAGAAGAATGTGCCCAGTGGTCAAGTCCACATCCATTCGACTTTTAACAACACCATTATTACCGTGACAGATCCGACCGGGGCCACGTTGACGTGGGCCAGCAGTGGGACTGCCGGTTTCAAAGGCAGCCGCAAGAGTACGCCGTTTGCTGCTCAGTTGGCTGCCCAGAGCGTAGGGCGCACGGCCTACAGCGATTTCAATATGCGACAGGTCCACGTCTTCGTCAAGGGTCCTGGCCCTGGCCGAGAGGGCGCTATTCGATCCCTGCAATCCACAGGGATCCAGGTTCTCTCAATTACCGATATTACCCCGATCGCCCATAATGGGTGCCGCCCGCCAGCCAAGCGCCGGGTCTAGATCTGGAACTGGCTAACGGCGCTGATCGCCTTATGGTCATGTCGGTTCCCCTTCCTGGTTTCCAGTTTCCAGGAGAGGGCCGAAGTCATGGCCGTGAATCCGGCGATTTGCGCCACAGGCATAGGGGTAGCAAGTCTTTCGGAGCGAGCAGAAGTTTTGCTCGCTTTCCGTTCGTTAAAGACGATGGCATGTTAGCCGTCGTATAAAACCACCGCAAATTTTCGATTGCGGGGCTTTTTGGCAGGTCTTCTCGAAGACCGTTTGGGATCACAGATGGGACGACAGCGCTCTGTCGAACCCAATCAAGCCGCTATTCAGGCGTCAATCAGTGAATACGCTTGTGGCTCAGTTTGGAGGACAAGATGGCAAGGTACACAAATGCAGTTTGCAAGCTCTGCCGGCGTGAAGGTCAGAAGCTTTTTTTGAAGGGCGATCGCTGCCTCAGCCCCAAGTGCGCTATTGAACGGCGTGCCTATCCGCCCGGAAGCCACGGCAAGAAGACCATCTTCCGGCGCAAGGTCTCTGACTTTGGTATGCAGTTGCGGGAAAAGCAAAAAGCTCGCCGTATCTACGGCGTGATGGAACGTCAGTTCCGCCGCTATTTCAAAGAGGCCTCCCGGCGCAAGGGATTGACCGGCGTCATGCTGCTGGCCATTCTGGAAAGCCGTTTGGACAATGTGGTCTACCGCCTGGGTTTTGCGGACAGCCGCTCCCAGGCCCGCCAGTTGGTTTTGCACGGTCACTTTGATGTCAACGGCCACAAGACCGATATTCCCTCCTTCCAGGTCAGCCTGGGCGATGTGATCACGGTTCGGGAGAACAGTCGGGGCAACGAGTATTTCAAAGAGCGTGCCCCCCAGTTGCAGGGCAAGACGGTTCCGGCCTGGTTGGGGATGGAGATGGCCGCCATGCGCGGTTCTGTCCTGGGCGAACCTACCCGTGAAGACGTCGCCATCCCGCTGAACGAGCAGCTGATTGTCGAGTACTACAGCCGCTAATCGACGTGTGCTGTCTATGCAAACTCGTTTCCTTGCCGATGCAAAAAGGTGTCGGTTTGGGAAACGACTGTTTGCCTGTCCTATGGCTCGCGTTGCCTGAATTGAAAAAAGACAGGAGTGTAGCTGTTGCTAAACTTGGTCCTACCCAAAATTGAAACTGAATCGCTTTCACGCAATTACGGCCATTTCGTGATCAGCCCCCTGGAACGGGGATATGGCATTACCCTGGGCAATTCTTTGCGCCGGGTGTTGCTCTCCTCCCTGGAAGGCGCCGCGGTTACCTCCGTGCGCATCAGCGGGATCCATCACGAGTTCACGGCCATTCCCCATGTGCGGGAAGATACCACGCGGCTGATCTTGAATCTGAAGCAGATTCGGATGCGCAGCCACAGCGAGGATCCTATCCGTATTCATGTGGAGGTGACCAGCGAAGGCCCGATTACAGCCGGAGATCTGGTCTGCCCGCCTGAAATCGAGATTGTCAACCCGGATCTCTATCTATTGACCGCGGATTCCAACGACGTGGAACTGGACTTGGAGCTGGTGGTGGAGCGTGGCCGTGGCTATAGCCCGGCAGAAGAGCGCCGCCGCCTGCCTCTGGGCGAAATTCCTGTGGACGCTATCTTTAGCCCTATCCGCAAGGCCGCCTACAAGGTCGAGCACACGCGTATTGGTCAACAGACCGACTACGACAAGCTCAACCTGGAGATCTGGACCGATGGCACCATCCCGCCAGAAGACTCTCTGCACAAGGCTGCCAGCATCCTGGTGGAGCATCTTTCTCTGCTGTCGGGCGCTGAGACCCGTGTGGTGGAGACGGTGGAAGAAGAAGAAGAGGGCATCCCGGCTCGGGTGGCTGAGGCGCCCATCGAGGAGTTGGAACTGACCGTGCGGGCCTACAACTGCCTCAAGCGTGCGGGGATCACCAAGGTCGGTGAGATCCTGAAGCGCATGGAAAAGGGCGAAGAAGAGATGCTGGCCATCCGCAACTTTGGCGCCAAGTCCTTGGACGAGCTGGTTGAGAAACTGGACGAAAAGGGCTACCTGCATGTGGCAGGTGTAGACCTGAGCGCCTTCTTGGATCGAGCGACAGACGCCGAACTCGGTGATGACGACGAGGACGAAGGGTAAGATCTGCGTATCGTTGGCATTCTACGGGGTCCTGGCCGTGGCCGGCTCTTCATGACAGTATCGGTTCGGCCGCGCAACGGTCGAACGAGCGAAAATTAAGGGAGTTGATCGTATGCGACATCGAATTGCAGGGCGTACCCTGAACCGCAAGTCCGGCCCCCGCAAGGCGCTTTTCCGCGGTCTTGTGCGAGAACTGTTCATCCACGAGCGCATCACCACCACCGAGGCCAAGGCCAAGGCGATCCGTGGGGATGCCGAGAAGTTGATCACCAAGGCCAAGCATGGCATGGCCGAAGGCGGCAACCGTGTTCACAAGCAACGCCAGGTCGTCTCCTATCTTGGCGACCAGACCGTGGCCAAAAAGGTCTTCGAGGTCTTTGCCCCCCGCTATGAGAACCGCCCTGGCGGCTACACCCGGATCATCAAACTGGGGATGCGCCACGGCGATGCAGCGGAGATGGTCCTGCTTGAGTTGGTAGACAACACCGTCGCCATCAGCTAGGATGGGTACGGTGCCCCAGGCGTCCGATTCCGGTTCGTCTCTCCATTCGCCTATCCGTGTGGCGGCGCTGGTTGCCTACAATGGGACAGCCTACAACGGCTTCCAATTGCAGGTGGGCGTGCCCACGGTGCAAGGTGCATTGGAGAGCGCCCTGGCCCGGTGTGTGGGCATCAGGCTCGAAGCGGGGGGAAATGCCCCCTATCGAGTTGTGGGATCCGGACGCACGGACACAGGTGTCCACGCCAGGGGCCAGGTGATCCTTGCCGAACTGCCCTGGCGACACGACTTAAGGGCATTAATGCGGGCCTGGAATGCCCATCTGCCAGCGGACATTGTGATCCGACGGCTGGCTGAGGCATCACCTGACTTTCATCCTCGATTTAGTGCGCTCAGACGCACCTATCGATATACAGTATTCACCACCGCGTCACCCCAGGGCGACGCGACCAACGCAGAACGGCCACCCAGATCGCCGTTGACAGACGCCACAGCGTTCCACTTGCCCCGGACCTTGGATCTGACAGCCATGAATCTGGCCGCCGCTCTGTTGGTGGGTGAACATGACTTTGCCACCTTTGGCCGCCCTCCCCAGGGCGTCAACACAGTGCGCACAGTCTTCCAGGCAGAGTGGCAGGAAGTATCGACAAACCTGCCAGAGTTGGGAACTCAAACAGATACCCAGCGATGTCTGGTCTTTACAATCTGCGCCAACGCATTTTTGCAGCGCATGGTACGCAACCTGGTTGGCGCTTTGTTAGAGGTTGGACTGGGCCAGCGTACCCCAGAAGATGTGGCAGTGGCTTTGGCCGCCAAGGAGCGAAAGCGCTCGGCGCCCCCGGCGCTGCCCAACGGCCTAATTCTGGAAGTTGTCGAGTATCCAGAAGAGGTAGACCCGTTTTTATAGGCACCGCTTCTATAGCAGCAGACCCACACAGCCGGCGCAAAAGCGGTTTGTGACAACGGTTCGACCTGTTGATGGAGCCATTCGCATAAAGGAGTAAGTCGCGTGAAGACCTATAGTCCTAACGCCGAAAACGCCAAGGAGAGCCGTGAGTGGCTGGTCGTTGATGCCGCCGGGCAGACCCTTGGCCGACTGGCCACCCAAATTTCCTCAATCCTGCGCGGCAAGCACAAACCGACCTTCAGCCCGCACATGGATTGTGGCGATTTCGTGATCGTGATCAACTGTGAGCAGATCGAAGTGACCGGCAACAAGCTGGATGATGTGAAGTATTACACCCATTCCCGCTATCCCGGCGGTCTGAAGACCCGCACCATGCGCGAGCAGATGGCGCGCTTCCCAGACCGGATCATCACGGCAGCCGTCCACGGCATGATGCCCAAGACCCGTTTGGGGCGTGCGCAGATGACGAAGCTCAAAGTCTATGCCGGTGGTGAGCATCCTCACCAAGCCCAGCAACCCAAAGTTCTGGATCTGTAGGAGAATCGTTCATGACTGAAGTAATTCGCTACACCGAAGCAGTTGGACGCCGCAAGACCGCATCGGCCCGGGTGCGTTTGTATCCTGGCACCGGTGAGATTGTGGTCAACGAACTGCCCATGGAAGAATATTTTGGACGAGACCTGGACCGAATGGCCCTGCGCTCGCCCTTGGTCCTCACCGGCAACGAGGCTGCCTTCAACATCAGCGTCCAGGTGAAGGGCGGCGGTGACGGCGGTCAAGCCGACGCCGTGCGTCATGGCATCTCCCGGGCCCTGTGCCTTGTGGACGTCACCATGCGCCCCGCGCTCAAGTCCGCTGGCTTTCTCACACGAGACGCCCGGGCCAAGGAACGCAAGAAACCCGGTCTCAAGCGTGCCCGCAAGGCGCCTCAGTACACCAAGCGCTAAACCGTTTGGGTTTGACCCGGTTGTTTGAAGCCAAATCGACAGAAGCGATGGTCACCGCGACCATCGCTTCTGCGCGTTTGAATGGCGAATGGCAAATGGCGAATGGCGAGATGCGAGTGGCGAGTGGAAAAATGCAAAAAACGAGAGGTGTTCGACACAATTCGCCATTTGCCATTCGCCATTCAGAAAGATGACCTATGACTGATCCCATAAAAACCGGTTTGCTCTGTGTGCCCAGTTTGGATGACGAGGCCCTGGCCGCGGTGGGGAGCGTTTTGCGCGCCCGGCTGCCCGGCTGTGTGGTGATGTTGGAGCGCAGTGTGGGCGAACAGCGCTATGCTCTGGAAGACATTCTGGCGCGCTGGTGCGATGAGGAGGAGCTGGACCTGGTGATCACCCTGGGCGGCACCCTGCCCGCCCCCGGCCCCAGCGGACGGGAGGTGGTCCCGGAAGCCACCCTCTCCGTCGTGGAACGCCCCCTGCCCGGTTTCGCCCAGGCCATGCGCGCCCACGCCCAAGAGCAGACCCCCCTGGCCCTGCTGGATCGGGGTGTGGCGGGGATTCGAGGCCGTACCCTGGTGGTCAACCTGCCGGCGGGGGCTGCCCCTGGCGTGCTTTTTTTAGAGGCGATTGTGGACCTGATCCCAGCCGTTCTTGCCCACCTGCGGGAAGACGAGGCTCCTCCCCGGATGGAGGATGATCTGGTTTTGCATTACGAGGACGATCCGCCGGACTCGCCTCCCCCGGGCCAGACCGGGGGGCGGGGGTTGGATGCGGCCGAGTTTGCCGCCTTCCTGCGTCGAGAGCGAGGTGGGACCTAAATCACAGGGGGTGTTCAAAATGAGTGTGCGACGGCATCCGCACCGCCCTGAAGGGGACGGCGCTCGAGAAGCAACGCCTGGCGAAACCAGGCTGGGTCTTTACCCAAGCCCCCTTTGAGGGGGCGTTGCCGTTCTAGCCCTGTGGCTTTCAGCCCAGGGCGGGGGAATGACCGAACCGCAAACCGACAAAAGGGCTGGAGCATTCTTGCGCAAGATAACAAGAATACCCCAGCCCTTTTCTGTTATCGGCCAAATCCACCCAACTACCCAACCAACCAACCAACCAACCAACCAGCCAACCATCCAACCAACAAACCAACCAACCAACCAAACCCCTACCCCTTGGCCTGGGTCTCAATCGCCTTGAGCAGCTTGAAGTAGGAGTCGGCGAACTTTTGCACCCCTTCGTCCTCCAGGGCCGCGGCGACTTCGGGCATGTCGATGCCCACCGCGGCCAGGCCAGCCAGAGCAGCGACCGCGGCGGACAGGTCGGCGTCCACGGTGCGGGCGACGGCGCCATGATCCTCGAAGGCGTCCATGGTCTCTTGGGGCATGGTGTTGACCGTGTGGGGACCGATCAGGGTCTCCACATAGAGGATGTCGCTGTAGGCCGGGTTCTTGGTGCTGGTGCTGGCCCACAGGGGCCGCTGCACCCGCGCCCCGACTTTTTGCAGGGCGTGCCAGCGGGGCCCGGCGAACTTGTTGGTGAACTGTTCGTAGGCGATCTGGGCGTTGGCCACGGCAGCCTTGCCCATGACCGATTGGAAACGCTCCTGGTCTTCGGCAGAGGGAGCCTGATCGATCAGGCTTTGCAGTTGGGCATCCACGTGGCTGTCCACCCGGCTGACAAAGAAGCTGGCCACGGACGAAATGTGATCCACAGCTTGCCCAGCCTTGACCCGCGCTTCCAGCCCTCGCAGATAGGCTTCCTTGACCGCCCCATAGCGCTCCAGGCTGAAAATCAGGGTGACATTGATGTTCACGCCGGCGGCGATCAGCCGCTGGATGGCATTGACGCCAGGGGCCGTGGCCGGCACCTTGATCATGACATTGGGCCGATCCACCGCGGCGTAGAGGCGCAGGGCCTCGGCCACGGTCTTCTCTTCGTCGTAGGCCAGGTCCGGGGCGACCTCCATGCTCACATAGCCGTCCGTGCCCTGGGTGCGCTCGTAGACCGGGCGCAACACATCCGCCGCGGCCTGGATGTCGGCCACGGCCAGGGCTTCGAAGATGGCCTTGGCATCCAGACCGTCAGCGGCGAAGCGCTTGATGTCCCCGGTGTAGGCCGGGCTGCCGGTGATGGCTTTCTCGAAGATGGAGGGGTTGGAGGTGACGCCCAACACCCCTTGATCCAGCAGGGCTTGGAGCTGGCCATCGTGGATCATGTTGCGTTCGATATAGTCGAGCCACACACTCTGGCCGGCTTGATCTAGTGCCTGTATTCGGTTCATGGTCTGTTCCTCCGGGTGGTCTATATGGGTGGCATGTTGAGATGATAAGAACAACTTTCACCGCAAAGGCGCAGAGAACGCAAAAAGAACAAGATCCGTAATCGTTCAGCAAGTCCAAAAAATAGAACACAGATCGTACGGATGTGACGGATCAAAGACGGATTTTCTTCCAAAAATCAGTAAAAATCCGTACGATCCGTTCAATCCGTGTTCTATTTTTTCCTTGGCTTTTCTCTGTGCGCTCGGCGGTTTGAATGGCTTGGTCGGGGGCCCAGTTGTAGCCGATCTTACTTCGTCGGGGTGGGCTTGGGTCTATTATACCATTTGCTGTGGACAAGTTGGTAAGATTTGATCAGGATAGGAAATCGGACCCATTTCGCATCTGTTTTTGACAGAACCCGCAGATAGATTTACCATGTGTGTAGCGGATAATCAGCCGGGAACTTTCCCTGGCACAACATAAAGATCTACCATTCGGACCCCTAGCGGGTTCATCACGAGGAGAGACTCATGGGAAATGCAGTTCAGTTGACAGATGCGAATTTTGACGAAGTGATCGCCAACAGCGAGACGCCGATCTTGGTGGACTTTTGGGCCGAGTGGTGCGGGCCGTGCAAGATGATCGCCCCCATCCTGGACGAGATCTCCACGGAGATGGCGGGCAAGCTGACCATCGGCAAGCTGGATGTGGACGCCAGCGGCAGCACGGCCATGGCCTATGGGGTCATGTCCATCCCCACCCTGATCCTGTTCAAGGACGGCGAGCCGGTGGAGCGTCTGGTCGGCTACATGCCCAAGGCCCAGTTGTTGGGGAAGATTGCCCCGCAGTTGAATTAGGGTTGGTTGGTTTGTTTGTTGGTTGGTTAGTTGGTTCGGTGGTTTGTGGGCTGGTTAACCTGGTGGAAATAAAACAGATAATTGCTGAGAAGGGCGTCTTGCTTCGCAAAGAAGTTGGACGCTCTTTCTTGTGTACCTTGCTCTCTCGTCTCGGACTGGTATAATGGAAACGTCCCACTTTTCTGTACCACGAAATCAACCTATCAACCTATCAACCAACCAACTAACCACCCAACTAACCACCCAACTAACCAACCACCCAACCTGGAGCGACCCATGACCGAACTCAACAAAATCATCCTGTCCGAACGAGATATGCCCACCCACTGGTACAACATCAACGCCGACCTGCCAGCGGCTGGCGTGGAGATGTTCCCGCCCCGGCATCCCGGCACGGGCGAGCCTTTGGGACCAGGGGATCTGGCCCCCCTCTTCCCCATGGCCCTGATCATGCAGGAGGTCAGCGCCGAGCGCTATATCGAGATCCCCGACGAGGTGCAGGAGGTCTACAAGCTGTGGCGGCCTACGCCCCTCTTCCGGGCCCGGCGCTGGGAGAAGGCCCTGGGCACCCCGGCCAAGATCTACTACAAATATGAGGGCACCAGTCCGGCCGGCAGCCACAAGCCCAACACCGCCGTGCCCCAGGCCTATTACAACATGAAGGAGGGGGTCAAACGCCTGGCCACGGAGACCGGGGCCGGCCAGTGGGGCAGCGCCCTCAGCTTTGCCTGCCAGATGTATGGCATCGAGTGCAAGGTCTACATGGTCAAGGTGAGCTACGAGCAGAAGCCCTACCGCAAGATCTTGATGGAGACCTGGGGCGCGTCCGTGGTGCCCAGCCCCAGCCCGGACACCAATGCCGGACGCACGATCCTGGCCCAGTTCCCGGACAGCACGGGCAGCCTGGGCATCGCCATCTCCGAGGCCGTGGAGGACGCTGCCACCCGTGACGACACCAAGTATGCCCTGGGCAGCGTACTCAACCATGTGCTGTTGCACCAGACCGTCATCGGCCAAGAAACGATCAAGCAGTTGGAGTTGGCCGGGGCCGATTGGCCGGACGTGATCGTGGCCTGCACCGGCGGCGGCAGCAACTTTGGCGGGTTTGCCTTCCCCTTCCTGCGTGAGAACATCACTGGCGGCAAGAAGACCCGAATTGTGGCCGTGGAGCCTGCCGCGGCCCCCAGTCTGTCTCGGGGCGTCTATGCCTATGACTATGGGGACACGGCCAAACTGGCCCCTATGGTCAAGATGCACACCCTGGGCCACGACTTCATCCCCGCCCCCATCCACGCCGGGGGGCTGCGCTACCACGGCATGAGCGCCCAGGTCAGCGCCCTGAAGAACGCCGGGCTGATCGAAGCGGTCAACGTGCAGCAAAAGGCCATCTTCGAGGCCGGCATGAGCTTCACCCGGGCCGAGGGCATCCTGCCCGCGCCGGAAGCCAGCCACGGCATCTGGGGGGCCATGAACGAGGCCCTCAAGTGCAAGGAGAGCGGCGAAAGCCAGACCATCGTCTTCAATCTGAGCGGTCACGGCCACTTCGACCTGGGCGCGTACCAGGCCTATCTGGCCGGTGGACTTGAGGACTACGAGTATCCTCAGGAGCAGATCCAGGCCAGCCTGGCCAACCTGCCCCAGGTGGGATAGTCGTATGAGCTAGTGGAGTTCGCACCCCCTGGTGCGAACGGGTCTGGGCCAGGGAGGGCAGACTCTCCGAGCCAACCCTTCAACAAAAGCAGAGGGCCGCCGAGATCACGATCTCGGCGGCCCTCTGCTTTTTGTGCGTAGCAAATGTCCTATCCCGCGGCTATGCGGGCCCCCGTCAGCGCCCCTAGCAGCCAGGTGAGTACAAACAAGATCCCCACGGCCACAATATCCAACACAATCACAAAGAAGATGGCGCTGGTCAACACATCCATGGGCGCGGTAAGGTTGGACAGCCCCACGGTCAGCCACTGTCTGGGCAAGTCCAGCAGAAAATAGAGGATCCCGGCCAGGAGCAGATAGAGCAGCAGGGGGGTGAGCTGGTGGCGGTCGCTGGCGCTGGGCATCATCACATTGCCCACCACAAAGATCAGATAGGCCCACAGCCCACCGTCCGCCTGGCCCAGGGTCTGCCAGGCGGTCTGCACCACGGCCCAAACCCGCCCTTGCTGCAGGGCGGAGGCCAGGCTGTCGGTCTCGAAAACCCCCACGCCGATCAGGGTGATCAACAGGGTGCCGGCGATCAGGGGGGCCATCCCCACCAGGTTGTCGATGATCACCCCGCCGCTGCTGACCTGTACGCTGCCCAGGCCGATATATTTGCCCTGGCGTTGGGGCCAGACGCGAAACTTGCTCGTCTTTTGCCCCAACAGCCGGGCCATCAGCCAATGGGCCGCCTCATGCACAAAGACCCCGGGCATGAAGATCAGAAAATAGATCACCATAGCCATGTCCTGGGATCCGGTCAGATAAAGGACCGTAGATTGCACATAGCGACTGAGCAGGCGGCTCAGCCCGGCCAGAGCAGTCAGGCTGAGAACCAGTCCGAGCAGGCTGGGCCAAATGGAGGCGAAGGCGGCAGATGATGGCATGGGTGTGTGGGTGTGGATGCGTGGGTGGGCTGGGCAGCGGTTGGATTTGCCTCAACGACCATTTTTCTCAAAAGATGAGAGACATGTGATAGACAGTTGATAGACCACTGATAGGGTTTTTCCTGTACAATGTATCATTGAGGGGTGGATTCGGGCAACATTGCCGATTTCATGCACACCCCCTACTCATGTTACCCCATTTGGAAGATGGGCTTCCCCCGCCTCATCTTCCAGAATGAAAAGCGCCGGCAGGAATCCCTGTCGGCGCTTTTTGATCGTCTTGACCAAACATCTTCCAGGAAGGGGCCAACAGATCTTGGGTAAGGCGAGAGGTGCTGGCCCCTTCCTGGAAGATTTAGTCCCTACGCATAGACCTCAGCCGTCAACCGCACCATGTCGGCGTAGCCGTCGGCCTTGAGGGCCGCGCCGCCGATCAGGGCGCCGTCGATGTCCGGCTGCTGCATGATCTCGGCGATGTTCTCCGGCTTGGTGCTGCCGCCGTAGAGGACACGGGTGTTCTGGGCCACGGCCTCGCCGTAGACCTCGGCCACCGCGCCCCGCACGGTCAGTCCGCAGATGGTGTTGGCCTGCTCGGCCGTGGCCGCCAGGCCCGTGCCGATGGCCCAGATGGGCTCGTAGGCGATGACCAGGCTCTCTACCTGCTCACCGGTGAGACCGTCCAGGGCGGCCTTGACCTGGCCGCCCACAAAGCTGTGGGTCTCGCCGGCCTGGTTCTGGGCCAGGCTTTCGCCCACGCACAGGATGGGGACGATCCCGGCGGCCAGGGCGGCTTTGAGCTTCTTGTTGACCGTGGCGTCGCTTTCGGCGAAGTATTCCCGCCGCTCGCTGTGGCCGATGATCACATATTCGGCCAACCCCTTGAGCATGGCCGGGCTGATCTCGCCGGTGTAGGCGCCGCTGTCTTCCCAGTGCATGTTCTGGGCGCCCACGGCCACGGGGCTTTTGGCCAACACATCCGCCACCGCGGGCAGACAGACGGCGGCGGGGCAGACCACCCTATCCACGCTGTCGTAGCTGTGGGCGGCGCTGTTGATGGCCCGGGCCAGGGCCACGGCTTCATCGATGGTCTTGTTCATCTTCCAGTTTCCGGCCATCATGGGTTTTCGCATGGGATATTTTCCTTTGATTGTGAGTGGATCGTGTTGCGGAGAAGGAATAGAACGCGGATGACGCGGATTTGGCGGATTAACACGGATTTTTCTTTTAATCTGCGAAAATCCGTTGAATCCGCGTCATCCGCGTTCTATTCCCTCTCCGCCTCGTTGCTATCGGTTTCATCTTCTTCCGGCGGGGCGTTGAAGCGTTCCAGCGCCGCGATGTATTCGTCCGCCGTGAGCCATTTGCCGCCGGTGACTTGGTGGCGCAGGAAATTTCGCCTGTTGTCGAACCAGAGTTCCACCTCCACCTGGCCAAAGCAGCGCTTCTTGCCGGAGGTGTGCAACACTTTGCGCACGTAGAATTCCGCGTTATCGTCGCCCTTGCTCAGTTCATTGAGCATGTTCACCTCCCCCTGCATCGGCTCGCCGCAGCGGTGATCCTGCACATAGACGGTGAACGCCTGGCGGCTGCTCTGGCTGGACGCGGACCCGCCACTAAAGAGTTTTTTCAGGCTGTCCAATAGGCTCATGATTTCTCCTTTTCGGGGATCAGGGATCAGGGATTGGGGATTGGGAATCACCCGATCCCCAATCCCCAATCCCCGATCCCTGATCCCCAATCCCCCTACTTATCCTTCAACGCGGCCACGCCGGGCAGGACTTTGCCTTCCAGGAATTCCAGGCTGGCCCCGCCGCCGGTGCTGATGTGGGACATCTTGGCGTCCAGGCCGGATTGGCGCACGGCCGCGGCGCTGTCGCCACCGCCGATGATGGTGATGGCGTCGGTCAGCTCGGCCAGGATCTCGGCCACGGCCACGGTGCCTTGGGCAAAGGTGGGCATTTCGAAGACGCCCATGGGGCCGTTCCAGACCACGGTGTGGGCGCCGGCCAAGCGGTTGGCAAAGTGGGCGATGGTGGCCGGGCCGATGTCCAGGGCCATCCAGCCCTCGGGCACTTCGTCCACGCTCACCACGCTGTTCTCGGCGTCCGCGGCGAAGGCGGCGGCCACCCGGAAGTCAACGGGGAGCTGGATGATGCCCGTGCTTTTTTCCATCAGGGCGTTGGCGGTTTCCAGGGCGTCGGCCTCCACCAGGCTTTTGCCCATGTCCAGGCCCTGGGCGGCCAGGAAGGTGTTGGCCATGCCGCCGCCGATCAGGATGGCGTCCACCTTGGTCAGCAGGGCCTCGATGACGCCGATCTTGTCGCTGATCTTGGCCCCGCCGAGGATGGCCACGAAAGGTCGTCTTGGCTCTTCCAGGGCAGACCCCAGATAAGCCAGTTCTTTTTCCATGAGAAAACCGGCCACGGCGGGCAGATGTTCGGTGACGCCGGCGGTGCTGGAATGGGCCCGGTGGGCGCTGCCAAAGGCATCGTTGACAAAGACATCCCCCAGCCTGGCCATTTGGGCCGAAAGCCCTGGGTCGTTCTTGGTTTCGCCGGGGACGAAGCGGGTGTTCTCCACCACCAGCGCCTCCCCGGGCTTCAGGGCAGAGGCGGCGGCTTCGGCCTGGGGGCCAACGGTCTCGCCCACGAATTTAACCGGCGCTGAGATCAGCGTACCCAAATACGCGGCCACAGGTTCCAGGCTGAACTTGGGATCTGGTCCGCCCTTGGGCCGGCCCAGGTGGCTCATGAGGACCACGGACGCGCCGTGATCCAGCAGATAGGTGATGGTGGGCAACGCGCCGCGGATGCGGGCGTCGTCGGTGATGGTGCGGTTTTCGTCCATGGGCACGTTGAAGTCCACCCGGACCAGGGCCTGTTTGCCCTGCCAATCGATATCCTTGAGGGTCTGTTTGTTCATTGGAGGGTTCCTCTCTAAACAATGGTTCGTTGGGAACGTCCATCGTAGACCCGCTGCGGTTTCGATACGACCGGAAACTGCCCCGGTCTACTCAACC
>CAZKEX010000015.1:23500-28826 GCA_964551895.1 uncultured Caldilineaceae bacterium | reverse complement strand
TGGTGAGGCTAGTAGCGGGAAAACAGCACTCTTAAAAACTTGGGTTAACCCGAATGTCAGCAAGAGGGAGATATTAAGTACACAAAAATCCAGGAGCACGAATAAAGAAGTTAAGCCATCTGTTATCACAAGAGGTCGATTTGAAATAACACCCAAAATGACGGATGTTCCGGGATCCAAGCCTTCTTCGGTGTTGGATGAACTACAGGACTCACTCAATAAAGGACTTGTTGTTGTAATCGCACCTTTTGAGAAAAATGGCTCTCCCGACTATGAAACTACGCAATTATTGAAAATCCCCGCCGATATCGACATGAAATATATTCATGTCCAACTGGGATATATTCAGAGTTTAGTTGCAGCTGTTCTAGGTGCAAAAAACACAAAAAAACCATCAATTATTGTTTTGTACATTAGTAAATTTGATCTATTTTCAAAGCTCCATCCCGCTGACTCTGCCGCAGCTAATGTTAGGCGGCAGATAGAAACACTATTCTTAGAACATATTGATAATCTAAAAGCTGCATCGAAAAAGGCAGGAATTAGATTCGAGGTAGTAATTGGTAGCCCTGCCGAAAAATGGAACACAAAAGAAGTACTTGATATTATAGTAGAAGAATTATTTAAGAATTCAGGCAGCTAATATGCTCGGAGATATCGCACATTATTATTATTCTGATAAGCCCTTTCAGCCATTCATTTCTGCTCCCGTTTTACGTCAACAAGATAGCTTATTGTTAGCTCCCCAAAATATCACAAAAACACACAATGCGTTCCTTGACAAGATTTTTGTACATTTTCCAGACGCATTATTGACAGGGATTAGCTATCGAAGTTTTAGTTATGATGAATTTATTGCAGTGGCAATGATCTTCCCTTCCGATATTCAAGAGAATGAAACAGGGCGTTACGGCCTATCTCTTACGTTGGGTGTTCTGATTAAACGCAATATATTTGAACAACTCAAAGGCATCGCTGGATGGTATTTTGACAACCTGTTTCAGTTTTTTGATCAAACTTTTCAAACTGACTTATTAGGCGAACAAGGGGCAAACTTATTTATTCAAAAATTGCAGAATTCCGAAAATTCTCAGTTTTTCAAGGAGAATCTTCGAGAGTTTGAAAAACGCCTAGCTAGTTTCTCTCCTGAATTCAATGTATCGAGTAGATATAGATTCCAATTTGTTAAATCTTTTTTTCGAAACTTCAATGGGCAATTCAAAAGAAATCAAAATCAACGTAAAATGCTCCCTCGATATGTGATTTGCAGTGTGAATATCGATTCAAGACAATTACTTACAAAATTTTATCTATCTGAGTTAGAGAACTTCTCACATATGTCTATGGTTCATAACCTCGATGAAAACCATTTAGATTTTTATACAGATAGAACGGTAATTTCATTCGAGCTAGACCAACTCCCTAGTGATTTTTCCTTTGCAGCTATGCATGAAATCGAAAATCGAAAAATGTTGTGTCTGTACTAATTTTAAAAATTCCTCTTCGGAAGAATATCTATACTAGCACAACTCAAGACAAGCAAGAGCTCATCGCTGACCCAAACACAATGCCCAACACGCAATACACGATATTTTTGGAGATCCAACCTTATGCCATTGAATGATTATGTGAACGGCGCAGTCGAAATAGGCCGGGCCATGGGCGTCACCCTGAAGAACCTGCGCCGGGGCGCGGTGACGGTGGAATACCCTCGCGACCCCGTGCCCATGTATCCCCGTTTCCGGGGCAAGCACGAGCTGCGCCGCTATGAGAACGGGTTGGAGCGCTGCATCGGCTGCATGTTGTGCGAGGCCGCCTGCCCCACGGAGGCCATCCACGTGGAGGCCGAGGAGAACGACCCGGCCAACCCCCTCTCCCCGGGCGAGCGCCACGCCAAGGTCTACGAGATCAACCTGCTGCGCTGCATCTTCTGCGGCGACTGCGAGGAGGCCTGTCCCACAGAGGCGATTGTGCTGGGCCACGAGTTTGCCATGGCCGACTTCGATCGCAGAGACTTTGTCCTGACCAAAGAGGCCCTGCTCAACCCGGGCGAACCCAACGTCGTCATTCGACCGGAGGTGTAAACCATGACTCTGTCGGTACTCTTCTTTGTATTGGTGGGCGCGGTCTCTCTGGCCGCCGCGGCCGGGGTGGTACTCAGCCGCCAACCCGTCTACAGCGCCCTCTTCATGCTGGTCAACTTTGCCACCCTGGCCGTGCTCTACATCACCCTGGACGCCCAATTCCTGGCCGCGGCCCAGATCATCATCTATGCCGGGGGCATCGTGATCCTGATCCTCTTCGTGATCATCCTGATCGGCCACGAGACCGACGACTTCAAGGCCGGGCACCGGGTGTGGAGCCGCTATGTGGGGCTGGGCCTGGGCCTGGTCATGCTGGGCAGCCTGGTTTTCAGCGTGGTCAAGAGCTTCGCCGAGAAGACGCCCGACGCGGTGGCGGTCCAAGGTGGCATCCCCGAAGTGGTGGGCATGGCCCTCTTCACCGAATACCTGCTGCCCTTCGAGCTCGTCTCCATCCTGCTCCTGGTCGCCCTCATCGGCGCCCTGGTCCTGGCCCGCAAGCCCGGATTAAAAAGCTAATGCACAATTTTCAATGCACAATGCACAATGGGTGTGGGGTAACCCAGGATCGTGTATCGTGCGCCCACCATTGTGCATTGTCCATTGTGCATTGTTCATTGCCTTAATTGCCGGAGGCCACATGGTTCCAACAAGCTACTACCTAATTCTCGGCGCCCTCATCTTCACCGTCGGCGCGACGGGGGTGATGGTGCGGCGCAATGCGTTGATCATCTTTATGTGTGTGGAGATGATGCTCAACAGCGTCAACCTGACCCTGATCGCCCTCAGCCGGCAGTGGGGCAACCTGAACGGCCAGATCTTTGTCTTCATCATCATGGCCGTGGCCGCGGCCGAAGTGGCCGTGGGCTTGGCGATCCTGATCGCCAACACCAAGCACCGCAACAGTATTAACATTGACCAGATCAATTTGTTGAAATGGTAGGGAGTATGAGGTTGATTGGTTGATTAGTTGATTAGTTGATTGGTTGATTGGTTGATTGAGAGAGCATCGCCTCACAGCAATCAACTAATCAACCAATCAACACCTCCCCTCCTCGTTCAAGAGTCCAAACGCCTTTTTAGGCAACGAAACGGTAGGAAATGCCCATGATTAACCTTGCCTGGCTTCTGCTTGCCTTTCCCGTGGCCGGTCTGCTGATCAACCTGACCTTTGGCAGCCGGATGAAGGAATCGGCCATCGGCTGGATCGCTTCCGGCGCGGTGATGGCTTCTTTTGTGGTCGGCCTGGGGCTGTTTTTCGCCCTGTTGGGTCTGCACGGGGAAGAACGCGCCGTCACCCTGCACCTGTGGGAGTGGATCACCGTGGGCAGCTTCGCCGTGCCCATGGCCCTGCTCATCGACCCACTCAGCATCACCATGACCTTGGTGGTGACCGGTGTGGGCAGCCTGATCCACATCTACGCCATGGGGTACATGCACGGCGACGAGCGCTTCCAGCGTTTTTTCGTCTACATGAACTTCTTCGTCTTCGCCATGCTCCTGCTGGTGCTCAGCGACAACTTCCTGGGCATGTTTGTGGGCTGGGAAGGGGTGGGCCTGGCCTCCTATCTGCTGATCGGCTTCTGGTTTGACCGCCGGGACGATCTCTATGGCTGGTATGCGGACGCGGGCAAAAAGGCCTTTTTGGTCAACCGCATCGGCGACTTTGGCATGTTGGTCGCCATGTTCGCCATCTGGACCGCGGTGGGCACCCTCAACTTCCACGACGTCTTTGCCGCGGCGGACGCCGGCCTGATCGCCGCCGGGGTGGCCACCCTGATCTGCTTCATGCTCCTCCTGGCCGCCAGCGGCAAGAGCGCCCAGATCCCCCTCTTCGTCTGGCTGCCGGATGCGATGGCCGGCCCCACGCCGGTCTCGGCCCTGATCCACGCCGCCACCATGGTCACCGCGGGCATCTACATGATCGCCCGCACCCACGCCCTGTGGGCCCTCTCCCCGGCCGCGGCCAGCGCCACGGCCTGGATCGGCGTGCTGACCGCCCTGCTGGCTGGCTCCATCGCCCTGGTGCAGACGGATCTGAAGAAGGTGCTGGCCTATTCCACGGTCTCCCAACTGGGCTACATGGTGCTGGGTGTGGGGGTGGGGGCCTATGCCCTGGCCATCTTCCATCTGGTTACCCACGCCTTCTTCAAGGCCCTGCTCTTCATGGGCGCGGGCAGTGTGCAACACGCCACCCACGAGCTGGACATGCGCAAACTGGGCGGGTTGCGGGAGAAGATGCCCCACACCTTCCGGGTCTTCCTGATCGGTGGCTTGGCCCTGGCCGGTTTCCCCCTGCTCTCCGGCTTCTTCTCCAAGGACGCCATCCTGCTGGCCGCCTTCGAACATAGCCCGGCCCTCTACGCCGTCGGTATCTTTACGGCGCTATTGACTGGGATCTACACCTTCCGGGCCATCTTCATGACCTTCTTTGGCAAACCCCGGGACAAACAGATCGCCAAACATGTGCATGAGAGCGAGGGGATCATGATCGTGCCCCTCTACATCCTGGCCTTTTTTGCTGTGGTGGCCGGTCTCCTCAACCTGCCCAAGCTGCTCACCTTGGAGCATTGGCTGGAGCCGGTCCTGGGCCACGTCCACGAGCCCTCCCTGGTCCTGGAACTGGCCCTGATGTCCGTGGGCGCCCTGGTGGCCCTCACCGGCATCTACATGGCCTACGCCCGCTATGTGCGCCACGAGGCATGGACCGAGCGGCTCGTCAAGCGCTTCAGCGGTTTGCAGCCCGTGCTGGAAAAGAAATGGTATGTGGATGAACTCTACACGGCCGTGATCATCGATCCCCTGCGGGCGTTGAGCGAGTGGTTCGCCGGTGTGTGTGACGCCTTGGGCATCGACGGCGCGGTCAACGGCGTGGGCAGCGTCCTCCTGTGGACCGGGGGCCGTCTGCGCTTGCTCAACAACGGGCTGGTGCCCACGTATGCGTTGAGCATCTTTGTGGGCGTGGCGGCTATGGTCGCCTACTTTGTGTTTGGATAAACGCACCCCCTCCCAGCCTCCCCCAGGGTGGGGGAGGAGCCGGATCGCCGCATTCGGGAGTCCGGTACGCACGATCTGTCCCCTCCCCAATCTGGGGAGGGCTAGGGTGGGGTTAGTTGTTGCATCTTTGGACAAACGCACCCCCTCCCAGCCTCCCCCAGGTTGGGGGAGGAGCAGGATCGCCGTAGACGAAAGTCCGGTACGCACGATCTGTCCCCTCCCCAATCTGGGGAGGGCTAGGGTGGGGT
>CAZKEX010000015.1:17143-23400 GCA_964551895.1 uncultured Caldilineaceae bacterium | reverse complement strand
TAGTTGTTGCATCATTGGACAAGAATCATGACCGAGCCGATGGTCGCCCAACCAACTGTAGATTTGCGCTCTATTGAGCAGCTTCGACAACATCTCAAGCCGCTTGATGAAGACCAAATGCGGTCATTCCTACGCATTCCGCCGGTGGAAAGAATGCGCATGATGTTGGAAGTGCAATCGCTGGTGAAAGATGCATACCGGAGCAAGCTACGGGAAGAGCATCCAGATCTCGATAATTTGAGCTTGACCCGGTTGGTATTTGAACGGTTGGACAGGGATGAACCGATGGTTTACTTCTATCCGCAAAACTCTACGGAGTAGCAAACAAACATGAGTTATTTACTTTCCATCATCACCTTCCTGCCCCTGGTCGGCGCGCTTCTTGTGTTGCTGATCGGCGGGGACGGAACAAAAAAACAGATTGCCCTGGCCGCTTCGGTCGTGACCTTTTTGGTCAGCCTGGTCCTGCTCTTCCAGTGGGACAACGGCCAGGCGGGCATGCAGTTTGTGGAGCAGGTCGATTGGATCCCCGAGTTCGGGGCCCAATACTTCCTGGGCGTGGACGGGATCAGCCTGTGGCTGGTGCTGCTCACCACCCTGCTCATGCCCATCGCCATCGCCTTTAGCAACCAGCATGTCACCGATAAAGTGGGCGTCTATCTGGCCCTGATGCTGGTGTTGGAGAGCGCCACCATCGGCGTCTTCCTGGCCCTGGATCTGCTGCTCTTCTACGTCTTCTTCGAGTTCAGCCTGATCCCCATGTACTTCCTGATCGGGCGCTGGGGCGGCAAGAACCGCATCTACGCGGCCATGAAGTTCTTCCTCTACACCCTGGCCGGTTCCGCGCTGATGTTGGTGGCCATCCTCGCCCTCTACTTCATCACCGGCAGCCTGAACGTGTTGGAGTTGCAGCAGGCCAGCTTGCCCGCCAACGTGCAGTTGTGGTGCTTCCTGGCCTTCACCCTGGCCTTTGCCATCAAGGTGCCCCTCTTCCCCTTCCACACCTGGCTGCCGGATGCCCACGTCCAGGCCCCCACGGCCGGGTCCATCATCCTGGCCGGTGTGCTGTTGAAGATGGGCACCTATGGCTTCATCCGCTTCTCTCTGCCCATCTTCCCAGACGCCACGGCAGACTATGTGCCCCTCATGTCCACCCTGGCCATCATCGGCATCATCTATGGGGCCCTGGTGGCCCTGGTGCAAAAGGATTTCAAATCCCTGGTGGCCTATAGCTCCGTGGCCCACATGGGCTTTATCGTCCTGGGCATCTTCGCCCTCAACCAACAGGGTCTTAGCGGGGCTGTGTTGCAGATGGTCAACCACGGCATCAGCACCGGGGCCCTCTTCCTCATGGTGGGCATGTTGTACGAACGCCGCCACACCCGGCTCTTCTCCGACTTTGGCGGCCTGTGGAAGAGCGTGCCGATCTTCAGCTTCTTCCTCCTGATCGTCGTCATGAGCAGCGTCGGTCTGCCCGGTCTCAACGGCTTTGTGGGCGAATTCATGATCCTGCTGGGCGCGTATCAAGCCTCGCCCATCTTCGCTATCGTCGCCACCAGCGGCGTGATCCTGGCCGCCTGGTATCTGCTCACCGCCTTCCGCAAGGTCGCCCAGGGGGAGATCACCAACCCGGCCAACGCCAAGGGCACACTCAAAGACCTGAACCCCAGGGAGATCGCCATGCTGGTCCCCCTGGTGGTCCTCTTCTTCCTGATCGGCCTCTTCCCCAATCTCTTCTTGGACAAGATCAACCCCTCGGTGGAGGCCCTGGTTCGGGGCGACACGCCGGCCATTGTCCTGCATGTGGATGGCATGCAGGTGGAGCGTTAAGCTATGACAACCCAAGTTCTTGGCATCAACATACAGGCCATCCTGCCCGAAACCCTGCTGATCATCGCCGCCTTGGTGGTGATGATGACGGATCTCTTTCGAGGCACGGCCGATCAAGCCGGCCACGATGATCCCATCGCCCGCAGCCTGCCCTGGCTCGCTTTGGCAGGGGTGGCAGCCACAATCGTCAGCGCTGTCTGGGTTTGGCAGCAGCCCAGCGCCCCCCTCTTCCAGACCGCGGCCATCTCGGACAGCTTCGCCTTTGGCGCTCGTCTGGTGATCCTGACCGCCACGGCCCTGACCATTCTGCTCAGCGTCAGCTACGTGCCCCAGTTCACCACCCAGATCGGCGAATTCTACACCCTCCTCCTCCTCTGCGCCGCCAGCATGATGGCCATGAGCAGCGCCACGGATCTGATCGTGATCTTCCTGGCCCTGGAGATCTTCTCCCTGGGCCTCTACATCCTCACCGGCATCAACCGGGACAACCCCCGCAGCATGGAAGCCAGCATGAAATACTTCCTGCTGGGGGCCTTTGCCAGCTCCTTCTTCGTCTATGGCGCGGCCCTGCTCTACGGCGCCGGGGGCAGCACCAACCTCTCCGCCATCGCCGAGACCCTGGCCTCCGGGGCCGGGGACACCACCCTGCTCCTGCCGGGGATGGCCCTGCTCTTCGTCGGCTTTGGCTTCAAGGTCGGCCTCGTCCCCTTCCACATGTGGACCCCGGACGTCTACCAAGGCGCGCCCACCCCGGTCTCCGCCTTCATGAGCGCGGGCACCAAGATGGCCGCCTTCGCCGCCTTCATCCGGGTGCTGATCGTGGCCGTGCCCAGCCAACAGGCCACATGGGCCTGGCCCCTGGCCGTCATGGCCGTCCTCACCATGACCCTGGGCAACCTCACCGCCCTGCGCCAGAGCTCCATGAAGCGCATGTTGGCCTATTCCAGCATCGCCCACGCCGGATATATCCTGGTGGGGCTGGTGCCGGGAACCGTGGCCGGGGCCAGCGCTGCCCTCTTCTACCTCTTCACCTACGCCTTCATGAACATCGGCGCCTTCGCCGTCCTCATCGCCGTGGAAAAGGTGCGTGACGGCGACGTGGAGCAGCGTCAACTGGCCGGGCTGGGCAGCCGTGCCCCCATGCTGGCCTTGATGATGACCATCTTCATGTTGAGCCTCAGCGGCATCCCGCCCCTGGCCGGCTTCTTCGGCAAGTTCTTCGCCTTCAAAGCCGCGGTGGACGGCGGCTGGCTGTGGCTGACCGTGGTCGCCATGATCAACAGCGCCATCAGCGCCTACTACTACCTGCGGGTGACGGTCTCCATGTACTTCGACGAGGCCGAGACCGACGTGGCCAATGTGCTGCCCGTCAACCGCATGCCCCTCAACCTGGGCCTGGGCATCGCCGCCGCCGCTGTGGTGGTCATCGGTCTCTACCCCAGCGTATGGGCCAGTCTGCTGACCGGGTTGGGGCTGTAAATCACAGGCCAACGCAGGTTGAGTAGACCGGGGCAGTTTCCGGTCGTATCGCCTGTACTGAGTAGCGAAGCGGTCCACTATCGAAGTGAAACCGTAGCGAGTCTGCCGCAGGGGTTCCCAATAGACCGTAAATTTGCAAGGCGGGAAAGAATCCCGCCCTACGCGGAATAAAAAAGAGAGGGGAGCAGACCGGTTCGGTTTGCTCCCCTCTCTTTTTTATTCAATTATACCAACTGTCATCACGGCTGACCGCGGGCCAGTCTGCCAATGCAGCCCGGCATAAATCGCCACGGGAACACCTGCGCTCTAGCCCGGTCCGTGACCGGGCGGGTCTACACGATCTTCTCGGCAACCCGCCGGGTCACGGACCGGGCTAGAGCGCGACAAACTGTAGATCTCAATCTGATCTGAGTTTAATGCAGCGTCTGGATCTCACCAAAATACCGGTTTATACTGTCCGTCGGCCAGTTGAAATTCTCCGCCGGCACCGGGGCGGCGTTCCAGTTCAGGGGCAAGCTCAGGCTGGACTCGAATTCATCTGGGGTGGGATTTTCCAGCACGGTGATGGGGATGGGACGGTTCATGCCCCAGCGCATGGCCGTCTCGTAGTCCACATCCACGGCCCAACCCCGCTCCAGCAGTTGGCCCACATGGTGCTTGGCCGCCACATCCACCACCCAGAAGGGTCCCTCCGCGGGCTTGCCCTCACGCCGCAGCCAGACCCGGCGGTCCACATCCCCCCGGCGCAGCAGGGCCACATAGCCGATGCACTCGGCGCACTCGGTCACATTGCCCGCGCTGCGCCGAAATTCCAGGACCCTCTCAAAGACATTGGGATTGTAGTACATGGCCAACCCCTGAACGGGCAAGGGAGAGGCCTGGTAGTAGCCAGGCGTCAGGTCTTCCCACACCAGGGTCAGGGGATCAACCGCTTCGGCCACAGCCGCGGCAACCGGCGCGGGGGGCTGATCTTGGGGTGTGTCGCCCGGGGCGCTGTCGGCCAGGACCACGTTGGGATGGGTCAAGGGCATCAACAACATGCCGGTGACCAACAATGTTTGAATCAATTTTGTCATACGTTTCCTCGCTTGATAGTGGACTCACCTGCCCAGTTGCTCGTCCAGAGCCCTGTCATCGTCCGGCTGTATGTGGGCAGGTATCCATTTGTGAATTAACTCACAAGTGTGCCCGATAAAAAACCCACCAAGGGTGATGACCTGTAGACCATTCCAGGGTCTCATCAGCGCGCATTCGGCGCGCTGGTGGTCGTCACACTTCGTGGATGGGGTGAAGGCCAGATGGAAAACACTGACCGACATTTGTGAATTATTCACCCGATTGGTCTTTGGCTTGGGGAGCCCCCTCGCCAGCCAAACTCAGTTGTTTGCAGTTTCTCTGCACTTACTTCTGCACTTACCTCTGCCGGAATTACCCGACAAGTGAACTATTATACCGCATGGGGTTCAATCCACAAAAACCGGCACAAAAGATGACTTTGTTGAGAAAAGGGTTGGATTCACCGCAAAGACGCCAAGCACGCAAAGAAAAGCAAGATTTGTTCCTCCGCGTCCTCTGCGCACCCTCTGCGTCCTCGGCGGTTAAACAGCCATCTGTAGCAGCATCAACAGGCGGTCAAGAGAAATCCATCTTGCGGTGGCGCATGAGGATGCTCTCGGCCAGCCCGACGGCCAGGAGCAGGGAGACCAGACTGCTGCCCCCATAGCTGATAAAGGGCAGGGTGATCCCCGTGACCGGGAGCAGACGAATGTTCATGCCCACGTTGACAAAGACCTGGAAGAAGATCAGGGCCGCCACGCCCACGGCGATCAGCCGCCCGAAGTCGTCTCTGGCCCGTTCCACCACCCGCAGCAGACGCCAGATGACGATGAAGAAGAGCAGCAACAGGATGGCCGACCCCACCAGCCCCAGCTCCTCGGCAAAGACGCTGAAGATAAAGTCTGTGTGGCGCACCCGCAGGAAGAAGAGCTGGCTCTGGCTGCCCAAGCCCCAGCCCTGGCCCAGCCATCCGCCGGATCCCACGCTGATCAACGCCTGATAGACGTTGAAGGCGGCGTCCGGGTCGGTATCCGGATTGAGAAAGATCTGAATACGCTGCAACATATAGCCCTGCAAAATGTTGACCTTGATCAATCCCATTTGGGTGGCCAGCCACAATCCACCCAGGCCCAGCGCCCCCCCGCCGGCCAGGAGGGCAAAGTGGCTGGCCTGGATCCCGCTCACCAAGATGATCACCCCGCCCAGGAAGGCCAGGGTGATGGTCATGCCCAGATCCGGCTGGATGTAGACCAGGGCCAGGGGGAGGGCCAGCAGCGCCAGGCCGATCAGCAGGGCCAGAAAGCTCTTGGATTCGCTATAGTAACGGCTAAAGTACCAGGCCATGAAGACGATCACCAAGAACTTGCCCAGCTCCGTGGGCTGAACCAGAATACCGCCGACACTCACCCAGCGCTGAGAACCAGATCCTTGGGTTTCGCCAAAGGCGTAGACCGCCAGCAAAGACAAAATAAAGCCTACAAAGAAGATCTGGGCGAAGATCTCCAGGTAGCGGTAGTCGAACAGGGCGGTCACAAACAGAAGCGCCACACCGACGCCCAAAAAGCGACTTTGGCGCAGCCAATAGTCCTGCAGTTCCTCCGTATTGCTGGTAGCGCTATAGATCATCCCAATGCCAATCAACCCCAACAACAGCACCGAAATGAAGAGCCACCAGTCAAAATAACGCCATAGACTTCGATCGTTCATAGTTTCCTCTGTTTGAGACAGGGAGACAAGGAGACAGGGAGAAGGGGAGACAAGGAGACTGGGAGACTGGGAGATTTCTCCTTGTCTCCCCCTCTCCCCTTCTCCCTGTCTCCCAGTCTCCCCTTCTCCCTGTCTCCCCCTACCCCCCAAAAATCCACCGCAAGAAGGCAAACAGCCCTGGCTCG
>CAZKEX010000015.1:3828-17043 GCA_964551895.1 uncultured Caldilineaceae bacterium | reverse complement strand
TGTCTCCCCCTACCCCCCAAAAATCCACCGCAAGAAGGCAAACAGCCCTGGCTCGCGGAAGCGCATGAGGGGGACGTTGTTGCCCAGCACCCGCTGGGCGATGTTGCGATAGGCGATGCCTGTGGGCTTGCCCATGTCCAGGACGATGGGGGCCTGCTGGTTGGTGGAGGCCACGATCTCGTCGTCCTCGGGCACCACGCCCAGCAGGTCGATGTTGAGAATATCCAGCACGTCGTCGATGCTCATCATGTCCCGGCGGCGCACAAGGGCCGGGTTATAGCGGTTTAGAATCAGGGCCGGACGCTGCTTGAAGTCTCGCTCCAGCAGATAGATCACCTTGTCCGCATCCCGCACCGCGCTGACATCCGGCGTGGTGACCACGAAGACCCGGTCCGCGGGGATCACGGCGTTGCGGAAGCCATACTCGATGCCGGCAGGACAGTCGATCACCACAAAGTCCGTCATCTGTTTCAGGGTATAGGCGATGTTGAGCATGGCCTCGGCAGAGACATCGTTCTTCTCTCGGCGCTGGGAAGCGGGGAGCAGAAAGAGGTTGTCCACCCGATGGTCCCGGACCAAGGCCTGGCGCAGATCGCAGCGCCCTTCGGCCACATCGATGATGTCGTAGACCACCCGGCTCTCCAGCCCGGTAACGATGTCCAGGTTGCGCAGACCGATGTCGGCATCGATCATGGCCACCCGCATACCCTGCATGGCCAGAGCCGTGGACAGGTTGGCCGTGGTCGTCGTCTTGCCAACGCCCCCCTTGCCCGATGTGATGGTGATGATGGTGCCCATGAGTTTCTGCTCTTTGCTCTACTCGGTAGGTTGGTAAAAGCTTCACCGCAAAGACGCAAAGATCCCAAAGGATCTGAGAAGAACTTTGCTTTTCTCTTTGGGATCTTTGCGTCTTTGCGGTGAAAAGAATCGGTCTACTTATTCGTCGTCAACGCCATCCTTGCCCCGCGCTCGTCCCAGGGTTCGACCACAATTTGGCCGTCGATGACCCGGGCGATCTCGGGTTTGCGCTCGCTGGTGCGGCTGAACCAGCGCCGCACCACCCCCTGTTTGTTGGGCGAAACGGCAATTTGCCGCCCGATGCGCAGTTGGGTGGGCTCCAGATCCAGGGCGCAGATCACGGACCAGTCGTTGCCCATTGCCCCGGCGTGGGCCACCCCCCGCAAGCGCCCCCAAATATAGACATCCGAGCCGCTGATCACCGAGGCCCCAGGGTTCACATCCCCGATCAAGAGGATCGGCCCCAGGTGGCGCAGATCCTGGCCCGAGCGCAGGGATCCCCGATGGAGCAGGGGCAGGTGTTCGTCGTAGTTGACCAAGACCGTCTCCGCAGCCTCTTCCTCGGCGATGGCCGCCATCACCGCCGATTGGTCCGGCGCCCGATCGACCAGGGTGGCGGAGACCCCAAAGGCCGTGGCGGCCTGGGCGGTCCACTCGTTCTGGGTCTCCACCGCCCACAGCCGAATCCCGTAGCGGGTGAGGACCTGGCTGGCCCGTCCGATCTGCTCCACGGTCAACTCTCGGGGGCCAACGCTCAGGGCCACCTGGCCGCCCTGAAAAAAGTCCACCGAGCGGCGCAGGTAGGCGTCCATGCGGATCAACACCTCGGCCCAATCCGCCGCCGGATCGATCTGCACCACCAGGCCGTCCAGCCGCCCGCGGATGCGCACATAGTCCGCCCCGCTCAGGGTGCTGGCGCCGCTGTTTTGGCGGCCAGAGGTATAGGTGATTTTGGATGTTGGTTGGGCTGGCTGGGCTGGCTGGGAATCGCTCATAGGTCTCCGTGATGGTCCATGACACCCCGCGGGGGTATGATTGAATGACTGCCCTGCAAGGAGCGTTTAACCGCAGAGGGCGCCGAGGTTGCGCAGAGAACGCAGAGGACACAGAGGAAAAGCCTTTTTTTCTTGGCGCGCTCTGCGCAACCTCTCTGTCCTCGGCGGTTAAACAATTCTTGCAGCAGCGTTACGGTTGAACTAAATCTGGGCGAATCTGCTCAAAATAGGTCTGCATGATCTTGGTGGCCACAGGCGCCGCCGTCTCGGACCCTTCGCCGCCGTTGTAGATAAAGACCACCACGGCGATCTGGGGATCATCATAGGGCGCATAGGCCACATACCAGGCGTGGGTGAGCAAGTTGTCGTCCTTGTCCCGGCGACAATCCTGGTCCTCGATAACCCACTCACAGAACTCGGCGGTACCGGTCTTGGCGGCTACGGTCACGCCTGGGATGCGCCCGTTGGGGGCCGTGCCATAATCGGTGTTGACGGCGCTCCACAGCCCTTGGCGCACGGTCTCCAAGGTGGTGGGTTGCAGGTTCAGCTCTCGTTTGACCACCGGAACATAGTCCTGTTGCAGCCCACCCTGGGCATCCACCACCTGGCGCACCAGACGGGGTTCGTAGAGGGTGCCGCCATTGGCGATGGGCACAATGCTCATCAACACTTCCAGGGGGGTGGAGAGCAGATAGCCCTGGCCGATGGCCATGTTGTAGCTGTCGCCTGTGACCCAGCTTTCGGCCCACACCTGGCGCTTCCACTGGTCGTCCGGGATGTCGGCTGACACCTCGCCGGGCAGGTCGATGCCGGAAAGCTCGCCATAGCCAAAGATCGCCGACCATTTGGCCAGCAGGGATTCGCCCATACCTTTAAAGAACTCCAGATATCCACCCCCGATCCAATAGAAGAAGATATCGTTGGAGAGGGCAAGGGCCTGCACCACGTTGATGCGCCCATGATTGATGCCATATTTGTGGTTCCAGCTAACAAACTTCTGGGCCTGGCTCGGGTCGTTGGGAAAAAAGCGATTGGGCAGGAAGATGGGGCCGTTGTCCGTCACCGGTGTGCTGGGGGTGATCACCCCTTCTTCCAAGGCGCCAGACGCTGTCACGATCTTAAAGGTGGAAGCTGGCGGGTAGAGACCGCCGATGGCATAGTTGATCAGCGGTTTGTCCGGGTCCTGTTCCAACGCCACGTAGCCCGCCCCCAGCCCTTCGGCCATCACGTTGTTGTCAAAGGCGGGCAGACTCACCAAGCCCAGGATCTCACCGGTCTGGGGGTTGATGGCAATGGAGACGGCGTTGGTCTCCCCCTTGGCCCGCACTGCATCCAGCAGGGTACTCTGCATGACCCGCTGTAGCCGCACATCGATGGAGAGCACCAAATTCTGGCCCGGCACCGGGGGCACGGGTTCGCCCACCGTGCGCTGAACACGGCCCAAGATGTCCACCTCAAGCACCTCCTGGCCCGGCGTACCCCGCAGAAGATCCTGGTATTCATACTCCAACCCGCTCAAGCCCACGGACTCGTTGGGATTCGCATAGCCCCGATCCGTGTAGATCTGGGCATTGGCAGCGGGGATCGGCCCCATAAAGCCCAACAGATGCGAGGTCAACTCCCCATAGACATATTCTCGCACAGGGACCTGATCCACCTTCACCCCGGGCAGTCGGAAGCTCTGTTCGGCGATAAAAAAGGCCTTTTCCCGGCTCACCGGGCGCAGGATGGGGACCGATTCAAAGGCGCTGCCCTGGCGGGCCAGGGTGACGGCCCGCTGCACCAGGGCCACCAACCCATTCACCGGCAGGGGATCCGAGATGTCCGGGATGCGCAAGGGGTCAAGTTCAAAATCGGGCAGGTTTTGCAGACGGGCTTCTTCTTCGATGGGCAGATAGACGACATTGACCCCGGCCCGTTCCAATTGGGCCACATAGTCCAGATAGCCCAGCCGCCGGAACATCACCGCCTGGATACTCAGGATCACATCAATGTCCGTGTCCGCCCCCATAGCCTCCAACAGATCTTGCAGGGCCAGGGCCTCTTCGTCATAGTCCGTATCCAGATCATCCTGGGGCAGGTCGGCCGGCACCACGGAGATCACAAAGCTGGGCCGATTGCGCACCAAAATTTCACCGTTGCGGTCATAGATCACCCCCCGGGGCGGGGCGATGGCCTGGTTGCGAAAACGGTTTTGGTCCGCCTCGACCTGATAGCTTGTCCCTTGCACAATCTGAAGCTGATAGAGCCGCCCCAGCAGGAGGGCAAAGGCCAAGATCACCAACAGACGCATGAGGCGCAGTTGGATGGATGAGCTGTAGCGTGGCTGTTCAAACATAGTTACCCAACTCCCCGAGCTTCCGGAATCCGGTTCAGAAAGGGAGAGATCATCAAGAGCAGGACGGTGTTATAGAAGATCGCCGGTGGAACCAGCCGGGTCAGCATAAGCACGAAAAGATCCCCCTGCCCCACCAAAAAGAGAATGGCCAGATAGACGAGGGAAAAGGTCAGGGTGCCGATCACCCCGGTCGCCAATGGCACGGCCAAATGGGTGCGGAAGAGGGTCGTATAGCCGCTCCCCGCCGGCAGCGCCGCGGCAATCAACGCCAAACTAGATGCCCCCATCAAGCCGCCGCTGAAGAGGTCCAGCCAAATTCCGCCGGCAAAGGCCATGACCACCCCTTCCCGAGGCCCATAGACCAGGGTCCAGGCCAGGACGATGACCAGGATCAGATCCGGGCGCACCCCCAGCAATGTGATTTGGGGACCCACCACGCTCTGCAACAGGGAGACCAGCCCCATGCCCAGAACAGCCAGGCCCAGCAAAGGACCGCGATAGCTCATGGCGCGGCCTCGGCAGGCGCTGTTTCCCCGTTGGGAGAATCCACATTGGGGAAATCCGCATTGGGGACATCGGCGTTGTTTTCAATCACGCTGCCCGGTTCTGGATCGCTGGGCAGCAGTTGCAGTTCGGGCAAGTTGAGGTCATAGACCTCCTCCAGGGGATCAAAGTTGGTCACCACCAGCACCAGTTCCAGTCGGTCCAGGTTGACCGTGGGCCGGATCACCGCCCGCTGGGACCCTTCAAAGTCTTTCTGTTGAATCGCCACCACCTGGCCCACGGGAATGCCCTTGGGAAAACGCCCCCCCAGGCCGGAAGTCACCACAATTTCGCCCACGCTGAAGGTCTCGCCCTGGGGAATAAAGTCCATGATCGGATCCGACCCCGGCTCCCCGGTCAGCACGCCGTTCAACCGGCTGCTCTGCAACAGAACATTGATGGAACTGGACGGGTCGGTGACCAACAGCACCTTGGCCGTCACATCCGTCACCTCGCTGACCCGGCCCACCAGCCCCTGGTTGGTCAACACCGGCATGCCCACAGTGATACCGTGGACCCGGCCCAGGTCCAGCATAATGTAGTTGAGAAAGTTGTTGCTATCCCAGCCGATGACCCGGGCGATGATCTGGCCGCCCCGCAGTTCAAAGCTGGGCCGCACCTGGGCAAAGGCCAACAGACCCCGCAACTGCTCGTTTTCGGTCTCAACCTCCTGCAAACGCAGATTCTCCACGGTCAGGCTGCCGTTGATCTCCTCCAGCTCCACCAGCCGCTGTTGGGCCGTGCGGAACCCCATCGCCCCATCCCACCAACTGTTGAGGGTGTGGGTGATGCCAGAGGTGCTGATCTGCACCGGCGACGTGATCCGACCCAGAAAATTCAGGACCGGGCGCAACTGTCCCGTCTGCTGCATGGCCATCAGCAACAGAGAGAAGAGCACCAGGATCACCAGCCGGATGCCGATATCATTAAAAAAACCAGGTCGTCGATCGCTGTTTCGCATGGGCCTATTCTATCAAATCATCTGCCAACATGTCTATTCTGGCGTGAAAATCGTTTTTTAACCGCAGAGGACGCCGAGGTTTCGCGGAGGGCGCAGAGGAAACCAAGGCTTTTTCTCTGCGCCCTCTGCGAAATCTCTGCGCTCTCTGCGGTTAAAACCAATTTTCGCCCAGTTCAAAAATAAAACAGGGACGTAGTCGCCACACTACGCCCCCGGCTTGTCCCTATTTCCTTGTCATCCCTCCCCGCAGTTTGCTACGCTCCTAGCGGATGGTCACCTTGCGCTGCATGGAGGTCAGGGTCTCTTTATAGTATTCCTGCTTCTCCAGAATCATCCCCGTCCCCACCACCACGGAAGTCAGCGGGTTGTCCGCCACATAAACGTGCATGCGGCTCTCGTCCTGCAGGCGTTGGGCCAGCCCCTGCAACAACGCCCCGCCCCCGGCCAACACCACCCCATGTTCCATCAGATCCGCGATCAACTCCGGCGGCGTCTCGTCCAAGGTGCCCTTCACCGCATCCACAATCACATCCAAAGAACTGGACAGGGCCTCCCGGATCTCCACGGAACTGACCTCAATGGCCTCGGGCAGACCGGTGATCAGGTTGCGCCCCCGCAGGATCATGGTCTTCTCCTGCTCCAAGGGATAGGCCGACCCGATCTCGATCTTGCACCGCTCGGCCATGCGTTCACCGATCAACAGGTTATACTTCTGACGAGAATAGTTGATGATATCCTCGTTCATCTCGTCCCCGGCCACACGGATGGAGCGAGAGATGACAATGCCCCCCAAGGAGATCACCGCCACTTCGGTCGTGCCACCACCGATGTCCACAATCATGGAACCGATGGACTCGGTCACCGGCAGCCCGGCCCCGATGGCCGCGGCCATGGGCTCTTCCACCAGCCCGGCCTCCCGGGCCCCGGCGCTGATCACCGCGTCCCGCACCGCCCGCTTTTCCACCTCGGTCACACCGGACGGAATGCCGATCACCACCCGGGGACGGCCACCCAAAACCCGGCTGCCATGCACCTTGCCGATAAAGTGATGGATCATGAGTTCGGTGACTTCAAAGTCCGAAATCACCCCATCCTGCAACGGACGCACAGCCACGATATGGGCAGGCGTGCGCCCAACCATCTCTTTGGCCTCGCTGCCAATGGCTTTGACCGCATTCCGTCGCTTCGCCGATTTATCGATCGCCACAACAGAGGGTTCATCGATGATGATGCCCCGATTTTTGACATGGACCAGGGTGTTTGCCGTACCCAGATCAATCCCAATATCTACAGAAAATAAGCCTAAGAACCAATCAATCGGGTTAATCACACCCGGAGGTCTTCCTTTCCACTCGAATCGCCCGCAGAGATGCCGACCTTCTTGTCGCCTTGCTCCGCATTTTTGCGACCATCACGGCTGCCCTCAGGGCCACCATCAAGTCCCAACAATTCGATGTATGTTTCGACGCATACTCGACGAATTTTGAATGTCTCTTCGCGGCCAAACGCCGATCTACCCACATAGCCACGAAGAGATGAAGAAAAGAAGATTCACGAAGAAACTCAGAATGAAACACTACTGCCTTCGTGGATCTTCCCAACTTCCCTTCTTCGTGGCTACGGTTCTAACAGCTTCCAACCGGCTTGGTCGTTGCACCACATATTATATCTGAATGTTATATCTGAATGTTATATCTAAATGTCATATCCGAACCGATCAACACTGGTATTGGCCGAATTGCGCCCACACCAGAACGGCTCTGCCTGTACCAAGCAAAGTGATTAGATTATACCACATGCGCAAGGGTGTCAAAAAGAATCGCCCCTAACTTCTATGGTATAATTTTGCCATGACTGCCGGATCCGATCGCCCCGCCACCCATCCACTTTTCCAGATCTCCCCTGATCTTTTGGAAAAAGAACCTCTTCTGCTGGAGCTGATCCGTCAGGGGCAGAAGAAGGTTGGCTTTTTTAGTCCAGGGGGGCCAGAGTTAGATTCGCCGTCTCCCCAAGTTGTGATCGTAGGGGTGAGCGGCGGCGCGGACAGTCTCTGTTTATTGCACTTACTGGCCCGACTGAGCGGTGAATTTGGCCTGGCCCTGCATGTAGCCCACCTGGACCACGGCCTGCGCCCGGATTCAAAGAGCGACGCCGACTTCGTGGCAGATCTGGCCGGGATCTGGGGGCTGCCCTTTCATCTCAAACGGCTGGAACCCGGCCATCTTGTCGCCCAGGGGGGCAATTTGGAGGCCGCCGCCCGCTCCGCCCGCTTCGCCTTTCTGCTGGACCTGGCTGCGGCCTTGACCCAAGGGCAGACCGACCAAGAGCCCATCATCGCCCTGGCCCACCACGCCGACGACCAGGCCGAGACCCTGCTCCTCCACCTGCTCCGGGGCAGCGGATTGGGCGGGCTGGCGGCCATGCGCCCCGTTTCCCGGCGGCCCTTGCCCGGCGCGCCAGGGACAAGCATCCAGTATGCCCGCATTGTGCGCCCCCTGCTGGACGCGCACCGGGCGCAAATCATGCGCTATCTCTCCGTCCACGGTCTGACCTGGCGGGAAGATGCCACCAACCAAGACCCAGCCTTCACCCGCAACCGCCTGCGCCACCAGATCCTGCCCCTGCTCCGGGAGATCAACCCCAACCTCACCGCCACCCTGGGCCGCACCGCCCACATCCTGGCCGGGGAAGCCGACCGTCTGGCCCGGCTGGATCGGGCGATTTTGGCCGATCTCCTCGTCACCCCTGCCCAGGCCGACCGGGTGACGCTGGACCGGGACAAGCTGGCTGGGCTGGACGAGGCGGATCAACGGGGCGTGTTGCGCCTGGCCCTGGGGATGCTGTTGGGTGGGGAACGGGTTGACCCAGAGGTTCGACTTTTTTCAAAAGTCGAACCTCTTAGCCTCCCCGCCGAAGATGGGCCGCAGATCGAGTACGACCATGTGGCAGCTCTGGCGGCAACGCTGACCGAGCCAGCGGTGGCCGGCGGCCCCTTTCCCATCGTGGCCGGCCTGGCGTGGAGCGTGGCCCCATCGCCGCCGGGCAGCCAAACCCCGGCCCGTCTCAGCCTGCACCGGGCCGACGCCCTGCCCTTTGCGCCGGACCACCCCTGGCTGGCCGAAGACGACGCCCCCCGTCGCATCCCCGTGCCCGGGGTGGTTGAGGTTGGGGGCTGGCGGCTGTCTGCCCACCTCTGCACCCGGGCGGATCTGCCCACAGACTGGGCCGCTCTTTCCCCCTGGGAAGCCTATTTGAGCCAGGATTGTCTCGGCGCCCCCACCCTCGCTCACCCTGAAACCGGTTTTGTTTTTTCCCCCCTGGGCATGGGTGGACAACGCAAAAGCCTGGGGGATCTCTTCACCGACCGCAAGATTCCGCTCTCCCTGCGGGCGGGCTGGCCCCTGATCTTGGCCGAAAGTGGCCAAGTGGCCTGGGTGTGCGGGGTGCAGATGGGCCACGAATGGCGGATCACACCCCAAACTGAGCGTATCGTGCATTTTGCGTGGTTGCCAAGGTAAACCCTCGTTCCCACGCTCCGCGTGGGAACGCAAACGGGCGCTCTGCGCCCCTCGGCGCAGAGCGCCGAAAACCGCTCCCACGCAGAGCGTGGGAGCGAGCAAAGGATCTTTTATGACCCTTAAAGCCCTGACCCATTGGATCATCTATAAAGGCTACAAAGTGCGCTTCCGGCAGCGGGGCAAGGAGGAGCTGCTGGGCACCCTGACCACGCCCACCGGGGACGTGCCCTTTGTCTATCGGGTGGCGGCCATGCAGGTGCGTCTGCCCGACCAGTGGATCACCATCAACGAACACGGCTGGGAGCTGCGCCGCGACACCCCCAAGCCGCCAACCGGGACCCAGTCGCCCGATAGCCTGCCACAGAAAGACAGTTGACCATGACAGAACTCACCAATTTGCCCAGGATCACCCTGAAAGCGGGGCGAGACAAACCCGTGCGCCAGGGCCACCCCTGGATCTTCAGCGGGGCCATCCAGACCCTGCCCTCCCCCGCCCAGGCCGCGGACGGGGATCTGGTGGCCGTGATCGACAGCCGGGGGCGATGGCTGGCCCAGGGCTACCTCAACCGGCGCAGCCAGATCCAGGTGCGGATTTTATCCTGGGATCAGACCGAAGCCATCGACGACGCTTTTTGGCGGGGCCGACTGGTCCAGGCCATCAAAGGCCGGGCGGATCTGGCCGCGGCTACCCCGCCGACCACGGTCTATCGCCTGATCAACGCCGAGAACGACTATCTGCCCGGCCTGACCGTGGACCGCTATGCCGACTATTTGGTCCTGCAATCCGGCACTTTGGGCATGGACCGGCACAAAGTCCGCCTGGCCCAGATGCTGCTGGAACTGACCGGATGCGCCGGGGTGATCGAGCGCAGCGAGGGGTCCCTGCGCCGGGAAGAGGGGCTGGGGGCCGCCATCGGGGTGCTGGCCGGCACGGGACCGGATGGGCTGGTGACGGTCCAGGAGGCGGGGTTGCACTTCTTGGTGGATATTGTAAACGGTCAGAAGAGCGGTTTCTACGCGGACCAGCGGGAGAACCGGGTGCAGGTGGCCGCCCTGTGCCAGGGCAAGCGCATGCTCAACGCCTTCAGCTATACGGGCGGCTTTGGCATCCACGCCCTGGCCGCCGGGGCCGCCCACGTGGTCAACGTGGACAGTAGCGTGGAGGCCCTGACCCTGGGCGAGGCGAATCTGCGTCTCAACGGCTTTGACCCGGACGGTCCCCAGCCCGTCTGTGAGAGCATCGCTGGGGATCTCTTCCAGATTTTGCGGGAATGGCGGGACGAGCCGGACCAACACCCCTTTGATGTGATCGTACTGGACCCGCCCAAGTTTGCCCACAACAAGAAGACGGTCAACGCAGCCCTGCGGGGCTACAAGGACATCAATCTGCTGGCCATGAACTTGATCCAGCCCGGGGGCATCCTGGCCACCTTCAGTTGCAGTGGATTGGTCAGCCCGGATCTCTTTCAAAAGGTGATCTTTGGCGCGGCCGTGGACGCCGGCCGCCAGGTGCAGATCCTGGCCTGGCTGCACCAGAGCAGGGATCACCCCACGGCCATCACCTTCCCCGAAGGCAACTATCTGAAAGGTCTGTTGTGCCGAGTACTATGACCCTGGATGGGATAGCCCCCAGCCTTATTCACCGCTTTGCCCAAGAGCTGACCCAAGCCCTGGCCACCCCCCTGCCGGGCCAAGAGGCCCAATATCGCATGGCTCCCCGCCCCCGCCCCGGCTCGGAGCGCTGGGACGCGCCCCGGGTGGATGCCCGGGTGGGCGCGGTGATGGCCCTCTTCTATCCCCACAAGGGCGAACTGACCCTGCCCCTGATCCTGCGGGCCACCTATGAAGGGGCCCACAGCGGACAGATCAGCTTCCCCGGCGGCGGCATGGAGGAGATGGACGGGGATGTCACGGCCACCGCCCTGCGGGAGGCCTACGAAGAGATCGGGGTGGCTCCCGGCCAGGTGCGGGTGTTGGGCCACCTCACCACCCTCAACGTGATCCCCAGCAACTATGTGGTGACGCCGGTGGTGGGCTGGATCGACCATCGCCCCGCCTTCCACCCGGACCCCTACGAGGTGGCCCGCCTGCTGGAAATTCCTTTGGCCGATCTGCTGAACCCGGCCAACCATCACGAGGAGGAGTGGCAGTTGCGCAACCGGCGGGCGTTGGTGCCCTATTTCAACGTCCAAGGCCAAAATGTGTGGGGGGCCACGGCCATGATGTTGAGCGAATTGCTGGCCGTGGTGGGGAATCTGGCGTGTATCAAGAAATAGAACGCGGATGCCGCTGATTTGGCGGATTCACGCGGATTTTTTCAGATCTCGCTCCCACGCTCCGCGTGGGAGCGGCCTTCGGCGCTCTGCGCCGAGTGTTGGAACGAGAGCCTTATCCCAGAAAGATCCGCGCAGATCCGTCCAATCCGCGCCGTCCGCGTTCTATTCCTTAATGCCAAGAACCACCTGTGCAATTTGGCACAAGCCAAGGCGCGTGGTACGATCCGTCGTTATGAGCCAAGACAACCGATTGCATAAACTGAAGACACATACGCCAAATTTGACCACAGAGCGCCCGGCCCCGGCGAATACCAGCCGATTGGGCTGGCGGATCGCTGTCAGCCTGCTTGTTTTGCTCACCCTGTGGCTGTTGAGTGCGTTCCAAGCCCAGGCTGGCGGAGAGCGGCTGGTCCTGGCCCACTATTACACCTGGTTTGACGAAAATACGTGGAGTTATGACAAGATGGCCGACCTGCCCGCCCAGCAATATGTCAGCCGGGACACAGGGGTGATGGGCCGCCATATCGATCAGGCCAAATCGGCCGGGATCGACGCCTTTTTGGTGGCCTGGTATGGGCCGGCCGGGGGCAGCAACCAGACCGAGCCAAATTTGGCCGCCATGCTCAACGAGGCCGCGGCCCGCAACTTCCGGGTGGGTATCCTCTTCGAGACCACCTCCCCCTTCTTTGGCGGCGCCGGGGACGCCACCGCAGCCCTCAGCCACGCCCTCAGCGTCCACGCCAACCACCCCGCCTTTCTGCGGGTGGATGGCAAGCCGGTGATCTTCTTTTGGCGGCCCCAGATCTACAGCGTGGAGAGCTGGCGCAACATCCGCAACCAGGTGGACCCCAACCACAACAGCATTTGGATCGCCGAAGGGGTGGACATGGCCTATCAGGCGGTCTTCGACGGCCACCACCTCTACAGCAACACCTGGAACCCGCCCACGGATCTCAACTGGACCAACAGCAAGTTCGCCCGCTGGGTGGCGGATGCCCGCAACACCTACGGCACGTACAAGTATTGGGTGGCCACGGTCATGCCCGGCTACAACGACATCCGCACAGGGCGGTCCGACGGCTTTGCCCAGGATCGGTGGGGCGGGGCCTACTACGAAGGGTCGTGGCAGGCCGCCATCGCCAGCAACCCAGATTGGATCGTGATCACCAGCTTCAACGAATGGCCCGAGGGCAGCCACATCGAGCCCAGCGCGTCCTATGGCAACCAATATCTGGATCTCACCGCCCGCTGGAGCGGCACATACAAATCTGGCAGCGGCCAGGCCAGTGTGAGCGCGGCGGCTGTCCAGGCGCCGGCTGCCGCCCCGGCCCCTGCCCCGGCTGCGATCCAAGCCCCGATCCCAGCCCCGGCCCCTCGCCCGGAGCCAGATGTACCCACGGCCTATGTGACCGTCTCCCTGCTCAACCTGCGGGGCGGACCCAGCACCGATTTCCCCATTCTGACTATGGCGGAGCTCGGCGCCGCCCTGCCCATTATCGGACAGGACAAGAATTGGCCGGAGTGGTGGCAAGTGGACTACAATGGGCAGAAAGGGTGGATCTTTGCCCCCATGGCCGAGACGGCCGGCCCCATGAACCAAGTGCCATCCGTGACATCCCCCCTCCCGACCCCTTCACCATCGCGTAATCGCCCTGTCAACTGGGGCGTTCGGCCCATTGCTTTATGAGTTAGACCGTTGATCGATTACGAGAGTGAGAGATTGGGAGATTAAGAGATTAAGAGATTGCCAGCCGACAATCTCCCAATCTCCCAATCTCCCAATCTC
>CAZKEX010000015.1:0-3728 GCA_964551895.1 uncultured Caldilineaceae bacterium | reverse complement strand
TCTCCCAATCTCGCATCTCACAACTCGCATCCCAAGAAGGAGTTATTTATGACCTCGGATTCCCAATCGTCCCCGGCAGACCACTCCTTGGCAGAGGATGTGGAACGTATTTTGATCGATGCCGACACCCTGCAAGCCCGCATCAGCGAGCTGGGCCGGGACATCGCCGAGACCTACGCCGGGCAAGATCTGCTGCTGCTGGCTGTACTCAAGGGCAGCGTGATCTTCTTGGCTGACCTGATGCGGGCCATCACCATCCCCAATTCGGTGGATTTTATGGCGGTCAGCAGCTATGGGGCCGGGGTGCAGAGTACGGGCGTGGTGCGTATCATGAAGGATCTGGATGCCCCTATCGCTGGGCGCAACCTGCTGATTGTCGAGGACATCATCGACAGCGGCCACACCCTCAACTACCTGGTGCGCACCCTGCAAGAGCGCAACCCCGCCACCCTGCGCATCGTCACCCTGCTGGACAAACCCGCCCGCCGGGAAGTCAACATCCCCGTGGACTGGGTGGGCTTCTCCATCCCCAACGAATTTGTCATCGGCTATGGGCTGGACTACAACGAACTCTATCGCAACCTGCCCTACATCGGCGTGCTGAAGGCGGACGTCTATTCGGACCCCGAATAGCAGGATCGGTCAGCCAAGAAAAATAGACCACGGATTGAACGGATAGGACGGATTTTGACTGATTTTCAAAAGAAAATCCGTTTTTGATCCGTCACATCCATCCGATCCGTGGTCTATTTTTGGGATTTGCTAAATTTAAGCGGCTATTTCAGGCGGCAGAATTTATGTTTTCTTCAAATCGTGTGAATCCAATCGTCAACCCCTTGTCGGCCCTGGGGGTGATTTGTCTTGTCTTGATCTTTGTGGCCGTCGCCACCATCCCGGTGTTTTCCCAAGGGGAAGCCCAAACCTATACGGTCCAGCCCGGTGATACCCTTGGCGGCATCGCCTTCGAGTTCGATGTGACCGTGGAGGATCTGGTCGCCGCCAACGGCCTCCAGGATGCCAACGTCCTCGAAGTCGACCAAGTGCTGATCATCCCCATCGGCGGCCAACTCCCCCCCAACGAGTGGACCACCGTCGCCGCCCACCCCCGCCAAACCCTGGCCAGCCTCGCCGCCCACTATGGGCTCGAAGTCAACCAATTGGCCGCCTACAACAAGGTGCGGGAGAGTACCCGCCTCTTCCCCGGCCAGCCCATCCGCATCCCCACCCAGCGGGTGCAGGCCACCGGCCAACCCTTTGGGGCCGTGCAGATCATGCCCGTCACCCCCATGATCGACCAAGGCCGCACCGGCCTGGTTCAGATCCAGATCGACCGTCCGGTGAATGTCCATGTGGTGTGGAACGGTCTGCCCCTGCCCCTGATCCCCGAAAGCGGCCAAACCGACCCCACCGGAAAGTGGTTTGCCCCCATCCCCGTGCCCGCCCTGATCGCCCTGGGCAGCTATCCCCTGGAGATCGGCTACACTGCCACCTCCGGCGCACCCCTCACCCGCACCCTCCGCGTCACCGTGCGGGATGGGGGCTATGATAGCCAGAACATCATCCTGGACGATGAGAAGTCCGGCCTGTTGGACCCGGAACTGATCCGGGCCGAAGAGGCCCGCATCAGCGAGGTCTGGGCCCAGGTCAGCCCCAGCCTGATGTGGACCGGGGTGTTCAGCCGCCCCATCACGTCGGAGTATCCCACCACCAGCCCCTTTGGCACCCGGCGCAGCTACAACAGCGGTCCCCAGAGCAGCTATCACGCCGGGCAGGATTTTGGCGCACCGGCGGATGTGCCGGTCTACGCCCCCGCCGGTGGCATCGTGGTCCTGGCAGAGCCCTTGATCGTGCGGGGCAACGCTGTGATCATCGACCATGGCCGGGGCATCTTCACCGGCTATTGGCACCTCAACGCCATCAACGTACAGCCGGGCCAGACCGTCCAGCCCGGCGAGCAGATCGGTGTCGTCGGGACCACCGGCCTCAGCACGGGCAACCATCTGCATTGGGAGCTGCGTATCTTCGGCATCGCCGTGGACCCCATGCCATTCCTGCGCCAAACCCTCCTCGGCCAGGTCGCCCCAGTTCCACAGTCGTAGAGACGCACGATCTTGCATCTCTACGACTGACCCAACAGACAGAGAGAACAAAAAAGATGGGCGATCCGTTCCGGATCGCCCATCTTTTTTGTTCTCTCTGTTCTTGCGAAAAACCAGGGCTATTCGTCCTCGTCTTCGTCCTTGCCACGGGCAATGACCTCCGGCTCGACCGGCTCTTCGTCGCCACCGTAGTCCAATGCTTCCAGCGCTTCCAGTGCGTCCTCTTCGTCCTCTTCCTCGGCGTCCACACGGCTGGCCACAATGCTGAAGATCACCTCGTCGGGTTCGGCCAAGAAGGTGACCCCAGGGGTCGCCACCAGATCCGACACGAAGATGGGTTGGTCGCCGGTCAGACCGGTCAGATCCACCTCGATGCTGGCGGGGATGTCCGCAGGCAACGCTTCCACCGTGATGGTGTCCAGGTTCTGCAGGATCAGCTCGTTGCCGGCCATGACCGCGGGAACGCCGATGCCCACCAAAGCCACGTCCGCTTCCTGGGTTTCGGTCATGCTCACGGCGTAGAAATCAGCGTGCAGCAGATGGGCCGTCACCGGATCCCGTTGGGTGTCCCGGATCAGCACATTGTGCTGCTGGCCATCGGAGACTGTGATCCGTACCAACTGGGACATAGCGCCATGATGCAGGGCCTTCTCCAGGCTGATGCGATCCACCTGCAGGTTGACCGGCGTGTCCACCCGGCCATAGACAACGACGGGGACAAGGCCACCACGACGCAGTTGCCGCACCTTGCGCCCGGTCAGGCTGCGAGGGTCAGCGGTAAGATTCAAATCCGACATGCGGGTTACTCCTTATGTTAGTTTCTATGAGAGATATGCAGAATAAGTCGTGTTTTCAGAATTCACGGCGATCGTTCACCGCATCAATAATGACTCAAATAAAAATTAGCTGGATCGCCGCTGGGACAGACGCCCCATCATGCGACCGCCTAAAAGCAGAACCAGACCCAGGCCAGCCCCTAAAGCAAAGGCTTGGGCTGTTGTAAAAGCGCTCTCCACCTGGCCGTTGATGCGCCCTGCCAGCACCACGCCCGCCCCGATCTTGTCGGCGTCGACACGCCCGGCCACGATAACGCCCGTGCCCAAATTGTTCGCCTGCGCCCGATTGGCCGCCACCAGAACGGTCTGGCCATCCGAAAGGCTGACGTTTTCGCCAAGGATCAGGGCGGCAGCGCTGTCGTGCAGATCGGCGGCGCCGGTCTTGATCACGGCAGCCGCGGACTCCTGCATATATACCGCGCTGGCGTTGACCGAACGGGCCGCCGAACTTTTCATGTTGACCTGGCCGCCCTGCACCGTGTCCGTCGAGTCGTTTTCCATCTCGGTGGGCGCGCCGTTTAACTGATTGCTCAGGCTGTCGGCCAGCTCATCCAATGGATTATGGGACGATTCGTTGGACATGGGTTGCTCCGTCACGAAAAAAGCCGGAAAGCATTCCGGCGCAAGGCACAACCTTGATTATAGCGAACCGAGGGAGGGGCGTCAATTTTGGCACCCGGTGAACCGACTTATCTTAACCCCAGAGGGCGCAGAGCGAATAAGTCCTGGGGCAAAACAGTAGGGGCCCAACTTTGTAGGGGCCCAACTTTGTAGGGGCCCAACTTTGTAGGGG
>CAZKEX010000014.1:7771-29951 GCA_964551895.1 uncultured Caldilineaceae bacterium | reverse complement strand
GCCCCCTTTGAGGGGGCGTTGCCCGTGTAGCCCCATCCCTTTCAGGGTGGGGCGAATGGCTTACCCAACGCTACTTCGCGTTAACGCTTCTTTCAAGGACAAGAGATGGACGCAAAAGGATCATCATTGGCACCAAGGACGCACTCAACCACACCCTTTTGCCTTTTGCCTTTTGCACTTTGCCTTTTGCCTTGTTTTACAAAAACCGCGACCACCGCATCTCTTCCACCTGAGACCGCCCGGCCAAGGCCTTCTCGATGGCGAGATCCGCCATGCTCTTCACCGCCCATTCGAAGTAGTGGGGGGTGATGCTGTTGATGTCCATGTCCGGGGCCGGGTTCATGAAGTCGATGGCGTAGGGAATGCCGTCCTTGATGGCGAACTCCACGCTGTTCATGTCATAGCCCAGCGCCCGGTTGAGCTTGCGGGCATCGTCGATGATGCGCTCGTTCAGTTCCGGCGACAGGTGATCGTGGGAGACGATGTAGCGCCGCTCCTTGGGATCGTACTGGATGGGCATGATGTTCTCCTGGCCCACGCAGATGCAGCGCACATATTGGTCCCACTCGATGAACTCCTGCAACATCATGCACAGTTGACCGGTCAGGTTGTAGTAGTGGATCAGCTCGTCCACGGTGTTGACCTTGTACACATGCTTCCAGCCGCCGCCCCAGGTGTCCTTGAGGATGGCGGGCAGCCCCACATATTCCAACAGCCCGTCCCAGTCCAGGGGATACTTCAGGTTGCGCAGGCTCTCGCTCACCACCCCTTCGGGATACTCCTTCATGGGCAGCGCCACCGTGCGGGGATGGGCCACGCCCAGCCGGGTGGCCAGGCTGGCGTCGAAGAACTTGTCGTCCGCGCTCCACCAGAAGGGGTTGTTGATGATGTACGCGCCCTGCAACATGGCGTTCTTCAAATAGGTACGGTAATATGGGATCTCGTGGCTGATGCGGTCGATGATCACCGCATAGTCACACGGCTCGTCCATCTTGGTGCCGCCCAGCTTCACATACTCGGCCACCACCCCCACATCCCGCCGGTTGATCTCCTCGATAAAGGCCGGGGGAAAGCTCCACTCCCGACCCACGATCACCCCCACCTTCTTCACATCGCCCATGTCGCCTCCTGTAATTTTAGATTTTGGATTGCCGATTTTAGATTTTTGATCTTGCGGCGGGATCACGTCAAACAATCCAAAATCCACAATCAAAAATCAAAAATAGAGTCAGCCGCTGATATACTGTCGCATCATCTTTTGCCAATAGGGCCAGTCGTGGGACCAGCCGTCCCACACCTGCAGGGCGTGCCAGATGCCTTTGCTCCACAACGCGTTGCTCAGGTGACGGTTGTTCTCGATGTTGGGGTCATGCTCCCCGGCCACCAAAATGATGTCCATGCGGTTGAGCGCGTTGATCTGGAAGGGGTCCGACAGGTTGGGCACAAAGTGGCTGGGATTGTTGAAGTAAATATCGTCGTTGTAATAGCCGTCGAAGAAGCTGCTCATGTCGTACATGCCGCTAAAGGCCAACACCCGACCGAAGAGGTGGGGATGGCGGAAGGCAATGTTGACCGCATGATAGGCCCCAAAGCTGCACCCGTGGGAGATCAGAAAGGGGTTCTGGTTCTTGTGCCAGGTAAAGGGCAAGACCTCGTGGAGCAGATAGTCCTCGTACTGTATGTGCCGGGTGATGCGCCCAGTCGGATGGCACCAGCGACAGTAGAAGCTCTCCGCGTCCACGCTGTCCACGCAAAAGATTTGCAGCCAGCCATTTTCCAGATGGTCCGACAAGTTGTCGATCATGCCCCGATCTTCATACTCGAAAAAGCGCCCCTTGCTGGTGGGGAAGACCAGCATTCTGGCCCCGGCGTGACCGTAGACCTTCAATTCCATATCTCGGTTCAAGCGCGGACTGTACCACTTGTGGTATTCGACATTCATGAGGTTAAGGCTTTCCGTTGAGAATGATGCAGTTGGGAAGATTTCTTAAAAATAGAACACGGATTGAACGGATAAAACGGATTTCCACTGATTTTTAGAAGAAAATCCGTTTTTGATCCGTCGCATCCGTTCAATCCGTGTTCTATTCTTGACTACACTGCGAGAACTAAAAATTCACCGCAAAGACGCCAAGAGCGCAAAGAAAAACAAGAATTCCCTTCTCAATTTTCTTTAAAATCTTTGCGTCCTTGGCGTCTTTGCGGTGAGAATTAGCTTTTTGCAGTGAACTCATTTTTTGGACACGCTGAACGATTGCGCTTTTGCGATGAAATCAGGAAGCCACGGCAACGCTATGCGGGAGGAGATATCCACTGGCCATGCGGCTGGGATTCTCTGGGTCTGGCGCCCATTCGCCCTGGGGCGTCTTTGGGCCTGTGATCCAAAAACGATAGGGGTGCGCCCCCTTGGCAAGCCCCAACACGCCATGCCACCAGCCATCTGGGCACGGGACAAGACGCATACTATGGGGTTGCCAGCGGTTGAATGGACCGATCAAGCTGACGGATTCCGCCTGGGGGGCGTAATATCCAAAATAGATCAGGGCTGAGTCGGACGGCGCGCCGTTGTCGCCTGGGGAACGTTTCTCGGCTACTTTACCCTGAATTGTGATTTTCTGCAACTCGTCAGCAGAAAATTGATCCGACCCCATGCTCAACCCGCTCACCGGCCGGCCGTGCCGGGGACCGCCGGGCGTACGCAGGGCCACGGCCACGGCCAAGGCGGGCTGAATCAACCCCGCCCCCTGCTTTTCCGCAGGGTGATGGGGCAAGGGCATGGCTGTCTCCCGCAGGATGCGGTGTGCATCCGCCGGGGTCAAACTGGGGTTGGCCTGGAACATTTGCGCCGCCACCCCGGCCACCAGGGGAGCCGCGGTGCTGGTCCCATCTACATGCTGGGTGAAGGGGGCCACCCATTTGTGCTTGTTGCGCAGCCGGGCCACCGCCCGTCGCACGGTATCCGGCCTGGCCTTGGTCGGGTCTGAAAGTCCCAAAGTTTCGGCCCATTGGTCCAGCAGACGGCGCAGCAACACACTCTGCCCCATTTCCAATGCCCGCAAGATAGCGGTGGCGGCCATCAGCTCCCCAAAGACCGAGCTGACCGGCAAGATCGGGCCGGGCACCCATTGGGCCGGGGCCAAAATGTCCGGCTTGCTCTGCCACGCCGTATAGCCCTCGATCCAATCCCAATTGTGATGGTAGAGATCCAACTGGCCGATCTCTTCTGGCACATGCCGCCGCCAGGGCCGGTTGTGATCGTCCACCCCGCCCACGGTCAACACCGCCGGGGTCTGGGCCGGGGCCACCAGAGATTGGCGTCCGCTGTTGCCCCCCGCGGCCACCACCAACACCCCCCGCTCGCTCAACCGCTCCATAGCCAGGCAGACCGGGTTGTCCCGCCAGTGCATGGGGTCATCCCCGCCCACGCTGACGTTGAGTACCCGCACCCCATAGCGCCGCCAATTGTCGTCCCGCAGCAGCCACTCCGCCCCCCGCAAAATATCCGCCTCGGGGATGCGCCCATTCTTGCGCCCGATCTTGATGGGCAAGATCCCCGCCTCCGGGGCGAAACCGGCGAACTTGCCCCCGCTCAGCCGCCCGTTGCCCGCGGCCAACACCGTGGTCATCTGGCCATGCCAGCTGTCCCCGGCATCGTCCCACAGACTGGCCTCGGTCGTCCCCTCCCGCTCCGCCCCATCCTGCTGGTCCACATAATGCACAATCCGATTGGCCAGCAACGAGACATCTCCCCGCCCGTGGGCTATTTCTTTTTGGGTTGAAAGGGCTGATCGTCCCCAGGTCAAGTCAACGGGGGGCGGCGGGATCGGCGTGCCCCTGGACAGTCCCAGGTCTGGATGGGGATAAAAGCCGCTGTCCAAAAAGGCAATGGTGACCCCCGCGCCGGTGAACTGCCAATGGTGGGCCAAGCGCTGGGTCTGCGAAAGCACCGTGGCCTCGTCCCGATGGTAATAGGGAAAGGCGCTGTGGGGTTGGGTGGTCTGTTGCAGGGATTCGGGGCTGCGCCGATTGGCCAAATGTTGGGCAAAACGACCGGCGCATTCTGGGCACACCCCGTGGCCGGGCTGCCAATCGGGGTGTTGGGCGCGGATCAAGCCGACTACTGCCGGGGTCAGCGAATCGGCGCCTGTGCTTTTGTCTAAAATCCTGGAATCACATGGGGAGGCGCAGAGCGGACAGGTGCCCAAGAGAGAACTCCTAGGCGTTGGGGGTGGCTGGGGAAACTGTCGGGGCAACCGACGGGGTCGATTGTTCGTCATGGTCCTGGGCAAAGCCAAAGCCGAAGCCCTGTTGCCCTTCTTCCGGGTCGCGGAATTCCAGCGCCATGTCAAACTCCCGGTGGTCGAGGACCTCCACGGTCTGGCCCATGCCCAAAGAGAGCTCGGCCAGCACCCGATAGGTCACCCCCGGCTCTGGATTGCGCAGATGCAACGTGCTGTTGACCTTGTTCTCGCCGTGGGCGATCAGATAGATGCTGTTGTTCTCCGAGCCATCCGGGTTCATCACCCGGATCTCCACATTGGGATTCTGGTCCAACTTGGCCACAATCCACGCCCGCACCCAGATCCGGGTCAGATCTGGATAGGGGAAGAGCAGAACCTGCTCAAATTTCTGGGGTTCATCGTCCTGAAAAAGATTGATTTCCATAAATCCTCAAATTAAAGGCAAAAGGCTTCGGCGTGAGTTCAGCCGAACGGCAAAAGGCAAAGTGCAAAAGGCAAAAGGGTGTGTGCATCCGGCCACTTTTGCCTTTTGCACTTTGCCTTTTGCCTTTTGATTTCTTGGCGGGAAGGCGTGGGAGTCGAACCCACCGCAGCCGACTATGCGCCACCTGCCACTGATTTTGAAGACCAGGGCGCCCACCGGGACACATCCCCTCCCGCTGTGTATTGTAATGGGCCGGGCGGGATGGGGCAAGAATAGGGGTTAGCCGGGAGCAGTTAGCCGTCATTTGCGCCGACTACAAATGGGTGAAGCCAAATGCCGACTTTTTCCGGTTGCTTGAGGCTTGTCGGTCGATGGTGTATAATCAATACCATTTTGCGTTGCAAGACTTGCGAACAAATTACCGCTTCTACGTGCAACGCTATTTGCAGTGGAGAACAGAATGAATACACAAATCTTAGCTGATAAAATTATTGAATTGACCGAGCATTTCAACCGATACGTTTTCGAACATCCTGAAATTCTCGATCGGATTCCGAACAAAGCCGTCCTCGTCTTGCTGGATGCGGATGACCCCGAATTCAATCTGGCCAACCTTGAATTGGCTGAGGCCACGCCGCTATCTGCCGGCGGTCAGCGTGTTCATATCAGGATGAAGAAACAGATGCGTACGATCAGGCAAGTTCACTGGGAGGCTGACATCCAGCCAACACTGCATCCCGCATGAACGTGCTGGCTTTCAGGATCTCGACGCCGATTAGTTCGCCTTTTTCGTTCAGCTCGGCGGTGATGTTCGGCGAAAGTGCCAGGCTACGGGCTTCCGGCTCATCCGTGATCGTCAGGTGAAGGACATCTTCTTTTTCAAAATAGCTCATGCGAGGTTTATTCATGCGGTTTGTTTGTTAAACTCAGATTAGATTGAGATCTACAGTTTGTCGCGCTCTAGCCCGGTCACGGACCGGGCTAGAGCAGGGGCCTGCGGATCTGCGCAGTTATTTACGCCACACCTCGTGCCCCTACGCTACCCACCCCTCTAAAATACTTTTGCTCTCCGAATCCACAAAGTAATGGAAGTGGTTGCCCGATGTCACCGCCACGGTGGCGTTGGGATACTTTCCGCCCAGAACCGCTTTGGCGCTGTTCACCCCCACGGCGATGTCGTTGTCTCCGCCCAGGACGGCGTCCAAGCCCATGTCCACTCCCTTCATGATCCCCGCCTTGGTGAAGAGCCGGGTCCAGTTGACGCTCTGGCTGGCCATGCCGCTGTTGGTGCCGATCTGTACAAAGTAGGGCACGTTGATGGTCTTGGTCGATCCGTTGATCTCCTGGAAGAACTCGGAGTTCGGGTCCATGTCCTGGACACCCACGGCCAGGTCGGAGATCTTCTTCAGCGCCCAGGCCGCCACCATCACCGGGGGCACGGTGATGGCCCCGCCGTTGAGCATGACCGTACTCAGCCAGGGCAGCAGCTTCCCCGCCCTGGCCAGGGCCGACCCAGCGTTGAGCGCCCCGCCCATAAAGACCCGATCCACAAAGTCCGCGCCCCCCCACAGCTCGATCATGGCTCGGCTGACCTGGGTGCCCATGCTGTGACAGAAGATGTCCAGCTTCACCCCGTCGTTGGGGCCAAAGCCCAGGGCCACCAACTGCTCGTGCAACAAACGTCCGTTCTCTTTGAAGCCTGTGTTGAAGGTCTCGTAGTCGTAGGTCAGACAGAGATCGTAGCCGTGGTTCTTGGCCCAGGGCCAGGCGTGCCAGACCAGCCATTCCGTGTCACTGGTGAAGCCATGCACCATCAGCGCCACCCGCCTGGCCGTCCGCACATCGTCCGGGTGGACCGCGGCATAGGCGGCTTGCCCCCGTCCATCCAGATCCGCCTTGCGCACCCCCATCCCTGGCGGCAGGTCGTTGTGCATGATCTTGTAGAGGAAGAGGCTGACCGTGCGCTTCAGATCCCGTGTGTCCGCATCCTCATCGTCCGCTTTGGCGTCGGGCACAGGCAGGAAGTCGATGCTCACGGCCAGGCTGCGCTTGTCGGACGCCACCGAACGGGCGCCTGTGGCCGGGGTCGGCTCTCCGGCGATATAGTAAAATTCGCCGTCATAGGCGATGGGCAGCAGCCCGGCGATGTTGGGGTCGTTCTCCACGTTGACCTGCAAAGTCATGGGGTCGGCGGCGGTGATGGCCTGAAGCTGGCTGGGTTCGGCGCTGAGTTCCAGCACGGCCGGCGCGCTGTCCGCGGCCCGGGTGCCCCCGGCCCCCATGCCCACGGGCACAAAGTAGCGATCCGCGTTCAGCCCGGACATGCCCGGGGGCAAGGCCACGCCCCCGGTGATCTCCCCGGCGGCACGGCTGCCCCCGCCAAAGATGCCCGCCAGCAGTTTGCCAAAGAATCCCTTGGGCTTCTTGACCGTCAGTTCCAACGTTGTGCCGACGTCCACCTCGTCGGTCCCTGCGGGCAGGGTGATGTCCTGGGTGGCGGCCATTACCATGATCTCCACCTGGGTCGTGGTCCAGTTGTCGTCCGCGCTTGCCCCGCCCAGGGCGATGATCCCCCGTCTTCCGCCTGGCTCTGGTTTGTTGAGAGCGGCCATTTCCAGACCGTTGAACTCCGTGGGCTGCTTGGTGGCGATGACCTTGAAGATCTCCACCCCCTTGGCCAACCGCTCGTCGCTCAAGGTCAGACCGATGGGGGCCAGGGGCACGGTGGTCCCTGGCGGTACGGCCTCGTTGACGCCCCGGCTGGGCCAATAGATCTCCACGCCAAAATCTGAGCGCAGATACAAAATGGCCATATACAGGGTTTCGGTGTGGTTGTTGGTGAGGGAGATCTGGATCGGACTCCCCGACATGATGGTGGCCTCGTTGCCAGCGTTGCGGATGGATCGGGTGTTTTGTAGCCCGCTCCGGGTATAGTCGCCGGTCACAATGTCCAGCTTGACCTTGCCCGCCAGTTCGCTGTAGGCCACTGGGTTGTGCAGGGTGCGGGTGTTGTGAAACTTGGCCAGATGGTCCAGATTGTTCACCACCACCCCGGCCCCCTCCACCGTGGCCGGAGGCATGGCGTGGACAAGCTGGGTGCCCGCCCCATCCTGGATGGAATAGTGGCCGTTGATCACCTGGACCCGGAAGTCGGCCGTGTCCGTGCTGGCCGGCACAACCACAAAAAGCGCGCTGCCCATGCTGGCCACGGCCTGCACATCCACATCGTCCGTGGCCACTTTATAGACCGTGCTGTCTTCGCCCAGGGAAGTGACCACGGCCCGGCTGCCCAGGTCCACGGAGATGGGTGCATCCAGCTTGGCCCAACTGTGGTCCACCTGAACGTCATCCACCGTGGCCCGCACCAGGGGCGTCCCGGTCCTGTCGCCGCCGCTGCCGTAGATGGCCACCCGGCTGCCCTTGCTCAACCCCACCGCGGCCCCGGCGGCCAACTGGACAAAATTGGCATCGTTGGGGTCAACCTGGGCCACTTTGACATAGGAAGCCATGCGCTCCCCCACCCCGCCAAAGACTTCGATCTCCCCTGGCCCCTCCAACTGGGGCGACTGCCGGGCATAGACGGCGTGGACGTTGCTCTGCACATAGTCATGCACCTCGCCCCAGGTCATGCCCGGCTGATAGCCTGCCAGCTTTTTCATCAGAAAATAGGTGGTGGCCCCTTGCCACTGGCCGGTCTCCGGCGAACGGTATTCGTGGCTCAACTCCTCGTCCCGGCAGCCGGCCAGAAGCACATGCTGGCTGAGGGGCAACATGCCGCTGGGCCCCTTGGGGCCGCTGATGGAACGGGTGCCGCTGGGCGGGGTGATCACCGTACTCATGGGCCGCTCCCGGTCATCCCCGGCGGCCAGGCGGGTGCGGGGCGCGTTCTCGTCCACATCTATCACCTTGCGGGTGCCGCTGCCCGAATGACAGCAATCCATGAAGGCCGTCACCTTGGCCCCGTTGGCCTCCACCCCGGCGATCAGGGCGGCCAGTTCCTTGTCCAGAATATCAAAAACCCCGGGGGTGCGGCTGTCCGCGGGGACGATGGTCTCGTCAAAGCCGTCCGGCTCGTTGACCGGGTCGATGGTCTTGGCCTGGGCGCCGTGGCCGCTATAGTGGAAGAAGACCTGGTCCCCCTCCCCGGCCTTGGTCAGATGCTGCTGCCAGCCCCGGATGATGTTCTCCCGGGTGGCCCGCTGCTCCGCTGGCTCCGAGCCCTCCAGGGTAGAGGTGAGCCACAAAATGCGATCCTCCGGCACCTGCAACCGGGTGGTGAGAAAGTTGTACATGGCCTGGGTGTCGGCCACGCACCCCCGCAGATTAGGGGCCTGTTGCGGATTGTCATAGCGGTCAACGCCGACCAAAAGGGCATAGATGCTGGGGTTGGACATAGGGTTTCTCCTCCCGTTGGAACGAAGTATGAGATTCATGGGACATGGCAGATGGGTAGGGCGGTTCACAAAGTAGCGAGGATGGACGGAGTCCACATCGTGGTTCGATTATAGCACGGGTGGCAGGGGTGCGCTAGGTCGATTTTTTGGCCCTGGTCGTGGCCAGGACCAGGGCGGGCAGGATCTCTCCGGCCGGGCCTTGCAGAAAGAGATCCGCCGTGCGGGAGATGGGGCTGGGGTCGGGGTTGATGTCGATCACCTTGGCCCCATGCGCCTGGGCCACCCCTGGCAGGGAGGCCGCGGGATAGACCATGCCGCTGGTCCCCGCCACCAGAAGCAGATCGCAGCGTTCGACAGCGTGCCAAGCCTCGGTCAACACGGCTTGGGTCAACATCTCGCCAAACCAGACCACATCCGGGCGCACCAGCCCGCCGCAGTGATGGCAGACCGGCGGCTGGTCCGCCGTGCGCTCTGCGGGCCGCAGGGGGTGGGCCCGGCCACAGCGGTTGCACTTGAAGCGAGCGATATTCCCGTGCAGATGCAGCACATCCCGGCTGCCCGCCTGCTCGTGGAGATCGTCCACATTCTGGGTGATCAGGGTGAAGTTTGACACAAGATCCGCCAGCCTTGCCAACGCCGTGTGGCCACGGTTGGGCCGGGCCTGGCTGACCAGATCCAGCCGCCACATATACCAACGCCACACCAGCCCCGGATCTGCCGCAAAGCCCTGGGGCGAGGCCAACGTCTGGGGATCGTACCGGCTCCACAACCCGCTCTGGGCATCCCGAAAAGTAGGCACCCCGGACTCCGCGCTGATCCCCGCGCCGGTGAGACAGGCCACCCGGCGGGCGGCGGTGAGGAGATCGGTTGCTGTGGTGAGATCGTGTGGAGTCATAGGTGGGTTGGATGAGAAAAATGAGTAAGGAGTAAGGAGTAATTTGTTAGCGCGAATAAGTCTTGGGTTAACCAAGAGCGAATAAATGAGGTACGTTGCCCGCCCCACCCTGAAAGGGATGGGGCTACACGGGCCACGCCTCCTCAAAGGAGGCTGGACGGGACACGTAGCCTGGTTTAGCAGGCGTTGCAGTTGTAGCCCCATCCCTTTCAGGGTGGGGCGATAGCTTTACCCAGGACTTATTCGCGCTAACAGTAATTTTGTGGGTTGAGCTTGTCCTAGGGTTTCCCGGAACACCCAAGATCAAACTTAACCCACAAAATTACTCATTACTCCTCACTCCTCACTCCTTGCCCCTACGCGCCAAACCGCTTCAACCGCCCCGCATGGCCCATGGCCTGGGGGACCATATTGGTGGCGTGGAAGGTGCCGAAATGCCCGCCGGCGCAGGCCCGCTCGCCAAAGCTTTGGGCGGCGTCGGGCATGGCCGTGGGGCTCCACAGCAGGGTGGGGACCGGGTGCCAACTGTGGCTGCGCAGTTTGGCCGGGGTGCTGTGGTCCCCGGTCACCAACACCGCGCCGGGGCTGAGGGCCAAGATGCGGGGCATCAACTCGTCCACCACCTCGATCTCGTGGACCTTGGCGTCAAAGTTGCCGTCTTCCCCATAGCTGTCGGTCTTTTTGATGTGGATGAAGAAGAAGTCGAAGTCGTCCCACACCTTTTCCAAGGTGTCGATCTGGTGGTTGGGCCGGTCGCCCTCAAAGTCCACGATCTCCATGCCCACCAGCCGGGCCACACCCTTGTACATGGGGTAGACGGCGATGGCCGCCGCCTTCATGCCGTAGATCTCGCCGAAGGGGGGCAGACCGGGGTCCAGGGCCAGCCCCCGCAGGTTGAGGCTGTTGGCCTTGGGCTCGTCGGCCAGGGTCGCCCGGGCCGCGGCCACCCATTTGTTGGCCAAGGCGGCCGTATGCGCGCCGATCTCCGTGCCGCTCTCGTCCAAAACCGGCAGAGGTTTCTTTCCCGTCACCAGGGGGTCCGTCTCGGTCAGGTGGCCGCCCAGACCGTCGCCCCGGATCACAAAGACGAAGCGATGCTCCTTGACCGGCTTGACAAAGACCTCATAGCCGGGCAGCAGATCCCCCGTGGCCGCCTGCAACTTGGCCGCCAGCCGCTCACACTCCTCCGAACTGATGCGCCCGGCCCGGCGGTCGGTGATGATGCCGTCGGCGTCCGCGGTGGCGAAGTTGCCCCGGGCGGCCAGATCCTTCGGTCCCAGGGGGAAGTTGATGCCCAGGGCTTCCAACACGCCCCGGCCAATGGGGAACTTCACTGGGTCATAGCTAAAGAGGCTGAGGTGGGCGGGGCCGCTGCCCGGCTCCACCCCTGGGCGGATGGGCACGCTCAGCCCCGTGCTGCCTTCGGCGGCCATGCGGTCCAGGTTGGGGGTCTTGGCCGTCTCCAGCTCGGTCTTGCCGTCCGGGGTCATGGGCAATCCGCCCAGGCCATCCAGCACCAGCAGCACAATTTTGCCCCCGGGCTGGTTGAGATCTTTCATCAGGTCGAATTCGGTAAAAATGGTCATGTCACGTTTCCTTTGCGTCTCAATTTTTGGAATGAGTAATGAGTAACGAGTCGAGCAGAATACTCATTACTCATTACTCATTATTCTACCACCGTCGGGCACAAAAAAACAGCCGGACCGCATAGCGCGGTCCGGCTGTTTGGAGCGACGATCCATCGGATACTCTATCTCGATCTCTCCCTATCGTTGATTCGCAGGCAGGTATAGTTGGGTAACACAGTCGTACATGGATATCACCTCTTCTTCCGTTGGCCAGCTTTTGCCTGACTGGGTGGCAAGAGATGCGAAGGTTTGTCCATTGCGCACCATGTCAAATACTACTCGGTAGACACCTTCACCGCTGCCAAATTGGCTCGTATCGATTGAAAACGACAAGGACTCACTCTCCCCCGGCAGGATGGTGCCTACGGCAGACGGCGGCACCGGAATTGGCACAATTCCCTCTACTGATTGAGCAGCAAGAGGGAACCCAGGATGCAAGTAGGTTACGCTATAGGATAACTTCTCATAACCGCCAAAGTCCCAGTTAGTCGTCCCCGTATTCTGAAATGTGATTGTCACCCAGGGGGCGACATTCCGGCACCCGGAGGTTGGCATGTCGAGTTGTAAAGCGTTCCAACGGTAGTCTGGGGTGACGATGGCGTTTTCATTGTTGGCATCTCGGATCTGGACACCTGTGTAGTAGTGGGTCAAAATCTGCGCCGCTGTTCCCCAAGTAACGGACCAAGGAGTGATGAGTGGATTAGGTGCAGGATCGCACGGGGCTGGGGCAGGATCGCATCGATAACTGGCACTGCCTCGGGCCCAACGACCTGCGCCCCTTTGGCTCATCCCGTGACCATGCCCCTCTTGGGAGATATCAGGATGAAAACTGATGGGTTCTTGTACACTGAGCAAGTACGGGAACGGGGGGTTCGCAATCGTTTGCACGGGAATTTCTCGAAAAAATTCGGCGAAGATAGGATCAGTCTCCGACAGATTGACATTCCGGCTATAAATATCGACTGTGTAGGGAACCCGATAACTCATGTAGAGCCGCTGCTGCAAGGCTGTATCGATTTTCCCTCGTTCACTGGCACTGAATGTGTCATAGCGGTAGGGGATGAAGATCTGATATGCGTTTGAGTTATTGATGGTTCCTGGTTGTATATCGTCAATCCGAACATGCCAGTAGGCGTAGGTGCGGGCCGCAATGGCCTGGGCAGTAAGGGCTGATTGCCGAAAAATCGTCGGACTCATTTCCTGGGCAACCACATCCCGCAGATAGCGGTTAATTGGCGAAGAACCATCGATCTGCACGGTGACGGTGGATGATGGCCACGGGTAGGCTTTGGTTAGGTCATAGGTAGTGCAAACACTCCCATTGTCACAGTATGCAGTACAGCCCCATTTTGATTCATTGGTACTCGTGCATGGCCTGAATGTATTTTCGCCTATACCACTCAATTCGAACATCTGTAGGGTAACCTGAGTCAGTATTGTTACAACAGCTTCTCCTGCTCTTGGTGCTGACATAAACTCAGAGGCATTGACTGATTGGGAGGATAGCATATATGTCATCACCAAGACGCACGCCATCAGGATCATATTAGATAGGGGGCGCATCATCACTCTCCTTGCTTGGGGTCGATTGTAATATCAATAAGACACAAACGGTCTGCACGTATCGTACCTTCTTCTATTAACGGACAACTCCATGCAATCATTTTGCCATTTTTCGACCAATCCATTTGAAGGGTTCCATTAGAACTACCTTGCCCTACTAGCTGTTCTTGTAGCATTAAGCGGGTTTCATTTGTAAAGGTGTCTACAAGATATAGGTGTTGCCGAACTTCCCCATCATTCTCTAGATCGGCTAAAATTGACAAATATCGGCTGTTTGGCCCCCACGCCATATCGTTTATTGCCCAAATACCCAAGTCGAGCTGATCCCATTCGCCACTGATCGTATCCAGAATAAAAAGGCCACGATAAAATATTCGTCCCCGTCCAGGTCCCTGCACAACTATACTCAAAGCCAAATAGCGTCCATTAGGACTCCAAATCGCCTGCCAGACAGAAGATGGGGCCTCACTATTTGTACCAGGAATCGACACTTCACAGACTGTGCCATTGGCCCGATGCCCAAGCAGAAATGCTCCTTCGAGAAAAGGAACGTTGAAGAAGACCTGGGGACCATTTGGCTCCCATACAGAGTAAGGGCCTCGGGGATAGGTTTCCAGGATATCTTGGGCTAACCAGGGGGTCAGATCCATATTGCTGGTCTTCGACCGTTTTGTTGTCTCATCCCACAATTGCAGACGACCTGGTCGGGTTAGGTCGTAGTAAGCAACTGCCTGGTCTGAGGTTAAGGAGAAATTCCATCCAACATAGTCAGCAACTACTTCGGCAGGTTCTGAATCGCCTGAACTAATCTGCACTTGAACCCGCACCAGTTCATCTTGTATGTCTTCAGCATCCTTTCTGTACGCCACCTTTTGGGCCTTGGGTAACCAGAGGGGCGAAGAACCTGAAACCCTGCGCGATGTACCATAGCCCACACTTCCCCCCGTCCGCACATTGAAGGTCTCAATGGCGTACTCATTGGATACCTCCGGGTTGATCATACGGGCAATCAAGACGCGCTGGTTGTCGGGCAGCCAACCAGCTACATTAATCTGTCCCGTGTTGGTCAACACCACTTGGGGTTCGGAAAAGATAAATTTGTCCAATAGGGATGCTGTGGGTGGACTGGGCGCATGGCCGTTGAACTTGCACACAGGCCGCTCCGGGTTAGGCGTCGGGGTGGCGGGGCCAGGATAAGCAAGCATCGTCGGTTCGGGCGTGGAGAAGGGTCGCCGATCCTCGACTATATCGGGCGACTCAGCCCCAGGCTGGACCAACCCGGTTGCTACTTCACCGCCAACCGCTTGGGGTTGCAGCCCAGGTCGATTCAGAAAGAAGATCAGCAGCAGTCCGCCCAGAATGACAACCGGTATACCAGCCAGTAAAAAACGTGTCCAACGGTTCATGGTCGTCTCCTCTCAAGATTTAAGGACATGGGGATATGAACGCCTCGGTTCAGGCTTGAACAGGAAGACCCAAAAGTTGTTTGAGCCTGGCCAAGCAGTTGGCAAGCAGGGATGGATCACGAAACCGCCTTTCCTGAGAAAGGCGCAACATATCGGAGCGAGAAAATGGCTTAGTGAAGAGCAGAGGTGAGTGACTCTAAATATCGAGACGGGAGAGGGCATCGCGCGGAGCGAGAGTTGAGGCAATCGGGTCAAAAGGCACTGCTGAAGAGGGGGGGGGGGACATAGCGCTCAAGACCTGGGGCAGGAAATGGGCGTCAAAAGATGAAGAGGACAGAGAGGACAGTCGCATGATCGATCTCCTTGTGGGATAAGAAGAAAAGACAACAGAAAGGATTGCCAAACAAATAATTGTAGGAGGTACGCAATTGATGAACAGAGTAGATCGCTTTTCAGGCGTCTAAACCAAACCACCAACTACGTACCTCCTACAAATACTCATGTAAAAACGGAGCGAACTAAAAAATCGACCCCTTACCCGGCCAGGCTGATCTCGGTCTTGGTGTCGAAAATGTGGGCGTTGGCCATGTTGGCGGACAGTTGCACATCGTCGCCATTGTGGACCCGCACACGGGGATCGACCCGGGCGATAAACTGCTTCTCGTCCTTGGTCATCAGGTACAGGAAGATCTCATTACCCATCAACTCGGTCACATCCACCTTGGCGGTCAAGTTGGCCTCGATGATGCCGGGAGGTGTGAACTCTCGGGAGTGGATGTCCTCCGGGCGGATGCCGAAGACGACCTCACGGCCCTTGAAGGGACGCCATTCGCTGGCCTTGGGTTCCGGCACTTCCAGACGGAAACCACCGGCGTTGATCTCCAGCTTGCCATCGCTCTCCACCAGGGTGGCGTCGAAGAAGTTCATGCTGGGGCTGCCGATGAAGCCACCCACGAAGACGCTGGCCGGGTGGTCATACAGTTGCTGGGGCGCATCGATCTGCATCAGCAGGCCATCCTTCAGCACACAGATGCGGGAGGCCATGGTCATGGCTTCCACTTGGTCATGGGTCACATAGATGAAAGTCGTGGCCAGACGCTGGTGCAGCTTGGAGATGTTGGCCCGGGTTTCCACACGCAGCTTGGCGTCCAGGTTGGACAGGGGCTCGTCAAACAGGAAGACGGCGGGGTTACGCACGATGGCGCGACCCACAGCCACCCGCTGGCGCTGACCACCGGAAAGCTGCTTGGGCTTGCGATCCAGCAGGACACGGATGCCCAACTGGTCGGCAGCCTCGTTGACCCGCTGCTCGATCTCAGCCTTGGGAGTCTTGCGCAACTTGAGGCCGAAAGCCATGTTGTCGAAGACGCTCATGTGGGGGTAGAGGGCATAGCTCTGGAACACCATGGCGATGTCCCGGTCCTTGGGCGGCACATCGTTGACCACTCGGTCACCGATCTTGACCACACCTTCGGTGATCTCTTCCAGACCGGCCAACAGGCGCAGGCTGGTGGTCTTGCCACAGCCCGACGGGCCGACGAAAACCAGGAATTCCTTGTCAACGGCGTGGAAGGTCAGGTCGTTGACCGCGGTCACATCGCCCCATCGTTTGTAAACATGTTCGTAGGTTACACTTGCCATAAAAATAGCTCCTTTGGAGTGAGGTAGTGTCCAACCTCTAGCAGAACTTTTCGGTCACCGGAACTGAGGCGAGCAAATCTCCTGTCAGCCCGGCGGGCATACACCTAAACCGTCTAGCGGGTGGACCTCAAAAGTTTGTTGAAAAACAGCTTGCTTGCACAACAAAAAACGAACGGTTAAATTTACAACTTGGTTTGGCTGGCCACCTCCATTTCTCCCCATGCAGGATCGGGTTCATGTACGTCGGGGCGGGGCGGAAATACATTGGTGTGAGGGACAGTCCTCTGGCCACGAAGATTGGCGCCAGGACTCCGGCTAGTATAACATGAGAAAAGTGAGAAGACAACCCCCGAAAATAAGTTCTGACAAGACGCCCCCAACCAGTTTGACGGCGCTTCGGCCCAACTGGTATGCTTCTCCCATCATCAATCTCTCAATCTCCCAATCTCATCCCCCACCCACTCTGGAGACCCTATGGCCGATCTACTCCTTTCCATCGACCGCCAAATCGCCACCATCACCCTGAACCGACCGGCCCAGCGCAACGCCATCAACTACGAGATGTGGTGTCAGCTGCCCGAACTGTGCATCCGGCTGGAGAGCAACCCTCATGTGCGGATGATCGTCTTTCGGGGGGCGGGTGACGAGGCGTTTAGCGCCGGGGGAGACATCAGCGAATTCCAGACCCGCCGCCGAGACCCCTGGCAGGCCAAGATCTACAACGGCAAGGTGGAGATGGCCCTGGCCAACATCCTGCGCATGACCAAGCCCACCATCGCCCTGGTCAAAGGCTACTGTGTGGGCGGCGGCTGCGAACTGGCCGTCCACTGCGACCTGCGTCTGGCCGCGGACAACGCTATCTTTGGCATGCCTGTGGCCAAACTCAACACCCTGGTCGGCTATGGCGAAATGCAGCGCTTTGTGGAGATCATCGGCGTGGGCCACACCTCGGATCTGCTGCTGACCGCCCGGCTGGTGGATGCCCAGGAGGCCCTGCGCATGGGCCTGTGCAGCCAGGTTCACCCCTTGGCCACTATTGATGTGACCTTGGACGAGTTGACAACCCAGATGGTGGGTCTGGCCCCCCTGGCCCAGCGCTGGCACAAACAGATGCTCCAAACCATCGTCCACAAGCCCGATCTCCTCGACCTCACCCCGGACGAGGCCATGCTGCCCGACGAAATCTTCAACACCGACGACTATGCCGAAGGCGTGCGGGCCTTCCTGGAAAAGCGTAAACCCAATTTCAAGGGCCGTTAGCCAATGCCGACTACCTATCCCGACCCCAACCCGACCGCCCGAACCACCGCCCGGCCCACAGATCGGCCCACAGTGGACCGGAAAACCGAAGAAGAGCGCCCGGCCAAGGTGATGATCCACAACGACGACGTCACCCCCATGGACTTCGTGATGATGATCCTCTTCACCCTCTTCAACCTCTCCGAAGAGTTGGCCGAGCATATCATGTGGGAGGCCCACACCAAGGGGCTGGCCCTGGTGGTCACCCTGGCCCGGCCAGAGGCCCAGCGGCTGGTGACCAAGGCCCACACCATCGCCCGCAAGGCCGGCTTCCCCCTCACCTTCACCGTGGAATCGGAGTAACATGCACCCCACCCACGACCCATTGCAGCCCCATGCCCACGACCCGAACCCGGCGCCCCCCTCTGTGGACGCCGATTTTGTATTGACTTTGCCCGACGGCAGCGTTCACCCCCTCACCCCGGCGGACTTGGCCAGCCTGCCCGCGATCACCGTGGCGGACTGTTTTGTGGTCAGCACGGGCCACGGCACCTCCGGCCCCTTTGCCTTCACCGGGCCGCGCTTGGTCGATTTTGTGGCCCACTTTTGGCAAAACGAGTGGGATCAGGTCGAAGTGATCAGCGGAGACGGCTTTGGCACCCGAGTTTTTCGGGCCGAATTGGCAGATCCCGACGTGACCCGGCCCATCATCCTGGCCACAAGCATGGACGGCGCACCCCTCACCCGCGCCCAGGGCCTGGTCCGCCTCATCGTCCCCAGCGAAACGGACGATGCCCTGCGTCAGGTGAAATGGGTGGGGACGATGAATGTGAAGGGATGACGGGATGAACGTAGGTTGAGTAGGCCGGGGCAGTTTCCGGCCGTATCGAAACCGGACGAGGTAAAGAGGTGAGGTTTAGCTCAGACCGAGCTGGAGTTTGATGATACGCTCAACCTTGCCCATGTCTGCGGCGCTGAGGCTACCGGCCCGTTTAGCGAGCCGCTCTTTGCTGACCGTGGCCAGTTGATCCGCCAAGGTTTTGCTCTCTTGGCCGTTGAGGGTGACCAAGACTTCGCTGGGATAGACGCGATCCGTGCTGGAGGTGAGGGGCACGACCTGCACTCGGTTCAGATAGCGGTTGGACAGATCGTTGCTGACGATCACTGCCGGGCGTTGTTTGCGGATTTCGCCGCCCACCGCCGGCTCAAAGTTTACCCACCAAACTTCACCACGCAACATCTTCAATACCCCCCATTGCATCGCCTATGGTTGCCTCGGCCCACTCTAAGGCCTCCCGCTCCCGTTCTTCGTCCTGGGCCATGGCGGCGTATCCTGCTTCTATATCTGGAAAGAGGACGTGGGGCCGAACAAGGTTTTCGATGAAGCGGCTAATTTTGCCGGACCCCACGATGTGATAGAGGCCCTCATAAACCTGTTCATCGATGGTGATGGTAAGTTTTTTTTGCATGACTATTCCTCCAATTCGAATTTTTGAGTATACGTGTACAACACGTGTATCATACGGCGACATGGCCCATCTGTCAATCACGAAAGTTAACCCATGCACCAATCCACTATTTTGATCGGCATCGACGTCGGCGGCACCTTCACCGACTTTGTGGTCCTCACCGGCGACACCCTGCGCGTCTTCAAAGCCCCCACCACACCCCAGGACCAAAGCGCCGCCATCGCCACCGGCCTCGCCGATTTGGGCTTCGCCCCCAATCTAAAATCCAAAATCCAAAATCCAAAATCCAAAATTCCCTTCGAAGTCGTCCACGGCACCACCGTCGCCACCAACGCCCTGTTGGAACGCCGGGGCGCGCGCATGGCCCTGCTCACCACCGCCGGGTTCAAGGATGTGCTGCTGATCGGACGCCAGAACCGCCCCCACATCTACCGCCTCTTCCAAGAGCGACCGCCCATGTTGGTCCCCGACGATCTGCGCCTGGAAGTGATCGAACGCCTGGCCCCGGACGGCTCGGTTTTGATCCCCTTGGACGAGGCCGACTTAGCCAATATGATCGAAAAGTTGGCCGATCTCCAGCCCGAAAGTGTGGCCATCGTCCTGCTCTACGCCTTCCAAAACCCGGCCCACGAGCGCCGGGTGGCCCAGTTTTTGGCCGCAAAATTGCCGGACCTCCCCCGCTCCCTCAGCAGCGAAATTCTGCCCGAATATCGGGAATACGAGCGCACGGCCACCACCGTGGTCAACGCCTATGTGCAGCCCCTGGTGGGCCGCTATCTGGACCGCCTGGCCGCCCGCCTGCCGGGGACACCCATCCGCATCATGCAGTCCAACGGCGGGGCCATCGGTCTAGCCCAGGCCGCGGAGCAGCCTGCCCGCCTGGTCCTCAGCGGCCCGGCCGGAGGCGTGGTGGGGGCCTTTGAGCTGGCCCGCCAAGCCCAAGGTGCCCAAACCCCCGTCCAGATCATCACCTTTGACATGGGCGGCACCAGCACGGACGTCGCCCTCTGCCCTGGCCACATTCCCCACAGCGCCGAGAGCGAGATCGCCGGGCTGCCCCTGCGTCTGCCCATCATCGACATCCACACGGTCGGCGCGGGGGGTGGCAGCCTGGCCCAGGTGGACCCCGGCGGCGCCCTGCGGGTCGGTCCCCACAGCGCCGGGGCCGTGCCCGGGCCGGTCTGCTATGGCCGGGGCGGGGTCCAGGCCACGGTCACAGACGCCAATCTGGTCTTGGGGCGGCTGGATGCGGCCCAGTTTTTGGGTGGGGAGGGGGCGGTTGGGTTGGATGAAAAGGCCGCGCTGATCGTGTTGACCCAATTGGGGCAAGAGCTAGGCGGTAGATCGGCCCACGAAGCCGCCTTGGGGATCGTCCGGGTGGCCAACGCGGTCATGGAGCGGGCGTTGCGTCAGGTCTCGGTGGAGCGGGGCCACGACCCCCGGCGCTTTGCCCTGGTCCCCTTTGGCGGGGCCGGCCCCCTCCACGCCTGCGATCTGGCCGACGCCCTGGGCATTCGGCACATCTTTTTGCCCCCCAGCCCCGGTGTCCTCAGCGCCCTGGGGCTACTCCTGGCCGACGTGGTCTACGACACCTCCCATGCCGTGCTATGTCTGGCCCACCGGGTGGTCGAGGATCTGCCCGGGATCGAGGCCCTCTTCGCCGATCAAGCCGACCAGGTGCGTGCCGTCCTGGCCGGGGAGGGCTTCGCCGACCCGGATCTGGCCGCTTCCCTGGACATGCGCTATCAGGGCCAGAGCTATGAGCTGTCCGTGCCCCTGGCCCTGCCCATCACGTCGGCAAGCGTGGCCGGGGCGGTGGACGCCTTCCACGCCGCCCACGCCCAGCGCTATGGCTACGCCATGCCCGACCAGCTTGTTGAGGTGGTGACTTTGCGGGTGCGGGGTAGCGGTCCCGGCGCCCGGCCCACCTTCGCCCGTCACCCCCTGGGAGAGGCGGATCCATCCCCGGCCCGGCTGGCCGACAAGCCGGTCTGGTTCGACGCCCACGGCCCCACCCCCACGGCCTGTTATGATCGATCCGCCCTGGACCCCGGCCACCGCTTCGTCGGCCCGGCCATGATCTTCCAATTCGACACCACCACCGTGGTCCCCCCCGGCTGGTCCGCCCAGGTGGATGGCCTGCACAACATCTGGCTGGCGCGGGAAGATTCAAAATAGAACGCGGATGGCGCGGATTTGACGGATCAAAACGGATCAAACCCAGCAAATCAAGAAAAAATCCGCGCAAATCCGCCCAATCAGCGTCATCCGCGTTCTATTCCAACCCCATGTCGCAACGCTTTGGGGCGCGCACTGGAATGGACTGTGCAAGGGTGATATAATAGCCAGCGTTGTCCAGATGGGCGCAGGGCGCGGAGCTTATGCCCCACAATCATTTATTCTACCCTGGAGGAAGCCCAATGGACGGTTGGCTGTATGATCTGGTCACAGGTGGGTTGCCCTTGATCGAGCAGATCCAAGGTTTCCGCACCCCATTTTTGGATAGCTTTTTCAAGGTCGCCACCTTTTTGGGGGATGAGGACTTCTTTTTTCTGCTGGTTCCCCTCTTCTATTGGCTGATCGACAAACGCTTTGGCCGCAACCTGGCCTATATGTTGGTTTTTTCGACCGCGGTGGCCGCGACGGTGAAGAACACCCTGCAACTGCCCCGCCCACCGGCTGATCTGCACCTAATCGAGCAGGCTGGATACGGCTTCCCCAGCGGCCATGCCATGAATGCCATCAGCCTGTGGGGCTATGTGGCCGTGGTCTGGCAGAGGTTGGGGCGCTGGGTGTGGCCGGTCATGGTCTTTGTGATGGTTTCCGAGGCATTCAGCCGTCTCTATTTAGGCGTCCACTATCCCATGGACACCGTGGGCGGACTGTTGCTGGGCACAGTGGTCCTCCTGCTATGGATCCGGTGGGAGAGACGGCTGGAAGGCTGGGCCGCGGGTCTGAGCTTGGGGCAGGTGGTGATGGGGTCGATCCTCATGGCCCTGGCCGTGCTGCTTCTAATCCCCGGCGACGGCAGCTATCCTGCCCAGGACGCGGCCACCCTGAGCGGGCTGTTGTTGGGGGCCAACGTCGGCTTCTACATGGAGGCCCATCGGGTGCGATTCGCCACCGCTGGAAGCTGGATGCAGTTGGCGGGCCGGTTGATCCTGGGCTTTGTGGTCCTGCTGGTGGTGCGAGAGGGCATGGCCTTGGTCTACGGCGCTGCGCTGCCGGACTATGAAACGATTATATGGGTCGAGCGCACCCTGCGCTTTGCGCGCTATGG
>CAZKEX010000014.1:0-7671 GCA_964551895.1 uncultured Caldilineaceae bacterium | reverse complement strand
AATCACTCGCAACAAGAGAGCAGGTAGTGGATGAAGGCATTTGTAGCCGTAGGGCGGGCATTACGGGCGCTCTACGATGATCTGTTTGTCTATGTGTGGCTGAGTCTGTTATGGTGGCTCAGCCTGGTCTTGGTTTTGCCGGCGGGACCGGCCACCCTGGCGCTGCAACGGGTGGCCAATCGATCCGCCAACTATAAACGGATCGATTCCAGCGATTTCTTCCCCACCATGCGTCAGATGATCGGACCGAGTTGGCTGCTCTTTGGCGGCAATCTGTTGGCCTTGGTAGGGGTGATCGTCAATATCTTCTTCTATCTGAACCGGCCGGGCTGGTCTATGATCGCCGCGGTGGTCTGGGGATGGGTTTTGATCATTCTCCTGCTTATGGGACAATTTCTTTTCCCCCTCTTTTGGCAGCAAGATGATCGGGGACTTCTGTTGGTGGTGCGCAACGCCCTGATCTTGTCCTTTCGCCGCCCGCTGTTCAGCCTGATGTTGTTGCTGTTGCAGATCATTTTGTTTGGCATCAGCGTGGTTATCCCGATCTTCCTGGTGTTGACCACCCCGGCCATGATCGCCCTGATCGGCAACTTCGGCATGGCCTATCTCCTGCAGGAGATGGGCATGGCCCCCCTTCCGCCTGATTTTGATAAGAAATAGCAGATAGCGGTCAGCCGTTAGCCGTTAGCAGTTGCGCTAACTTGCTGACCGCTAACGGCTAACGGCTGACCGCTAACCGCTGTCTGCTCATCCTGGAGAGAACTCTATGCCCTTTCATACCCTGACTGACAATGTCCAAATCGCCAAATTGATGCAGTTCAGCACCACGGCCACCCTAATTACCGCGGCCCACGAAGAGCGGCGCACGGTCTCCACCAACACCTCGGTGATGCTGCTGCCCACCTCCCCTTTCCACATTGCCGTGGGCATGTTGCGAGAAAACTTCACCTATGAGCTGATCAGAGCCAGCCGGGAATTTGTGGTGCACAGCACGGGCGAAGGCATGCAGCGGGTCCTGGTCCAGTGCGGCACCATCTCCGGCAGCAGCATGGACAAGTTTGATCTCACCCGACTGGACACCCAGCCAGCCACCCATGTGGCCGCGCCGTTGATCACCAACTGCTATGTGGCCGCCGAATGTCGGCTGGTAGAGGAGATTAAGTTTGACATGACCAGTCTGCTGGTGGGCGAAGTGCTGGCCGTCCATGCGGACGATCAACTGGTGGACCTGGGCCGTAATCCCCGCCCGCTGATCTACAATCCCCAGGGCATTTACAAACTTGGCGAGCAGATGATCCGGGGCACGGATTGGCTTTCCCCCCTGCTGCGCAAACTGAGCCATGAGGCAATCGATAGCGCGCCGGGCAAAGGCGAAGGGGCCTAGCATGGGGCGCATCCCAGGCTTTGCCACGGCAGAAGGTACCCACCGCTATGCGCAACGCTTCCCCAACGCCGGGCCAGACCACTTCCGCCAGCGCTATGGCCTGTGGATGAGCAGTATCGGCCTGGGCACCTATCTGGGCGCACCCACAGAACCGGTCAGCCAGGGCTATGTGGAGAGCATAGCGTCTGCCCTGGCCGCCGGCTGCAATGTCATTGATACTGCCCCCAGCTACCGCCATCAGCGCGCCGAGGGGGATGTGGGCTTGGCCCTGGTCCAGGCATTCGCCCAGGGCACGGTCCAGCGGGACGAGGTGATCGTCTGCACCAAGGGCGGCTACATCCCCCACGATTGGCCCGCAGCATCTATGCCAGAGGGCGCGGTGGCCGGCATCCATTCCCTGGATGCCGCCTTTTTGTCCTCGCAGATCAGCGCCAGCCTGACCAATCTGGGGCTGGCCACCGTGGACGTTTACTACCTCCACGAGCCGGAAATCCAACTCAACCGACGCACTCCCGACGAGTTTTTGCAATCTCTGCGCGGGGCCTTTGAGGGATTGGAAACGGAGGTGCAGGCCGGGCGCATTCGCTTCTATGGCGTCGCCTGTAGCCACGGTCTGCTGGCCACGATGGGGGAGCCGGGCCATGTTCCCCTCTACAAAATGGTCCAGGTGGCCCAGGCCGTAGCCGGGGAGACCCACCATTTTCGCTTTCTGCAATTTCCTTATCACTTGGGCATGACCCAGGCTTTTGACCAATCCAACCAACTGACCAAACACCACGGCATCGGCACAGACAGATCGGACAAGGTGAACCTCTCTCTGTTGGCCGCCGCCGTGCAGATGGGGATAGTCTCCATCACCTGCGGCGGGCTGGCCCAGGGGCTGCTGGCTGACGAGATCCCCGAGGGCACAGGGCGACAATGGGCGGCCCAGGTGCCCCGGCTGGCAGGGAGACGGGCCACCCGGGCCCAGACCGCGCTCCACTTCGCCCGCAGCAGCCCCGGCGTCACCACCGCCCTGGTGGGGATGGGCAACCCGGCCCACGCGGCGGAAAATCTGGCCCTGGTCAACCTGCCCCCGCTGGATACGGACCGATTTTTCAAGCTGTTTGGGTGATCGATCCATCGCTCAACGCTCGTAGCCGGTCCGTGACCGGCGGCTTGACGGAGAGGCGCCTCTTCATCCAGGCTACAAACCAAAAAACGGGGACCAGCATTTGCTGGTCCCCGTTTTGATCCAACCTTCCAGGAAGCTTTGAGCTTCCTGGAAGGTGTCCGCCTACCCTTCGCTTTTGGCTGCGGGCTTGGTCTTTGCAGCGGGTTTTGCCTTGGTTGTCGTCTTCTTGGCAACCGTTTTCTTGATTGTCGTTTTTTTGGCCGTTGTTTTCTTCGCCGTCGTTTTCGCCTTGGCCTTCGGTTTGGCCTTGGACTTCGCTTTGCCCTTGACCCCCTTCTGCGCCGCCTTCTCGGCCAGCCAGCCCAGGGCCTGCTCCAAGGTCACCTTTTCGGGCTTGATCTCTTTGGGCAGGGTGGCGTTGATCTTGCCGTGGTTGGCGTAGGGACCGTAGCGGCCATCCAGCACCCGCACGGGCTCGCCGTCCTCGGGGTGGACGCCCAGATCTTTGAGGACGCTCTTGGCCGAGCGGCCCTTCTTGGCCGGGGCCGCGGCGATCAGTTCCAGCGCACGGGCCAGGGTGACTTCCAGCACATGGTCCGGGGCTTTGAGGCTGACATATTTGCGGTCGTGGACCACATAGGGGCCAAAGCGGCCCACACTGGCCTGGACCGGTTTGCCGTCCTCTGGGTGATTGCCAAGGGTACGGGGCAGACTGAGCAGCTTGAGGGCCAGGGACAGATCTACATCCGCCACCTCCATGCCCTTGAGCAGGCTGGCCCGCTTGGGCTTGGCCTTGCCCTTGGCGTCGTCGTTCTCGCCCAACTGGACATAAGGTCCGTATGGGCCGATCTTGATCAGGATGTCCAAGCCGGTTTCCGGGTCTTGGCCCACCACTTGGGGACCGTCCGCCTTCTGGGTGAGCAGGGTCTCCACCAGCTCCGCGTTCAGGTCCGCCGGGGGGATGTCCGCGGGCAGCCCGGCGGTGATGCGGTCGCCGTTTTCGCCCCGGGCGATGAAGGGGCCAAACTGGCCGATGCGCACCTCCGCCGGCAGATCGTCAAAATCCACCCGGCTGGCGTCTCGGGCTTCGATGCTGTTCTCTTTCTCTTTGACTCGATTTTCCAGCCCATCTTTGCCCAAATAGAAGGCCCGCAGAAACTCCAGCCACCCCTGCTCCCCGGCGGCGATGTCGTCCAGCTTCTGCTCCATCTCGGCGGTGAAGCCGAAATCGACCAGGTTGCTGAAGTGCTCTTCCAGCAGGACCGTGGTGGCAAAGGCGGTGAAGGTGGGGACCAGTTCCTTGCGCTGCTTGAAGACATAGCCCCGCACTTGGATGGTGTCGATGATGGTGGCGTAGGTGCTGGGCCGGCCGATGCCTTCGGCCTCCAGGGCCTTGACCAAACTGGCCTCGGTGTAGCGGGCCGGGGGCTTGGTCTCGTGGCCGATGGGGTCCAGTTTCCGGCAATCCACCTCTTCGTCCACCGAAAGCTCGGGCAGCAGGGAGTCCTGGTTTTCCAGGGCGGCTTCGGGATCGTCTGACCCCTCTACATAGGCCCGGAAGAAGCCGGGGAAGACCACCTGGCGGCCACTGGCCTTGAAGGCGGCGTCCTCGACTTCGATGGTGACGGCGCTGAACTTGAGCTGGGCGTTGGCCATCTGGGTGGCCACGGTTCGCTTCCAGATCAGATCGTAGAGCGCCTTCTCGCTGCCGGAGAGGGGCTGTTGATCCGCGGGCAGCATCTGGTCCCCGGCGGGGCGGATGGCCTCGTGGGCCTCCTGGGCGCCCTTGGCCTTGGTGTGATAGCGCCGAGGCTGGGGATGCAGATATTCGGCCCCGTAGAGTTCGGTGACCCGGCTGCGGGCGGCGTTGACCGCCTGGTCGCTCAGGTTGACCGAGTCCGTGCGCATGTAGGTGATGAAGCCGTTTTCATACAGCTTTTGAGCGGTCTGCATGGCCTGTTTGGCCCCCATGCCCAGCTTGCGGTTGGCTTCCTGTTGCATGGTGCTGGTGGTGAAGGGGGGGGAGGGCGCACGGGTGGCGTCCCGGGTCTCGACCCCGGTCACCCGCCACAGCCCGGCCAGAAGACGGGTGCGCAGGGCCTGGGTCTGGGCCTCGTTGAGAAGCAGCACATCCTTGCCCTCGGCGATCTTGCCCGTGTGTTCGTCAAAATCTCGCCCGCTGGCCACCCGCACCCCGCCCACGGAGACCAGTTGGGCCTCGAAGCGATGGTCGGCCTGGTCCGGGCGTTTGTTGAGCAGGGCCTTCAGATCCCAATAGCTGCCCGCGCGGAAGGCGCGCCGCTCTCGCTCTCGCTGCACCAGCAGACGCACGGCCACGCTCTGCACCCGCCCGGCGGAGAGCTTGGGGGCGATCTTTTTCCACAGCAGGGGGGAGACCGTGTAGCCCACCAGTCGGTCCACAATGCGCCGGGCCTCCTGGGCCTTGACCAGATTGGTGTCGATCTGCCGTGTCTCGCTGAGGGCGGACTGGATGGCCTCCTTGGTGATCTCGTGGAAGACCATGCGTTTGACCGGCACCTTGGGCTTCAGCACCTCGAAGAGATGCCAGCCGATGCTCTCGCCCTCCCGGTCCTCGTCTGTGGCCAGGATCAGCTCGTCCGCGTCCTTGAGCAGGGCCCGCAGTTTGGTCACCACTTTTTTCTTAGAGGCCGGGGTGACATAAAGCGGGTCGAAGTCCGCTTCCACGTTGACGCCCAGGCGGGCCCAGGCCTCCTTCTTCACCCCGGCCGGGATCTCGCTGGCGGACGCCGGCAGATCCCGCACGTGGCCCATGCTGGCCTCCACTTTGTATTCCTTGGGCAGGAAGTTGCGGATGGTCTTGGCTTTGGTGGGTGATTCGACAATAACAAGTTTAGTCATGGATGCTTTCCGGGTCTAAAAAATAGAACGCGGATGACGCGGATTGGACGGATTTCCGCAGATCTAAAAGTTTAATCCACGAATCTTCACGAATTGACACGAATCTTTTTCAATCAAAAATCCGCGTTGATCCGTCAAATCCGCGTCATCCGCGTTCTATTAAAATTTTGCTAACCGATCTTATCGCAAAGGCAAGGCCGGGCGATCGTGATCCCCGGCCCGAAGCGATTGGCATTATAGGGTATGGGCCTCATAATACACAACATCCGCGCAAGGGCAAAAAGAAACGATGTGGGTGTTTGGATGGGTGGCTGGGCGTAGAGACGCAAGATCTTGCGTCTCTACACGGTGCCGCCTTGCCCCAAACCCCTGCGGAACTCCTCGAACTATTGACATCGGCCCGCGGCCCATTTATACTCGAAAGACCGCTATGAACAGACATCTTAGACCACCAACTCACCGCTCGCAGGGAAGGCGAGGGCCCGACTTGGGCCCTTTTTTGGCCGCGCTTTTGGTTGCGACCCTGACTCTCGCCGCGTGTGGACCGTCCCCTCGGTCTGCCGTTGATCTCGACGCCCCCACGGTGTCGGTCAACGTAACTCGCCACCCTTTGGCAATGGACTCGTCTCCCTGCACCGGCGCCTTTTTCCCCAAAGATTTGGACCATCTCACCACCACGGTTGACGGGGTGATCCGCGCTTTCGAGAGCAATGGGGCCGGGGTGGCCGCGGGGGATCTGGACGACGACGGGGATCTGGACCTGGTGTTGGGTAGCCACGCCGGGCCGGACACGATTTTGTGGAACGAGGGCGGGCTGAACTTTCGCAAGGAGTCCTTTGGGCCAGGGGCGACCCGGGCCGTGGCGATTGTGGATGTGGACGGCGACGGGGCGCTGGACATCGTCCTCACCCGGCACAGCGGCGGGGTCAATCTGTGGCACAATTTGGGGCCGGATGCGCCCGATGCCCGCTTTGCCCCGGCCTTTCTCTCCGGCGTGGGCAGCCCGGCCTATGCCCAGGACTGGGCGGATCTGGACCTGGACGGGGATCTGGATCTGGTGACGGCTTCGTACGATGCGGCCCTGCTCAACGACCTGGGCAACGCCTTTTTGATGGACGGCGGGGGCGGCGTCCACGTCCACACCCAGGCGGATGGCAGATTTCGCACCCTTTCTTTGGCCCAATCCGCCCAGGCGTTGGCGCTGGCTTTGGTAGATCTAAGCGGGGATGGTCGGTTGGATATCTTGGTGGGCAACGACTTCGCCGTGCCGGATATGGCCTGGGCGTGGTCGGAGGACGAGGCCAGCGGGGGCTGGCAGCCCATCACCCCCTTTGCCCACACCAGCTACAGCACCATGAGCTTTGACGCCGGGGATGTGGACAACAACGGTGAACTCGACCTCTTCGCCACGGACATGAAGCCCCCGGACCAGTCCGTGGAGACCCTCTCGGCCTGGCTGCCCGTGGTGCAGGAGTTGTGGAGCAACCACGCCAACGACGATCCCCAGCGCATGGAGAACACGTTGCAACTCCAGGGCAAACCGGGCCGCTTCGACTATGGGGGCTATACCCGGCGCATCGACGCCACGGGCTGGAGCTGGTCCGGCAAGTTCGGGGATCTGGACAACGACGGCTTTTTGGACCTCTACATCGTCAACGGCATGATGGAAGAGCGCATCTTCGCCCACCTGCCGGACCACGAGTTGGTCGAGGCCAACAAGCTCTTCCGCAACGATGGCCAGGGGGCCTTCGAACCGGTCAGCACCTGGGGGCTTGGCTCCACCCGCAGTGGCCGGGGCATGGTCATGGCGGATCTGGATGGCGACGGGGATCTGGATATCGTGGTCAACAACCTGCGATCCCCGGCCCAGCTTTTCGAGAATCGCCTGTGCGGCGGATCGGGGATCGAGGTGGATCTGCGTCAGCCCGGCACGGGGAACACCCACGCCATCGGCGCAACGGTCACCCTGCACACGGACCGGGGGGATCAACTGCGGGCCGTGCGGGTGGCCAGCGGCTACCTCTCCGGCGACAGTTCCCGGCTCCACTTTGGCGTGGCAGAGGGGGCGGCCATCACCGGGCTGACTGTGCGTTGGCCGGATGGGGCCGTGTCCGCGGTGGATGGGGTGGGGGCTGGGGAGCGGGTTAAGATTGTGCGGGGGCGGTAGGGGGAGGCAATGGTTAATGGTTGATGGTTAATGGTTAATTTTTAAGTGGACTTGGTCGAGACACGATCATTAAAAATTAACCATCAACCATTAACCATTAACCATTAACCATTAACCATTAACCAT
>CAZKEX010000013.1:0-30601 GCA_964551895.1 uncultured Caldilineaceae bacterium | reverse complement strand
AAGATCGTGCGCCAGATGGTCCCCCACCGCCGCCGCTGATGCACATCCGCCATCATGTCCCGCCCTTCGGGGTAGTTGCTCTGGGTTTGCTCAAATTCAAGCGCCATCATGAATTGCCTTTATATGCAACGGATTGGTTCAGATCTGACAGGAATAGAACACAGATTTGACGGATTTGACTGATTACAACGGATTTTTTTAGATCGAAACAGTTCTGTTTTAATCCGTCAAATCCGTTAAATCCGTGTCATACGTGGCCTATTTCTTCCTCATTCATAGACTTCCCGGAAGCGGCGCACCACCATGCGGCTGATGATGTTCAGCCCCAGGGTCATCAAAAAGAGGACCATGCCGATGGCGAAGAGGCTGTCATAGTCCAGGGAATCGTAGCTGATGTCCCCGCCGCTGATGCGCACGATGTGGCCGGTCATGGTCTCGGCGGCCTTGAAGGGATTGAGAAACTGGCCGCCGTCCAGGGCCTGGCTCCAACTCTCAAAGTTGCGGGGCCCGGCCCCGGCGGCGATGGCCACCACCATTGTCTCGCCGATGGCCCGGGAGATGGCCACGATGAAGGCCGCGGCCAGCCCAGAGAGGGCCGCAGGCAGCACCACCCACACCGCGGTCTCCAGCCGGGTGGCCCCCAACCCAAAGGCCGCCTCCCGCAGGGATCGGGGGACGGCGGTCAGGGCGTCCTCGCTCATGCTGGTGACCAGGGGCAGGATCAGGATGCCGATCACGATTCCCGCCGAGGCCGTGTTGTAGATATCCACCACATCCCGGCCCAAGATGCCCCGCAGGATGGGGGTCATGAACATGAGGGCGAAGTAGCCGTAGACCACCGTGGGCACCCCGGCCAGCACCTCCAAGATCGGCTTGAGGGTATTTCTGGCCCGGGGAGAGGCATATTCGCTCAGATAGAGGGCGATCATCAACCCCAAGGGCAGGGCCACCAACATGGCAATGGCGCTGGTGAGCAGGGTGGCGTTGACCAGGGGCCAGATGCCAAAATCCAAGATCGCCGGCTGCCAGGTGGCGCTGGTGAAAAATTCAGCCAGGGAGACCTCGGCCCGGCGAAAGAAGAGCCAGGTTTCCTGGCCCAACACATACAGAATCCCCACGGTGGTCAGAATGGAGACCGCGCCGCAGAAAAAGAGAAAGCCCTGGATCACCGACTCACCGGGGCGGCGGCGGTGGGTCAGGTCCAGTCCCTGGGCACCAGGGGGCGCTTCGTGTTGCATGGTCGTTCCTTTCAAGGCGAGTTGCGAGCTGCGGGTTGCGGGTTGCGAGTTGCGAATTGCGTAACTCGTAACTCGTAACTCGCAACCCGCAACCCGCAACTCGCAACTCGCAACTCGCTTTACTTCATCGCTGCTTTCCAAGCCATCTTGGCGGCGGTCAGATCCTCGACGCTGGCGGGGAAGTAGCCCACGTCGATCACTTCCTCGTTCACGTAGCTGAGGAAAAAGTTGGTAAAGATGGCCACTTGGGGCTTTTGGCGCATGATGTCGGCGGTGGTGTAGATGTAGAGGGGCCGGGCCAGGGCGTAGTCGCCGCTGTCCACTGTGGCTGCGTTGGGCAGCACACCCTCCACAGAAAGCACGTTCAACCGCTCGGCGTTTTCCTCGTAAAAGGCGTAGCCAAAGTAGCCGATGGCGTAGGGGCTACCCTCCACGCCCTGTACCAACACATTGTCATCCTCGCTCAACTGCACGTTGGCCGCGGAGAGCAGGGGCTTGGCGTCTTTGTGAAAGACCTCTTCCACAAAGTAGTCAAAGGTGCCGCTGTCCGTGCCAGGGGTAAAGCGTTGGATGGGGCGATCCGGCCAGACCGGGTTGACATCGGCCCAGGTGCTGGCCGTGCTGAAGAGGGCGGCCAACTGGTCCAGGGTGATGTTGGTGGCGAAGTCATTCTCTCGGCTCACCACCACGGCCAGGGCGTCGGTCCCCACCCGAATTTCCATGGGTTCCCGCCCGATGGCTTGGCAACTTTCGATCTCGGACTGCTTGATGGGGCGGCTAGAGTTGGCCATGTCCGTCTCGCCGCTGACACAGAAGCGCTCGAACCCGGCCCCGCTGCCGATGCTGTCGATGGTGATGCTGCCCAGATAGCCCTCATCGCGGAAGCGTTCGGCCATGCGCTCGGCCAGGGGGAAGACGGTGGAACTGCCCGCCATGATCACCTCGCCCCGCACCACAAAGGGATCGGCCAGGGGCAGTTCATCCGGGGCCAGATCCACAATGGACTGGGCAATGGAGGCGGTGAGGGCCTCGACATCCACCGGGGGTTCGCCCCCACAGGCGGCCAGACCCAGGGCCAGCATCAACAGAACCACAGTCATTAACCGTCGCATAGCGTTCATCTCTTGGTTGAAGTCAGCGTATTTGCGCCATCCCCCCTCCCCAGGGTTGGATAGGGCCTGGGGGAGGCTGGGAGGAGGCGTCCTGGCAATCACATGCTTTTCTCATTTAACCACAGGCCAGAATTCGGTCAAAACTGTGTGGCGTCTCGACCGATTCTTGATGTCGCGGCCAGAACGGGTTTAACCGCCGAGGGCGCGAAGAACAGCGCAGAGAGCAGAAAAATCGTTCTCTGCGTATCTCTGCGACCCCTCCGCGCCCTCGGCGGTTAAACGCCAGACGCTTTCTTAACAAATTCTCATTTCGATTTCACTCAGATTTCAGTGCCGGGGAGTAGAGTTAGGGCGCGGGTCGATCTGGCCCAGCTTTTCCAACCGAGGTGTATTATGCAAACAAAAACCAAACAGACTAAATCACTTTTTGCCCTGGCCGGGGCGCTGATCCTGGCGGTGATCCTGGCCGGGGTACTGTTGACCAGTGGCGGCCTCCAGGGTCTTGGCATAGTCAATGCCCAGACCGGCACAGGCACTGACGCGGCCACGTCGATGGCGGCCCCTGCCACCGCCCTGCCCACAGATCTCTCCGCGGTCATGGCCGATATGGTGGGCGAGCAGGAGCTGCTGGCCGATCTCTATCAACGGGTGCTACCGTCCGTGGTCAACATCCAAGTCACCACGCCTCTCCAGGCCAGCCTGAGCGGGATTCCCCAGGATTTCCCCTTCAGCCTCCCCGTCCCGGACGCCATCCCCCAGCAGGGCGAAGGTTCCGGCTGGGTCTTCGATGATCAGGGGCATATCGTCACCAACAACCATGTGATCGAGAATGCTACGGAGATCACGGTGATCTTCTACAACGGGGAATGGGCGGATGCCACGGTGGTGGCCGCGGATCCCCAGTCAGATCTGGCCGTGTTGCAGGTCGAGATTCCCGAAGGCGTGGATGTGCAGCCCCTGACCCTGGCCGCAGCGGACAGCATGCGGGTCGGCTATTCGGTGATCGCCATCGGCAGCCCCTTTGGCAATGACCGCACCATGACCACGGGCATCGTCAGCGCCCTGGGCCGCAGCTTCCCCGTGGGCGATGGCATCATCAACCGCTACACCCTGCCCGATGTGATCCAGACCGACGCCGCCATCAATCCCGGCAATTCCGGCGGCCCCCTGTTCAACTTGGACGGGGAAGTGGTGGGCGTCAACTTTGCCATCAACTCCCCCGTGCGGGCCAGTTCGGGCATCGGCTTTGCCATCCCTGTGGCCATTGTGGAGCGGGTCGTGCCCGCCCTGATCGAGGATGGGGCCTACGCCTACCCCTATATGGGCATCAGCGGCCAGAGCGTCACCCCGGCGGTGGCCAAGGATCGGGATCTGCCCGCCAACGTGCTGGGGGCCTTGGTCGGGGATGTGATGGCCGACGGCCCCTCTGCCGACTCCGGCCTGGCCTCCGGTGACATCATCATCGCCATGGACGGCACGCCTATCCGCAGCTTTGACGATCTGGTCGCCTTCCTGATCACCCAGACCGCCCCAGGCCAAGAGGTGGAGGCAACCGTGCTGCGGGGTGAGAAGGAAGTGCAGATCTCCATCACCCTGGGCGAGCGGCCGGCCACCCAGGCTGAACAGAGCGGACAGGGCAGTCAACCCGACGCTCGGCCAGCCGTGGTCGGCATCGACAAGGCCATCGCCACAGCCCGCCACGCCGTGGAAGCCACGGGCATGATGGTAGACATCACCGGCACAGAGGCCCAGGCCGAACAGCGGGATGGCCAGCCCGTTTGGGTGGTGACCCTGGAGAGCCAGACCAAGACTGCCACCGTGGTGGTGGACGGCCACACAGGCGACGTGGTGGAGATGAGCGTCAAGAGCAACTGATTGGACTTCATCGGCTAGGGCTGGTTGCATCCGGTCCCAACCGTTACCTCACAGGGGGACTCCTTTCTCCCTTATCGAAGCGCATAGATCACAAGAATCCGGGAGAAAGTCTCCCGGATTTTTGTGTCAGTCGTCTGCCAGAAACATGCCCAATCCCAAATCCCAAACCCCCGCCCCCAAAACCAAAACCAAAACCAAAACCAAAACGGCCCGTCCAGAAATCTGGACGGGCCATTTTTGGTATCCCAGAGAGGATTTGAACCTCTGACCTCTTCCTCCGCAGGGAAGCGCTCTATCCGCTGAGCTACTGGGACACATGGCGGGGAGGGAGGGATTTGAACCCTCGAGGGATATTGCTACCCCTACCCACTTAGCAGGCGGGCGCACTCGACCGGGCTATGCGACCTCCCCCTGTGCTATGTTGTTCTCAAGAGCCTGTGTACGGCTGGTCGTGTAAGGCGGAGGGAGAGGGATTCGAACCCCCGGTAGCTTGCGCTACAGTTGTTTTCAAGACAACCGCCATCGTCCACTCGGCCACCCCTCCAACATCGTCGGTGCGAATCTGCCTGCGCATCTCCGAACACTGAGCCAACAGAGGCACGTCAATGCTCTTGACAACGTTCCCAAGTATACCGCCGCCCTGGGGATCTGTCAAATTTGGGGGGTAAAAATAGGCCGCGGATTTTCACGGATTAGACGGATTTTTACGGATTTTCCAAAGAAGAATCTTTCTGATCCGTTTTAATCCGTTCCATCCGTGAAATCCGTGGCCTATTTTGAAAAACAGTTACACGATCTGCTCCCGGCGTTTGAAGTAGCGGGAGAGGGCCAGGCTGACCAGAAAGAGGCCGACGGAGATGGCCAGCGCCCCAGGGTTGAGGGTGGGGATGGCGCCGTCAAAGTCGCCTTCGATGGCCGCCCCAAAGAGGACAAACGAAATGGTGCCGGGGATGGACCCCAACGCCGTGGCCAGGAGGAAGGCCTTCCAGTCGATGCGCAGAAAACCGGCCAAATAGTTGACCAGGTCGTAGGGCAGGAAGATGAAGCGCATGATCAGCACGGTCTCGAAGCTCTCCTTGCGCATACGGGCGGCGTAGCGCTGGATCACGCCGCCGTCGCCGTCTGTGCCACTGTCGGCCAACAACCCCTGGCCAAAGTAGTAGCCCACCACATAGGCCACCATGGCCGAGGTGTTGGCCGCGATCACGGTGTAGACAATCCCCCACACCGGGCCAAAGATGAAGCCGCCGGCCAAGGTGAGCAGGATCGAGGAGAAGAAGAGCAAGGGGCGCAGGGCATAGAGCAGAATGTAGATCAGGGGACCATAGGCGCTGGTCTGCATCAGTTGGATCAATTGACGCACAGCTTCAATTGGCCCCAGATCATTGGCCACGGCGTACCATCGATAGACGGCGAAAAGCCCCACCCACAGCAGCAGGGCCACGACTTTCTGCCAATGGCGGCCCAGCCACGAAGCCGCGCCGGGTTGGACCAACTCCGGCAGAATCGTCTCGCCAGTCACATTGCCTGGGGTGGGAACAGTCATAAACATCGCTTTCCGATTTGAAATGGGCTACAAGACTTCTTTTGCACCGCAAAGACGCAGAGGGCGCAAAGAAAAACAAGGCTCTTGCTCTGCGCCCTCTGCGAAATCTCAGCGCTCTCGGCGGTTAAAATCAATCCAACGCCCGCCAGGCCCAGACCACCCGCTGCACAACCGTGACCATCACCAGCGCGGCCATGACCCCGAAGAGCCAGACCATCTGGCCGGGCAGCAGGAAGAAGAGGCTGTAGAAGATCACGGTCTCTGTGCCTTCGATCAACCCCGTGGGGATCTCCACCGTGGTGAGCTTCTTGCCCGCCTCGGCTTGGGCCATGCGCCAGGAGCGTTTTTCCAAAATGGAGGAGAGCACGGCCCAGGAGATATTGTTGAGGACAAAGGAGCTGATTAAAAGCGTCCCCGCCCACTGGCCGGCCGGCGAAGGGTTGGCATAGATAAAGGCCAGGGGAATGGTCAAATAGATCACAAAGTCCAGCAGCAGATCCAGATAGCCGCCGAAGTCGCTCTGGCTGCCCTGGCAACGGGCCACCACCCCGTCCAACCCGTCCAAAATGCGGTTGCCGGCCCAAAAGGCCAGCCCAAAGCCATATTCGCCCTGGGTCACCGCGGCCACAGAGAGCAGCCCCACCCCCAGCGCGGCCACGGAGATATGGTTCGGATGGATGCGGCTAGAAATACGCGTGGCAAACGGCTCGAAGGTCTTTTCTTTGATATCCCGCAGGGCTGTGTCGTACACAATAACTGGGTCCTCTCAAACGGTGCGGTCAGCCGGCCAAGTCCCATTGTGCGTAGTTTCATCCAATTGGTCTGTAAGTGAAGGTACACGGGGAGGAGAAAGGCAAAAGGCAAAAGGCAAAGTGCAAAAGGCAAAAGGGTGAACGTGGTTGACGGGATTCGTGGACTTCGTGGATGCTCATGTTCACCCACAACGCCGAACTAAACTAAACCACGTTCATCCTTTTGCCTTTTGCACTTTGCCTTCTTTTTCAGCCAAGCCCAAGCTGGCGAGGAGAGGCCTTGGCGAAGTGGCGGCGATAGGTGCGGATTTCGGTGAGGAGTTCTTGGAGGTCGGCCTGGGTTTGGGCCAGGGCAGCGGGATCTTCCACGCCGTCGCCCTGGGCCAGGACGAGGTCGTCCCCGTTCAGCCAGTTGAGGCGGCGGATGTGGCCCTTGGCCTGAAGCCAGCCCAGGCTATGGCGGATCACGGTCTCGGTCACACTCAGCCGGGCGGCCATGCGTCCGATGTCGATGACGCCGTCGGCGTTTTGCAGAGCATGAGTACACATGCGTCCCACGTTGCGCACCAGTTCGGCAAAGGGCAGATCCCCCCCCTCCCGCCCCACCAGGTGGACCACGGAGGGCTGCACGGTCTCCAGCAGCCAGGCCAACACCTGGGGCGACGGCGGCACGCTCCACAACACCAGGGGCCGCCCGGCCTGGGTGCGGCGAATCTGTGTGCGGGGGGCAAAGGTGGTCTCGCCCAACTGGATGCCCTCGGCATACCAGACCCCGGCCTGGGCGTCGGGCAAGTCCATCTGCCCCTGGGAGAGACCCCGCCAATCCTGGACGACAATGCCCTTTGTTGACTTAGACTGGCTTATGTCAAGTTCGTCCGCCTGGGCTTGGCGGGCGGCCACAAAGGTCAACTGCACTGTGCGGCTGCCCCGATACTCGTTGACCTTGAGGGTATAGGCCAGATCGATGGGGTTTTCCGGCAGATCCACATCCCCGCCGTGGAACCAGATCACCCCCACGGGCTTCTGCTCCCCCTGGCGCACCTGAAGCTGGCGATGGCTGCCATCCTTGCCCACCCGCCGATTGGCCGTCACGGTCACGTTGCGGGTGAAGAGAAGCGGCTCCGGGTTGCCGTTGCCATAGGGGGCCAGCCGCTGCAACTGGTCCGCCAGTTCCAGGCTGATCTGGTCAAAGGGCAGGTGAGCATCCAGGGCCAACCCAGCCGGCCCCCCCTCGATGCGATGCCGCTCGATGGCATCGCTCAACCGGCGGCGGAACAGGTCCACATTTTCGGGCAACAGCGTCACCCCGGCCGCGCCAGGGTGGCCCCCGTGACGGATCAGCAGATCGTTGCACGACGCAATCGCGCCGCCGATGTCCACGTCCCCGGTGCTGCGGGCGCTGCCCCGGGCATTCTCCCCCGGCGGGTTCAGGATCAAGACCGTGGGCTTGCCAAATTTGTCCACCAGCCGGGAAGCCACAATCCCCACAATCCCGGCGTGCCAATTGGGGTGGGCCAGTACCAGCCCGTTAAATTCCAACAGCCCAGGGTTGCGGTCGATCAGTTCGTACGCCCCCTGGGTGATCTGGTCCGTCAGCGCCCGGCGCTCCTGGTTCAACCGGTTCATCTGCGCCGCCAACTGCCCGGCCCGGATGGGATCCCGGGTGGTCAGCAGCTCCACGGCCACGGTGGCGTCGTCCAGCCGCCCCAAGGCATTCATGCGCGGGCCGATCTGAAAGCCGATGGACTCGGCATCCACCTTCTCCGGGTCCAGTCGGGCCACATCCATCAGCGCCAGCAGACCGATGCGCCGGGTGGCCCGCAACTGGTCCAACCCCCGCTGCAACAGATAGCGGGCATCGTTCACCTGCTCGGCCACATCCGCCACAATGCCCAGGGCCACCAAGTCCAAATACTCGGTCTCCTCCCCGGCTCGCCCGGCCAACCTATAAAGCTGCTGCACCAACTTATACGCCACCCCCACCCCCGGAATCGTGCGCAGGGGATCGCCCAGGGGCTGAAGTTTTGGATTGATGATGGCCTGGGCTGCGCGGGAATTGGGGATTGGGGATTGGGGATTGGGAGGCAGGGTGGGATCTGTGCCCAATTCGTAGTCGGCAAAGGTGGCCGGCAGATCGTGGTGGTCGGTGATGACCACGGTCACACCCCGCTCCACGGCCAAGACCACCGCCTCATCCTCCGCCACCCCTGTGTCGCAGGTGAGGAGCAGATCGGGCCGCCAGTCCGGGTCATCCAGCCAACGCATCAAACTGGGCAGGCGGATGCCGTGGCCCTCGGTGAAACGATTGGGCACATGGTAGCGCACCTGGGCCGGGTCATCGGCCAAAGCCAACAAGCCCGCCACCAGCAACGACGTGCTGGTCTGTCCATCCACGTCAAAGTCCCCCCACACCAAGATATTTTCGCCCGCGGCCAGCGCCCGGTGGATCAGATCCGCACCTTTCGCCATCCCCACCAACGCCGTGGGCGGCGAAGGCGTGTACGCGTCTGGGTCCAAAAAAGGCGCAGCGGTCTCCGGCGTGTCAAAGCCCCGCTGGGCCAAAAGCTGGGCGATCAGCGGGTGTCCGCCGGTGAAGTCGATCAGGGCCGGGCTGGGTTGGGTTGTGGGGCGAAGGGTCCATTCGGTGTGGATCATGGGACAGCTTTCAGGACGAAGTTACAGGGTTCGGTATGCGCTGCCGCGGGGTGCCACTTCGACTACAAGGATGAGCAGACGGTCGTCTTCCACCGCGTAGATAATTCGCCATTCGCCGACCCGGGCGCGGTATAGATTAACGTAGCCAGCTAACTTCTTGCAGCCTACTGGCCTTGGGTCAACAGCAAGCGCGTTAATGGCAGAATCTATCCGGGCGACGAGATTCTTTGGAAGACGGCGCATTCCTCGCTTAACGGATTTGGGGATTTGGACTTGCCATTTCTCAGCCATCCAGCAACCCGTCGTTGATCAGTTCCTGCCGCACCGTTTCCCACGGTTCCGCTATGGACGGATCTTGCTGCCAGGCCTCATAAATCTTGATCGCCTGGCGGGCTGCCCGCAGATCTGCCAGATCTTCCAGTAGCTCGGCATAATCTGGGTAGGGAATGACGACAGCCGTAGGTTCACCGTAACGCTCAATCACCGTGTCCACCTGCCCAGCGCGAGCTGTGTCCAACACAGCTCGCCACTGGAGTCTGGCCTGGTTGCTGTCTAGGGTTTGAATGGTCATATAGAATCTCCTTTGTTGTTAGAATCTAACAACAGTATAGCTTCTAATAACAATCTGCGTCAAACAGATTTTAATCAAGACCTTCAGTGACAATGGATCGCAATTTCTGAACGAACTGATCTGGGGCTTGGATCGGGATGCCAATTTGGAGACCCAACTGAGGGGTAAAATGGCGTGTGTTGAGGGAGATTATGCGGTCAACTTGGGTTGCTACCGCTGCTTCTAAAATTGGGGCGTCGTTAACGTGGATGAGGCCATGCCACTGAGCGCTGGCTTCAGGTTCAGGATCGGGCAAGATTTCGAGCCTACTGCGTGCTAGCATATCAGCGAGGACAGGCAAGTCGGCAGGCAGTTTCTTGCGTATGTTTCGTTCACTTTCATCCAGGATTTGTCGAGTCACTACTATCCGGAACAGACCTATTTCCGCTGCCGTTAAGATAGCCCGACTGGCCCCTGTGTTCGAGCCACATCCGGCGATAATGATGCTGGCATCCGCAAGAATTCGTTTCATGAGGCGTCAGGCGAAATCTCGTCCAAGGGTTTTCCGTACCGTTCGATTTCCAGACCAATCAACAGATCAGCCAAAGTGACATTGTTTTCGTTCATGATTTCGACAAACCGCTCCCCCAATCGAGGAATCTGGGGTTGGAAAGGAACCAGCACAGCAACTTCCCCAACCTGGACCAAAGTGAGCATATCCCCATCTTCAACATTCATCTGCTCTCGAATCCGCTGAGGCACAGTGATCTGCCCGCGGCTTCGCAAGCGCACAGGATAGTTTTCAACCGAAAAGTCCGTCTCCTCAATACGTAGGGCCATAGGTATCTCTCCATATCCAACAAACAACAATCAGAAAATACGATTTTCGCACTTGCTGATCTATTTTATGCCAAAACCTAACGGTTGTCAACCCTAAAACGCCAACGGCTCCAACTCATCCAACGAGAATTCCAACGCGCCGGCCAGATCCGGGGCGAACATTTCCGAGTCGGGCAGGTCGGCCACATCCCCGGCGGAGATGCCCCGATCACAGCGGCTGCGGTAGACGCAGAAGTGGCAGAGGCGGCGGCGGTTGGCCTCCGTGTCCGCCACCTTGGGGAAGTCGGCTTCGGTCTCGCCCGCCAAAATCCGGGCCAGCGCCCCCTCCAGCTTGACCCGGGCCGCGTTGTGCCGGGCGCTGTCATAGGCGAAGATCACCGGCTGCTCCGGCGCGGCGGTGAACCAGTAGCGCAGTTCGACCTGTTCAGGCCTCACCGGTCCCCAGGGTAGGGCCTTGCTGGCCTCCACCAGCACATAGGGATAGGCCAAAGTCTGGAACTTCTCCCGCAGGTGATGGGCTTCCTGGCGGCGTTTACTGGTCTTCCAGTCCAAGATCACCACCCGCTGATCCTCGCCGTGCGGCTCCCCGGCGGCGATCAGATCGTACTTGGCCACCAGTCGATAATTGCCAAAAGGCACGCTAAGAATGCGCTCGATCTCCACATGATCCGTGGGCAGATCCGCCGGGCGATGGGCCAAATAGTCGGCAAACCACTCGTCCAAAGGATAGCCCACGTTGCGGCCCAACAGCGCCGGGTCGATACCGTTCTCGGCCCGTTCCACCAGTTGATGAAAGGCCGAGCCCCTCTGCATCATCTCCTCGTGGGCATCGAAGGGCGCGGCCTGAATGGCGGGCCAGGGCAGTTGTTGGGCAAAGGCCAGCCAAAAACGCCGAGGGCACTCCTCATAGGCTTGCAGGCTGGATTGGCTAAACGCGAAGGTGTCGGGCAGGGTGAGGGGCATGGTGTCTCCACGGGTTCAATTAATCCACGAATCTACACGAATCTGCACGAATCTTTTTTGGATTGATTCGTGCAGATTCGTGTAGATTCGTGGATCGTTTCTTGATATGCTTTCAACCAAGTATAACATCTTGCCGCCACAGTCTCAACCAAAGATCTTACGATAAACCCCCAACGTAGCGGACGCGTTGCCCGCCCAGGTGAAGCGGGCAGCCTGGGCCAGCCCTCGCTCGGCCAACTCGGCCCGCAGTTCTGAATCTCCCAACCCCTGGGCCAGGGCGGCGGTGATGGCGGCGGTGTCGTCCGGGTCGAAGAGCAGGGCGGCGTCCCCGGCGGCTTCGGGGAGGCTGGAGGCGTTGCTGCACACCACGGGCGTGGCGCAGGCCATTGCCTCCAACACGGGCAGGCCAAAGCCCTCGTAGCGGCTGGGGAAGACGAAGAGGGTGGCCGCGGCGTAGAGAGCGGGCAAATCAGCGTCGTCGATGCGGCCCAAAAAACGCACGGATTCCCCCAGGGCAAGCGCCGCGGCCCGCTCTTTGGATTCGGGGTAGCGCTCATCCCACGCGCCGGCGATGGCCAATGGCGAATGGCGAATGGCGAGGGGCAGGTCGGCGTAGGCGTCGATCAGGCGGACCAGGTTTTTGTGGGGTTTGTTGATGCCCAAATAGAGCAGAAAGCTGTCGGGTAAGTTATATTTCTCCCGCACCCGGCGCACCTCGGCCTGGGATTGGGGGCGAAAGCGGGGGTCCGGGGCCAGGGGGATGGCGGTGACCCGCTCCGGCACAACCCGAAAGTCGCTCAACAGATCCCGGCGGGCCGACTCGGAGATGGCAATGATGTGGCGCGCACTCCCCAGGGCCAACCTCGTCGCCACCCGAAAGAGCAGCCGGGCCTGAGCCGACACCAACTCAGGAAAGCGCACGGGGATCAAGTCATAAAAAGTCAGCACCACCGGCATCCGGGCCAACATTGGCACGATGTAGGGCATGAGGTAATAAGGGCTGTGATAGATTTTGGATTTTGGATTTTGGATTTTGGATTGGGTGGTTGACAGCGATTCGCCCCTCGCCCCCCGCCCCTCGCCCCATTGTGCATTGAGCAGTTTCGGGATCTGCCATTGCTGGGCCACGCCGAAGGATGAAACGGGGGCGGGGACGACGGCCACCCGCTCGTCGGCCAGGGCAGCGGGGTTCCACGCGCCGGGGGTGGATGGGTCCCAGAGTAGGGTGAGGTGTTCATCCTTGGCCAGGAGGGGAACCAGGGCGGCGGCCAGGTTGCGCACATAGCGGCCGATGCCGGGGAAGTGGGGGGTGGCCGTGCGGGCGTCCAAAAAGATGTGGGTCATCGGGGGCGGTCCAGGGCTTCGCGATAGAGGTCCAGGGTGCGCCGCACCATCACATCCACCGAGAACTCGGCGGCGGATCGGGCCAACCCCGCCTCGCCCATCCGCCGGGCCAGATCTGGATTGTCGAGAATTTGGACGATGGCTTCGGCCAAGGCCGCCGGGTCGTTGGGCGACACGACCAGCCCTGTTTTCCCATGCCGGTTGACAAAAGAGGTGCCCGTGCCCAGTTCGGTGCAGATCACGGGCAGACCGCTGGCCATAGCCTCGATCTGGACGATGCCAAACATCTCCGCTCGGTTGGTGGAGGGCAACACGAAAACATCTGCGGCCCGATAGAGGGTGGCCAGCTCGTCGTCGGTCGGCTCGCCCAGGAAATGCACCCGCTGGCCCAGCCCCAACTCTCCGGTCAAGGTCCGGCACCCCGCCTCCTCCGGCCCGATGCCGGCGATGAGGGCTTGGGCCGTCGGCACATCCCGCATGGCCCGGATCAGCACATCCACCCCTTTGTAGTGGCGCAGTCGGCCCACAAAGAGTACCAGGGGTCCGCCGCCATAGCGGGCTTTGAGGACGGCGGCGGCCTCGGCTCGGGCCGGGGTGGGGGCGAAGCGGCTCAGATCCTGGCCATAGGGGATGACCCGGCACTTTTCGGCCACGACCTGCAAATAGGGCGAGATCTGGATATGCACCGGCGTGGCCACGGCGATCAGGCTGGCCCGCTTCAGCGCCATGCGCAGAAAGGGCGCATAGGCCGCGCCCAGCACCTTCTGCTTGACGATGTCGCTGTGATAGGTGATCACAAAGCGCCTGGCCCCGCCCAAAAAGAGGTGGGCCAGCTCGCCCGGGGGATAGGGGGCGTGGGCGTGGGCGATGTCCGCGCCATGTTCCTGTTTCCACAACTCAATCAAGAAGCCCAAACTCAGGGGGGCGGACGAAAGGTTGGCCTGGCGTCCGGTCTTGGTGACGGGCACGCCGGTGATGGTTTCGTGGACCGTGCGAGGACCGGTATTGGTGACGAGGGCCCGGGCGTCCACCCCGTCCACCCGCAACCCCTCGGCCAGAACCCGGATATGATTTTCAATGCCGCCGAAGACCGGGGCGTAGTCTTTGTAGAGGTGGAGGACACGCATCAGCCGCTGTCCAAAAATCCACCCTGGCGCAAGCGTTCGATCCAGCCGCGGGCGTAGGCATCGCCGCCGACCGTCAACAGCACATCCTCGATGGCGGGCAGGGGCTGTTGCCAGAGCCATTCGGTGCGCAGCCAGAAGCCGGGCAGGACCTGGGAGTGATAGTCGCCCTCCTGACCGGCAAACGCCAACCGGTAGCGCCCGTCTTCCAGCAGATAGAATTCCGCCCAGGCCGTCTGTGGGTCCAACAGCCAGTATTCGGGCACGCCGCCCCGGGCATACTCATAGAACTTGTCCCCGCGGTCGCGACCGACGCTTTCGGGCGAGATGATTTCGACAACCAGATCGGCCGGGCCGTCCAAATAGGTCTCCCGCAGGCGGCCCACATGGTCGGCGGCGATGAAGAGCAGGTCAGGTTCACGACCATGTTCCAGCTTCATCTGGAAGGGTGCGCCGCGAACCACGCCCAGTTGGCGACTTTCTACAAAAATGCGCAGGAGACTCTCGAGGAAGCCTGAGATGTCCTGATGTTTGTTACTGGCGGGGCTGGTCATGATGATCTCTCCCTCTACCCATTCGGCCAGGGTGTCTTCATCGGCCCAGGCCAGGAACTCTTCGTAGGTCAGCTTGCCCGGTTGCGTGGGGGTCTGCAAGACCGCCAACAGACGACGGCGCAAAACCTCCTCACCCCAGGGGGTATCAGGGGTCTGCCCGGCAGCGGGTTTAGATTGAAGCGTGGGTGTTTCTACAGGCATAGTTCACCTCCGGTCCGTATGCACGCCAGTCGGCGATCTACAGTCAATCGCCGGCGTCGGCCACAGGTTGGGCCGACAAAAGCGATGATCCTTTCAATGAAGTGAGCGTAGTATACATTAGGAACTGGCTGTCATCAAGGCGAGGCAATGCTACCATTGCTCGATAGTTTTGACTCGAAAAGGAGGCAGAAATCGGGCGTCCACACCCCCTTCCGTAGCCCCCCGGCCAGGACACGGACGTGGTTTTCGATGCCGCCGAAGACTGGGGCGTAGTCTTTGTAGAGGTGGAGGATGCGCATGGGGTTGTCCAAGAAATAGGCCACGGATTAGACGGATTTAACGGATTTGGACGAATTTTTCTGGGCTTTGGTCAGTTGGTTGTAGAGGCTCAGCCCGACGCCCAGCAGAAAACGGGAGATTGGGCCGTAGTGCTTGGCATAAAAATAGCGCAGACTCTCTTGATAGACCGCGGGGGCCCTAGGGTTTTGAATCAGACTTTGACCACCCAAATGGGTGATCTGGATCTCCGGCACGTAACAGACCCGCCATCCCTGCTGGCGGATGCGGCGGCAGAGGTCTACATCCTCAAAATACATAAAAATCTGCTCGTCCAATCCACCGACTTGGGCCAGCGCCTCCCGGCGCAGGAGCAGACAGGCCCCGGAGACCCAATCCACATCAACAGTATGGTCCACGTCCCAGTCATGAATGGGGCGGTTCAGAAGCAGCCGCTTTAGCCCACGGCGCAGGAGATAGCTAAAAGATGGGTCGTCACCGAAGGCGTAGGCTTGGGGCGCACCGTCCTGGGTGAGAAGGCGAGGGCTACACACGCCCACACTTAGGTGGGTGTCCATAAAATCAACCAGCCCGACCAATGCACCCGGAGGGAGTTGGGTGTCGCTGTTCAAAAGTAGAACGTGACGCCCCAAAGCCTGGCGAATGCCCTGGTTGTTGGCCCTGGCGAAACCTACATTTTCGGCATTGCGGATCAGAGTGACCTGGGGAAAGTCTGCCGCCACCATCTCCGGGCTGCCGTCGGTAGAGTTGTTGTCGATGACGATGGGTTGGACATGCAAACCGGCAACACTGGCCGGGATGGTAGACAGACAGGCATCCAATAAGGCGGACGTGTTCCACGAGACGATAATAAGAGTCAGATCCAGGGCGGGCAGGTCCATTAGTCTAGATCCGATCCGATAGGTGTTGGCGGCGACGACTATCTGTGCGCCAGAGCCAGCCGCCCGTAACCGCAAGCAACCCCAGACTGATTAGGGTGATGACACCGCCGATCTGGAAGCTGGCTGGACGATAGATAAAACGGATCAGAGTATTGCCCGCCGGGACGACAACAGCCCGAAAAGCATAGTTGGCCCGCAGTATCTCGGTCTCAACGCCATCCACGAAAGCTCGCCAGCCAGGATAATAGGCATCGGACAAAACGAGCAAGGCAGGTTGATCGGTCTCGACGGTCAGTGTAACGGAGTCCGGCTGATATGTCAGGATATTGGCCCAGCCGTCTGTGCCACCTGTGGCCTGAACCAGGATCGGTGGCATCTTTTCCAGAAGGACGGAGTGACCGCCCGCCACGGCTGGATCCAGGATCTGCGCTAAAGGATCGACGGCTGGTTTCAGCAGTTGGAAATCAGTGACCAGATTGGCCCGAGGCACAGGGACCGCCCGCTCGTAGACTTTGATCTCACCGTCAAAGACGAGTTGCAAATCCCCCGACTCAGACAACTCATCTTCCGACAACAGCTTCTCAGATAACAGAAAACGCACACCGGTCAGATCGAAAAAACGCGCATTGCGGGCAGATGGCAACAATCCTGTGGGGGTGCGATCCAGGTCGTCCAATAGGCGGCTGTATCGTCCGATGGTCACGTCGTAGCCACGTGCGTCGGAGAGGCCATAGGGCATCCCTGTGTTGGCGGGTAGCATGGCCCCCACAGCCACTATGCGATTCGGCCCCGGGTTTTGGGACAAAAACGTAAGGGCCGGTGTGGCCGGGAAGAGCTGATGCGCCGGGATCACCGGATTGAATCCAGCCCCAAATATCCAGAGATCGACAAAGATCAGCAGACCTATGAGGACCTGGGCAACTGTTCGACTCAGGCGCGCTCGATTCCAAAGCCAGAGGACAAAGGCAGCAGAAAGAGCCACCAGCACAGGTGCATAGGTAAAAAAACGAACCGGATCAAATGTCGCCACCACCTGCTGATATCGTGCATCCAGTTGATCCAAATAGTATGAAAGGGGAAATGGGTGGGGCGGATTGCCGAAGATGCGCTTCTCCACATAGACTTGGCCCAAGTCCATGAAGAAGCCCTTGAAAAGACGTAGGACCGTGTACCCCGCCATCATCCCCCCGCCCCCCAGGATGCCAAAGACGACGAGATTCCGTTGCATTCGGCGTGCTGCCCCATGATTGCCCGCATCCGGCGCAAACAGAGCATCAAATCCAAAGCCGGCCAGGATGGCCAGCGCCCCGCTAAAGACCACCAGACTGATTGCCGAGATGTCGAACAAAGGTAGCCGTCGCACCAAATCCAGAACGGGCAGACGCAGGATGATACCCAGCCAGGTCAGTCCAAAGATGGCAAAGAAGCGCACTCGCCAGCCAGCCCCAGGTTTGCGAGCAGAGAGCAGGGCAGACGCGGCCAGAAAAAGGGGCACAATGCCCATGTACAGCACATTCGTATAGTTGCCGAAGCCGGTCCCGATCCACCAGCCGCTGCGGGTGGGGTTGCCGAAAAAGTCGGGAAAGAAAAGCGTGGTGGCCATGGCGGCGTTACGCCAAAAGCCGGTGTAAAGCCAAGGCTGGCGCTGGGCTTCCTCCGCCCGAAAGAGGAAATAGTTGCTTTGGGGCAATAGTTCGAGGAAGGGCAGGAGTTGGACCGCAGCCACTCCGCAGCCGATGATAAAGGAGAGCGCCAACAACCCAATGCGCACACCCCGCTCACGCCAAGCTCCCCTCTGCATAAAGAGGGCGACCAAGCCGTAAATGCTCCACAGCATCAGCGCGAAAAAGGAAGTCTCGGCATGGCCGCCCAGAAACTGGATGCCGATCACGGCGCTGCCACCGATTACCCAGGGCCACGGCCTCTTTGATGTCACCGTGCCATCGGCAGTCAGAAGCATGAGAGGCAGCGACACGCCCACGTTGGTGTGGGGATGGCCCAGCAGGGGCATCATGAAACAGCCCAAGGCGAAGCTGATGCCGCCCACAAAGCCAGCCCCCGGCGAGCGTTTCCACCGGCGCAGCAGGACAAACATGCCGCCAAAGGCCACCCACAGCCGCAGCAGCGCACTCCATCCTGGCACGGCAAAAGGGGGTAGCCAGGCCAGGAGTAGATGGATGGGGTAGAAGACGGCGGACTGATCGTTGGCGATCAGGGGGGTACCGGCGTAGTTGAGCGGATTCCAAAGGGGCCACCGGCCCTGTTGCAGTTCCGTTTGGGCAAATTGCCGCCAGGGATAGAATTGATAGACCTGATCCACCAGCAGATCGTTGCTTGCTTTCTGAAACCCATCTGGGGTGGACGCCTGCCACACAGGGTCGGTGAAGAGGAGATCAGCGGGCAGCAGGGCCTGGCCAGGCAAGAGGGCGGGCCCGATAAAGAGCAGGATCAACGCTGCGCCGACGGCGACCCAAATGACATCGGTTCGTGTGGGGATCTGGGAAGAAAGACGGTTGTCCATTCGGCGGTTCCTCGAGCGCGGGTCAATGCCAGTCTGGATCAATGACCAGTGGGCGGGCTGGCAAGTAGCCGGTGATAGAGCGTCAATTGTTGATCCGCCAGGATCTGCCAGTCGTAATGGGTCTCTACCAGAGCGCGTGCGTGCTGACTCAGCATTTCTCCAAGGCTCGGTTCTGTCAAAAGACGCTCGATCTGCCGATGAAAGGCTTCAGGCGAATCCGCGGCCAGATAATGCTGTTCCGGCAAAGCATCCAATCCTTCCATGCCCAGGGCGGTGGAGATGACCGGCGTCCCGGCTGCAAAGGCTTCGAGAATTTTCAGGCGAGTCCCGGATCCGAAACGCATGGGCACCACCAGGGCTCGGGCCTGGGCATAGCAGACCTGCACATCGTCCACCCGGCCCAGCACGTGAATGTGCTGTTCTGCCCGATCGACGATCTGGGCCGGGGGATCCGCGCCCACGATCATGAGTTCTAGATCAGGCTGGCGGGCTGCCAGTCCGGGCCACACCTTTTCCACAAAATAGAGTACCGCATCCACATTGGGGGGATGGTTAAAATTCCCCAAGAAGAGTAGACGCTCTCCTGGAGGTGTGGCAGGAACAAATTGAAAGTGGGCGCAGTCCACGCCGTTGGGAATCGAGATGACATTGAGGCCGGGCAGACGCTGATCCAACTCGTCACGGTCATGTTCGGACATAGCAATGACCGCGTCGAATCTGGGCAAATGACGCATTTCGTAGGCATAGAAGAGTGCCGATGCCACCAGCCTCCGCAACTTGATCAGCCAGTTTTTCTCCACCCTGGCCCGACGCAGCAAAGTCAGATAGGTGACATCGAGCTCTGTCAACACCGGGGTGGCCTGGCCTTTGTGAACCAAATATTGAGCCAAGCTGGGATAGTCCACCTGAAAAATGTGGTTCGGCTGCGCCGAGCGAGCGGATGCAGCCAAGGCAGCATGCATGGCGGGCACATCATCCAGAATCACGGCGGGAGGGACAAGCCGCAACCTGACAGGGCGAGGTCCGGTTGGCTGGCGGGCGAAGACCTGTACGGAACGACAGGTTTTTTCCAGAACGGCGAGATGTGCATCCGAGGGCATCTGATCCGTCAGGGCAAAGAGATCGATATCGCAGTGGCGGGCCAGATGGCGCAGCAGATTATAAATACGAACAGCCCCCCCATGCTCTGGGGGGAAGGGCACGAAGGGTATAATCCAGGTGACGGCCAGGCGCGTAGAATCCATCAAATCACCGCGCTTTGCGTCCAACCAGGGTAATCTGACTACCGACTGTGCGATAGAGTTGCGCTCGATGGTACAGGTGGAAGAGTCGATCTCCCAAAGTGGAAATGGAGCGGATGTTGCACATCAACCGGTGGTAGATTGGACCATTCTCAGCGGCGAAGATCGGGGACATGACTGGCAATGCCCGCACCTCTTCCAAGCCAGCTTGTTTCAGTACTCTGACATAGTGGATGGTGGGGTAGCTGTGTTCGTTGACCCCAAATTTGGCCGCCGGGTGCTGAACCCGAAAGGTATCATCGCTACTCCAAAATGGATGTCGGTGTTCTCCATAAGCCAGAAAACGTCCGCCGGGCTTCAACAAAGCGACAAGTTGACCGACCAACATCTCCAGATCAAAGGCGTGATGGAGGGCTTCTCGACAGTAGACCACATCGAAAGTAGCGGATGGGAATGGGGCATGTTCCGCATCGGCCAGAACTCCGTGCAGGGTGGGAAGATCTCCAAAAAAGCTGTGGGTTGTCAACACGCCCAAGCCGACAATCGGGCTGGGATTCATCTCCAGGGCTACCACATTGCACCCCAACTCGGCGAAAGCCGCCGAGGCAATGCAGCGACCGGCTCCATAGTCTGCCACCCACTCGCCGGGCTGGGGAGCCAATTCTGCTCTCACCATCGCCCATTCCGGGCTCTCCCGGAAACGGCCAAAGGCAGTGGGCAGATCCTTGTCCAGAAAGTTCTCGGCGATGATCTGTGCGCCGTGGGGGAGTGATTGCAGGGAGGCGATCACCGCGTCGTAGTTGTCAACCTCTGCCTGTTTGATCTGAGCTTCGTTCTGGATCATGAGATCACTTGTCTCTAGGTTACCCCTCAGGTTCAGTCACTTGGTCCGGTGGGACGGTTGCCACAGTCGAAACATCCTCCAAAATTTTGGCCAGCGTCCGAGTGAGGTTCTGACGCTGATACGGAGCGATGCGAGACGCCGGGATACCAGACCAGACTTGCCCTTGACCAAATGCGTGCAAAAAGTCTTCCAACACCGACCGGATCCTTTGGGTATCATCAGAATGGACCACGACTCCCGCCCCTACCGAACGGATCAACTTGGCGATCTCCCCATCCCCCACCACAGCCAGGATCGGGTTGCCCGTGGCCATATATTCAAAGAGCTTGTTGGAATGGCTAAGTCGTAGTTCCAGCATATCTGATTCCAGCATAAGGAGCAGATCGGCCTGCCACATTTCCAACATAGCTTCCCGGCGCGAGACAAAAGACTGCATCTGAACCACGCCCATCTCGATCAGAGGGGCCAACTCCTCCTGCACGGACTGGGGGATGTTGCCGATGAAGCGTACAAGGATACGCGTTCGCATGGCTTCATCCTGGACCAGTTGGCGCAGGGCGGGGATGAACTCCGTGTTGCTGCGGAACCCATAGAGGGTGCCCACGAAAGACAGGGTCAGCCGTTCATTGGCTGTGCGTTCCGGCATATGGGCAAGGTCGTCCGGGTCATAGCCGTTGGTGACCGTGACAATGCGCTCCGATGGCACGGTGGGAAAGCTGTCGGACGTCAAGGCCCGGATGCCGTCGGTTACTACCAGGGTGCGGGCCGCCGTGGATAGTGCGCGTCGCTCCAGCCAATGGTTGGGCCGATGGTGGGGGGTGTTGATCAGCAGATGGCTCTCGCTCCATAGGTCCCGCAAGTCCATCACCCACGGAATGTGGGGAAAGCGTCGGCTCAGCCACAGCCCCGCTACCTGGACCGAATGGGGCGGTGAGGTGGTAAAGATGGCGTCGATCTCGTCCTGGGCCAGCAGCCGAGTTGCCACCTTCACGGCGCCGGGAACCCAGAGCAAGAGTGGATCCGGCACCATCAGCCCCCGCCCCCAGCGCACCAGAGCCGAGGCCAATCGAATGGCCATTGTCGGCGGCGTCGATGGGGCAGTCTGCCCCGAAGCCGTCTTGGACCCTGGCTGGGAAGAAGCCAGGATAGCACGTGCCCACTTGGGCAAGGGCACTCGGTGAATCTCCGTGCCCGGTGGGATGTCGGCCACGAGACTGTCATCCGTGGCAGAAAGATCCGTCGAGCAGACGATCACCGGCTCCCAGCCGAAGTGGGCAAGGTACTTAACGAATTTTGTGATGCGAACGGCCCCGGTCCCGCCCTGTGGCGGAAAATCATAGCCGAGCATAAGTACACGCTTCACAGCGACTCCTGACGGCTGACCCGGATATAAAAGAGGATGGACATGGCAAAAATGGTCGTGTAGGCTATGCTGGACGCCACCGCGGCTCCCATAATGCCCATTGAGGGGATCAGGAGCAGATCCAGCGCCAGCGTCAACACCAGCGCTATGGCCGAGTTGATGGAATTATACTGGGGATAGCCCCGGCCCGCCACCTCATTGGTGAGGACTTTTCCTCCACCCAGCAAGACCACCCCCGGCAAGAGGGCTAGCAAAGGACCGTAGCCGGCAGCAAAATCAGCCCCATAGATCCACACGATCAGGTGCCGACCCACCAGGGCCAACCCCAGCGCACCAACAAACGTCAGCCCCAGGGTAATGGCAAAGACCCGGGGCGTGAAACGGTTCATGTTGCCAGCCTTGGAAGCAGATGCCTTGGGAAAGATCACAAAGCTGACGGCGTTGGGCAGTTGCCAGAGCAGTTCGGCCAGGGCTACTGAAACGCTATAGATGCCGACTGCACTGCCGCCCAGGAAATAGTTAACCACGAACACATCCAGCCGGTAGTTGAAGAACTGCAACATGTTGCCGACCTGCCCCTTCAGGCCGAAGCGCAGCATGGGTCCCAAAGTGGGTCGGTCCAGGATCGGACGCAGATCACCGCCTTCCTTGCCCACGAAGACCGCGGACAACCCCAGGGTGATGGCACCGGCACCGATGTAGGCCCAGACGGCGCCGTTCAGCCCCCGCCCCATCCACACTACCAGCAGACTGACCAGGATCAGCGACGCAAGACCTTGGGCAATGGTGATACCGTTGATGGTCTGGATACGCTGTCTGCCCAACAGCAGAGAGTTGAGATAGCTGATCATCAGGGTGGAGGGCAAGATCAGCAGAGTTAGAAAGACGGTGGCGGGGGAGAGATCCGGCAGCAGCTTGGTCAGCAGTCCGGTAGCGTCGGCAATCGCCAGCAAGGCGACGCTCAACACCCACATGAGCAGACCAAAGCCCATCGAGTTACGGGAGAGGCTAGCGAAGGGAATCTTGCCACTTCCGGTAAAATAGACGTTGGCAATGCCCAGACCAGCCCCAAATATCAGGCTCAACAGGCCGGGTATGAGCAGAACCAGGGTCAGGAAGCCTTTACCCTCTGTGCCCAGGGTGCGGGCCACCAAGGCCGATGTCAGAATGACCACGGGCAGCAGGATCACATTGGTGGCGAAGGTGGATCCAACGTTGCGGATGAAGGCATGCCGGGTCAGGAAGGAATGTCCTCGTTCTAGGATATTTCCGGTACTGGGGACCATGGGCCTAGCCGATCACTTCTCGATAAATCGCGTCGATCTGCCCGCCTACTTGGGCAAATCCATAGCGTCGTGCATGTTCCGCAATCGCCGGGCGATCAAATGTGTCGATAGCATCCAGTGCCCCGGCCAAGACTTTGGCCAGACCTACGGCATCGGATGGGGGAAAGAGTCGGCCCACCAACGGGTTGATAGTATCGGGAATGCCGCCGATATCGCTGGCAATAGCAGGCAGGCCTGTGGACATGGCCTCTAGCAGTACGCATGGCATGTTGTCCCACACGCTGGGCAGGACAAAAAGATCCGCACCCCGCATAAAATCCGCCACCTCGGCTTTACTCTTCATCCCGTGGAAGGTGACTCGCTCTCCAAGGCCCAGACGTTGCACCATGGCCTCGTACTCACCCCGATTGGCCCCGTCGCCCACCAGATCCAGATGCCAGTCCGTACGCTGCTCTGACACCATGCCCAAGGCCTCGAAGAGAAAGGGCAATCCCTTCACCGGAGTCAAGCCACCCACAAAGAGCAGATGCAGGGCCCCGTCGTGCAGACGAGGCTGCCCCGGCGGAGCGAAGAGTTCCGTCTCCACTACGTTGGGTACAATGGTATATTCGCCGTCGATGTCCAATGACTGGATGGCTTGCTGCAGGGCACTGCTCACCGGCAGGATACGGTTCGCCCGGCGGAAGGCAAAGCGAGCTTTCTGGATCTGCAACCAGGGCAGCCGATTACGGGGGAAGTCCGAGTTCTGCTCGGTGATAACTACTGGGATGCCATATTTCTTGCCGATCAGTACTGCCGGCACGCCCGGCTCGTAGATGTGTACGTGGATCACGTCTGGGCGAAAGCCGCCGGCCATGATCTGATCCACAGCCCGCATTGCGCCCCATACGTAGAGCAGAGAAGATACACCCGGTACAGGCAATGCCCGATGGCGAAACTGGTAGGTGGGGATGCCCAGGGTGATGGCCGAATCGGTGACTTTGTCCAGCGTCCACAGGGATCGCAGGTCCGCATCTTTGCCGATGCAGTGTATAACCTGCACATCGTCATAGATCTGGACAGCCCGGGCATGTTCCCGCACGAAGATGCCAGCCACAGCACTGGCAGCAGATGGATACCAAGCTGTCATGAACAGCACGTTGAGTCGATCGGGCGCGGCCATCATTGCCCCCCGTTCACATAGGCGGCCAACAGGCGGCAGATCTGAGCGGCAGCTTGCCCATCACCGAAGATGGGGCCAGGCGGATCCGTGGGCCAAGGGGCGCGGACAGCGGCCAGGATCTCGTCCGCGCTATGCCAGGCTAGGCGATTCCAGCCGGCTTGCACGGTTTCCACCCACTCGGTCTCCGGGCGCAGAGTGACACAAGGAACAGCGAAGAAATATGCTTCTTTCTGAATGCCCCCAGAGTCGGTCATGATCATGCTGGCATTGCGTTCCAGGGTCAGCATGTCCAGATAGCCCACGGGCGGAATCAATCGTACGTTGGGTGCAATCCCCCGCCCCAGGATGTCCAAGACCTGGATCTGGGCCTTCGTTCTGGGGTGAACGGGCAGGATGACCTGCTCGTCCAGGGTACCTAGGGCTTGAAAGATTTGGGTCAACTTCTCGTCATCATCCGTATTGTATGGACGGTGGATGGTGGCCAAGACATATCCTTTTGTATCCACCCCAAGATCTGCCATAATCACGCTACGGCTTTGCGCCAAGGCCGCAAAATTCTGCACCGCATCAAACATGGTGTCACCAACCAAATGCACACCAGCGGTCACCCCTTCCGCCGCCAGCAGGTCTACCGCCGTCTGGGTAGGGCAAAAGAGCAGATCCGCACAATGGTCGGTCAGCACTCGATTGTGTTCCTCGGGCATATCCCGGTTAAAGGAGCGCAGTCCTGCCTCCACATGGGCGACGGGTACATGCAGCTTCACCGCGGCCAGAGCCCCGGCCAGAGTCGAGTTGGTGTCACCGTAGAGCAGTACTATATCTGGTCGCTGGGCCAGGATGTGGCCCTCTAACTCTATGATCATCTGGCCGGTTTGCCGACCGTGGGAACCGGATCCGATGCCTAGGTTAATATCCGGCTGGGGTATACCGAGTTCGTCAAAGAAGATCTGGGATAGGGCGTGATCATAGTGCTGGCCAGTATGGACCAGAAACTCGGTGTGCCCCCGATCTCGTAGGGCATGGCAGACGGGAGCGGCTTTGATAAACTGGGGGCGGGCCCCCACCACAGAAAAGACCCTCATAGCTGTCACAACGGCAACGCCACGGGCTCGCCGTTCATCACCAGACTGCGTTGCGCCGCCTGCAAGACCCGCAGCACCCGCAGACCGCTCATCCCATCCGTGAGGGGGGGCTGGCGGGTGGCGATGGCCTCCAGAAAGGCCCGACATTCCTGGCGCAGGGGCTCGTCCGTGGGGAAGGGGATGGCGGTGCCTTCTTTTTTGACCGGGATGGGCTCGCCCTCTTGCCACTCCACCCGCTGATCGTAGACCACCAACTGTTTGCTCACGTCGTCGAAGCTGGCCATCTTGCGGGAGCCGATGACCACCAGCCGTTGCTCTTTGAAGGGGTGCAGCCAACTGACGTGGATGTGGGCGCGCACGCCGTTGTCGAAGAGCAGGTTGGTCAGGGTGACGTCGGCGATGTTGGCCTGGATGTAGTTGCCGCCCGTGGCCACCACTTGGAAGGGCATGGCGCCCAACATGCGCAGAATGATGGCGATGTCGTGGGGGGCAAAGCTCCACAAAATGTTCTCTTCCCGGCGGATCTTGCCCAGGCTGAGGCGGTTGGAGTAGATGTAGCGCACCCTGCCCAGCTCGCCCCGGCGCACCAAGTCGAGGAGGGCGACAATGGCCGGGTGATATTCCAACACATGGCCCACCATCAAGATGCGTGTTCTCTCGGCAGCCAGGGCCACCAATTCGGCGGCTTGGTCATATTGCAGGGCAAGGGGCTTCTCCACAAAGACATCCTTGCCCGCCAGCAGAGCTGTCTTGGCCAGATCGTAGTGGGTCTCTGCCGGGGTGGCAATGACCACACCGGGGATGTCTGACGCCCAGACTTGGGCCATCTCCGCCACCACGGGCAGATCCGGGGCCAGTTTGCGTGCCGTCTCCCGGCCCGGTTCAGTGACGTCGGCCACCATGGCCAACGCACCCAACTGGGCGAAGTTGCGCACCAGGTTTTTGCCCCAATAGCCACATCCGATAACGGCGACGGTCATGCGTTGGTCCTTGCAGAGTTGAAAAGCAATGAGTAATGAGTAATGAGTAAGGTGTGTGCTATGACTGCAATAGTTGACGCAGGGTGGCAAGGTTGGCGGCGGGGTCGAAGATGGCCCGCACGGGAATCTCGAAACCGGCCACGACTTGGCTGGTCAGCACGCCGGAGCCGACTTTGTAGAGCAGCTTGTATTGATCGCCGTCCAGGGCATATTGTTCCACAATTTCCGCTTCCGGGTCGATGATCCAATATTCCCCCACACCGTGGGCGGCGTAGTCGTCGAACTTGACCCCCCGGTCGTTGTGGGCCGTGCTTTCCGACAGCACCTCGGCGATAAAATCCGGGGCGGGAAAGCGCATCTGGGTGGGGGTGAAGGCGGCGGCTTTCTCTTGACGGAAGAAGCAGACGTCCGGCTCGTAGTCGTTGCGGGTCAGGGAAATGAGGAGCTTCTCGAACCCCACCAAGCCCAACCCGTTCGCCCGCACGTAGGTACTCAACAGGACCGAGAGATTGTGGCTGGCTTCATTATGCTGCAATTTCACCGGTGAATGCACGATGATCTCCCCGTTGATAAACTCGACCTTCTCGCCCTCGGACATAGTCTCGATGAAACGGTCACGGCGCACGTGTTCCGCGTCCAACACCTGCTGGATCTGACGATTGAAGAGGGAAAGCCGGGGCGATTCAATTAGTCTTTCCAGAATGGCTTCCATCATTCACCTCCTGATACAACGCCGCAGTCTCTGCCGCGCACCGCTCCCAGCGAAAATTGGCGGCCTGGCGTTGGCCATTGGCGGCCAGAGATCGGGCCAAATCCGGTTCGGTCAGCACCCGGCGCACGGCGGCGTGGAGGGCGTCGCCGTCCGTGGGGGCCACCAGGAAGGCGGCATCTCCGGCCACTTCGGGCAGGCTGCTGACGTTGCTGCACACCACGGGTACTCCGCACGCCATGGCCTCCAACACAGGAAAGCCAAAACCTTCGTACAGGCTGGGCATGACCACGCAATCGGCCCCAGTGTAGAGGGCGGGCAGTTCGTCATCCCCCACAAACCCGGCAAAGACTACATCGTCGGTCAGCCCCAAGTCGTCCACCTGACGTTTGATAGGCTCAAAAAGCCAGCCCTTGCCCCCCACGATGATCAGCCGGTGGGGGAACTCCTCAGCTTTCAGCCGGGCCAACAGGGTGAGGGCGGCCGCATGGTTCTTGCGTGGCTCCAAGGTGCCCACCATGAGCAGATAGGGGCGGTCAGGGCTATATTTGGATTTTACCCTATGAATCCCTGGCGGACCAATTGGGGCGAAGCGGTCATCGATACCTTCGTGGATGACATGAATTTTAGCCGGGGGGGTGCCGTACAGCTCAACCAGATCCTGTTTGGTGCTGTGGCTGACGGCGATCACGGCGTCGGCCCGGCGCACGAAGAGGGGCATGGCCCACTTCAGATAGAGCCGGTTGGTCAGGGTGTGGTGTTGGGGGAAGCGTTCGAAGATCAGGTCGTGGACCGTGAGTACCGTGGCCGTAGTTTTGGGCAGCCGGGGCAACAGATGCTCCGTGGCGTGGTAGACCTGGGCGGACGGGATATGCTTGGCATAGTCCGGGCGACCCATCACCTGCCCGGCCAGCACCCCCAACCGCCACGCATATTGGCCCATGGGGACGCTGCGCACCCGGGCCCCACCCAGAGATGCCGGCAGATCATGGCCGCTGTGGGCATTGTAAAAGAGGCCCAGATCCACCCGCTCCCCCTGCTGACGCAGCAGATGGTCGGCTAGCCGCTCGGCATACCGGGCCAACCCGGCCCGCTGATGCACCGCCGGCCCCACATCCATCACAACGCTCACCCGTCCAGTCATTCGTCCCTCGCCATTCGCCATTCGCCATTCGCCCCCCGCCCCTCGCCCAACATGGCCCGCAAGCGGCTCTCGATCATGGCCAAAGCCACCTCGTTATGTCCACCTTCCGGGATGATCACGTCGGCGTAGCGTTTGCTGGGTTCCACAAATTCCAGGTGCATAGGGCGTACGGTAGTCAAATATTGGTTCACCACGGAATCCTGGCTACGCCCCCGCTCGTGGACATCCCGCTGCAGACGGCGGATAAAGCGCAGATCCGAGTCCGCGTCCACAAAGATGCGCATGTCCATGAGGGTGCGCAGCTCCTTTTCCACAAAGATCAGGATACCCTCCACCAAGATCAGCGGGGCCGGGTCCATGCCCACCGTCTCTGGGCTGCGGCTATGGGTGGCGAAATCATAGCTGGGGATCTCCACGGACTGGCCAGCCCGCAGGGCGCGCAGATGCTCGACCAACAAGGGCGTGTCCAGGCTGTCCGGGTGATCGTAGTTCATCCTGGCCCGCTCGTCTGGACTCAGGTGGCTGTTGTCAAAATAGTAGCTGTCATGCTGGATATAGGCGATGGGCGGGGTACCCAATCGCTCCAGAATGCGCCGACTGACTGTGGTTTTTCCGCTGCCGGAGCCGCCGGCCACGCCGATGATGGTTGGGGTCATGGTGGGTTGGTGGGTTGGTTGGTTGGTTTGTTGGTTTGTTGGTTGATTTGTTGATTTGTTGATTTGTTGATTGGTTGATTGGTTGGTGGTGATTTGGCGATTGGGTGATTGGGCGATTAGACGATTCAATCACCGTGTCACCGTGTCACCCTGTCACCGTGTCACCCTGTCACCGTGTCACCCTGTCACCGTGTCACCCCCTCACCAACGCGGCCAGGGCCTCAACCGCGTCCGGGTCGTCGCTGTGCAGGAGGAGGATGGTGCGGTCGGTGGGCCAGGGGGCGATCTGGGCCAGGAGGAAGCTGGGGCGGCGCAGGAAGCCCAGGCTGCCCACCAAGATCAGGGCCAGGGCGGGCCAGAGCAGCCACAGACCGGGCATGGATGCCACGGTGACGGTGAGGCCGGGCATGGGCACAAAGGCGATCTGGAGCTGTCCTCGGTCCAAAAAGATGCTGGACCCCTCGCTGCCCCGCAGCTCCAGCCGCTGCACCGGCGCGCCGGAGACCAGGCTGCTGCTGTCAAAAAGTTCCACCTGGAAGGCGGGCTGGGCTGGGATGGGGGCCTGGGAGGGAGCGGGCAGCCGCACCAAGCGCAGGACATATTCCTGGTCCGGCAGGGTGACGGTCTCTTCGCTGCCGGGGCTGGGGAAGAGCAGGCCGACCTGGGGCGTCAGTTGGTTTTGCCCGGCCAGGGCCAGGGCTGGGCGGTTGCTGGCGATCAGCAACCCCGGCGCGCCGGCCTGGGTGGTCACCTGCACCGTGCCCAGGCGCGCGCGCTGGTCCGCGGTGGCTGGGGTGATGGCGAGGAGTTGGCTCTGGGCCTCCCCGATCTGGACCCGAAATTCGGCCGGCGGGCGACCCTGGGGCAGGGCATAGGTCAGGCTCACCTGTTGCGAAGCATAGCGAAACGAATCACCCGGCTTCAGACTGGCAAGGTGGACGGTCCACCCCAGGTTGACCACCAGCCAGAGGGCAACCAGCCCCAACAACAGGCCGACGCCCAACAAGAGCCGCACCCACGCCGCCTGGGGGTTCGCCGTAGCCAAAATGCGCCGCTCGGTCAGGCTGTCGTCGCCGCTTTGCAGGGCCACGGGGCCATCGGGGCCGGGGATGGTGGGGCCATCCAGGGGGGAAAAAAGAAGTTGTCGGTGTTGAAAATGACCCGTCAGCCACGCTTCAACCTGGTCCGCCACAGCCCCTGGGGGCAAGTCGACCGCCATCCGCCGTCCGTAGGTCCCCGTCAGGGCAGACGAGTCGAGGGCTTCACCGATCTGGGCGGGCAAGGCGGCGGTGGCCTGGGCCAGTTGGCGGAAGCGCAGGGCCTGTCTGGCCAGATCCGCGGTGTGGAGAAGCAGGAGCAGACCCAACCCCGCCAACAGGAAGCGCAGGGGCAGGCTATGGACGAAGTCAAAGAGACCCAGATCCCGCAGGGTATTGCCCAAGGAGCCAAAATCACGGGTGGTGGTCAAAAACCAGCGGGAGGCCCCCACCGGGTCTGTGGCCAACTGGCCGGGCAATTGGGGCAAAAAGGCCGCCGTGATCGAGAAAAAGAGGGTCACCCCCCCCACCGCCAGCAACACCCACGGACGAGTCAAAAAGAACCAGATCCGACCGAGGGGATCTGGGCCTTTGCCTGGCTCGGTTGGGGCGGACGATGTTGGGATCATGGGAAATGGACAATG
>CAZKEX010000012.1:0-31183 GCA_964551895.1 uncultured Caldilineaceae bacterium | reverse complement strand
CGTCCCGGCCACGAGTTCGGCGGTCGCCCCGCTGCCCGCAATGTGCGCCAGGGAGAGCACCTGCGTTTCGCTCCCCAGGCGTTGCGAGAGGCTCCACGTTTGCCCCCCGTCCGTGGACCGCCATATCTGCCCGGTCGGGTACGTCCCGGCCACGAGTTCGGCGGTCGCCCCGCTGCCCGCAATGTGCGCCAGGGAAAGCACCTGCGTTTCGCTCCCCAGGCGTTGCGAGAGGGTGAAAGGTTCCCCCGCCCCGTAAATCTGCCCCCCGTTGACCGGGAACGTCTGCGGCTCCATCCCGGCCTCAATCCGCAATCCGTTGCCGATACTCACATTGGATTTGCCGATCCACAATCGCCCCCCGTTCCCGGCGTGAGAAACCGCCACCGCCCGCCGCCCGCTCAGGGGCGACGCTGGTAGTGCCGTGGCCGCGCTGGTCAACGCCAGGGTAGTCATGGTGGGGCCAGCGTTGCCGATGGCGGGGGGGGCCACATATAGCCGCCCGGTATTGTCCGTGGTGGCGGGCTGATAGTCGCCGTCACTGCCTGCCGTGCCCGCCGGGGTGTCCTTGCGCACGGTCAGGGCTTGGATGCCCTTGTCGCCGCTGACGTGGGCGGCGTCCTCTGCCTTCTCCAGGGCGGTCAGCACCGTGTTGGTCACCGGGGCCGGGTTGCCGTCGGCGTCCGTCGGGACCACGTGCTGGCGGTGCTGGCTGTCGCTGCCCTCGCTGGTCGCCCAGTTTTTGGCGGTCCCTGTGCTATCCAGGACCGTGATATTGTCTGCCATTTTATGCGCTCCTTGCCGTGTAGGTAATGCCGGCCCCGCTCCAGGTACCGGCGGCGATTGTTCGGGCCACGGTCGCCTGGTCCGTGGTGACTGCGTACTCCACCAACTCGTCCGCCCCGCTCTGGTAGGCTCTCCAGACTATCGGGAGGCGGATCTGGTTGCGGCCGGCGCTCCGCCACTCGCCCAGGCGGGCGATCAGGTGGGGCACGGTCACGGTCAACCCGTACGGGGTGGCCGTGCCGGGGATGTTGCCGGCGCTCTCTAGGCTCAGGACCAACGTCCCGGCCACGTCGTCCAGGTCGTACCCCGCCCCGGCGCTGCCCACGCCCCCATAGACTAGATCCAGGAAGGTGTCCCGCTCGAAGGTGGCCTCGATCTCCCCGTCCAGGCTCACGCCCAGCCAGGTGGCCCACCCGCTCTCCGTATCGCCCACGGGGATCTCGTCCTCCGGGGCGGGGAAGTCGTGGGCCAGGGTGATGATGGCCCGGCGGATGCCGCCCGCAATCGCCCCGCCCCCGGCCTTGTCAAAGGTGATCGATCCGCCCACGGTGGTCAGGACTGGGCGATCCTCGTCCGTGTGCCGCTCGATCCCCGTGGCGATCTCTTCGTGGCCGGCCATGGCCTCGAAGCTCAGGCGGGCCAGGCTGTTGGCCGTGGCCTCGATCTGCACCATGTGGATCCGGGCGTCGCTCAGGATGCGGATCAACTGGTTTGATCCCGTGGCCACCTGATGCCGGAAGGCGGACCAGGGGAAGGCGCTGTCGTTGGCGGCCAGGGTCAGGGTGTGGGTCAGGGCGGGGGCCGTGCCCGTGGTGGCCGTGGTGGCCAGCCCGGCGGCGTAGAGTAGGCCCAGGAGGCCGCCCCCGGCCCGGATGCGCCCCGCCCCGCTGATGGGGGTCACAATGCCCAGGCGTTGGCCGGCGTCCGTGGCGGTCAATCCGCCGATTCCGAACTCGTCCCCGCCTGGGTCAATTGTGATCCGTGGGCTGGCCCCGGCCTCGGTCAGGACCAGATCCAGGAAAGAGGCCGCCGGCGCTGTGCCGTGGCCACTGCCCTGGTCCGCCAGGCCGATCTGGGTGGTGCTGCTGGTTGCGCCCATGGTGTCCCCTCGGTGCTGTTAGTAGCTGGCCGTATCGTTGAGCACGGTCACGGTGATCAGCTCCCCGGCTCCCTTGTATGCCGTGAAAGCAATGGGGAGGCGGACCTCGTTCCGCCCACTGGCTCGGAACTCCTGGGCCCGGGCCACCAGGGCCGGGATCGCCACGGTGACGGTAAACGGCCCCGCCCCGGTGGGAATGTCCGCGGCGGACTCCATGACCAGGGTCAGGGTGCCCTCCACGTCGGCCAGGCTGTAGCCCGTCCCGGCGGTCGAGGTGCCGCCGTAGAACATCTCAGCAAAAGCGGTCTTGCTGAAGGCGGCGTCCACCGTGCCGGTGACGGCCATCCCGCCCCACTCCTGATCGGTCATCTCGGTGCTGCCGATCACCATGCTGTCCTCCGGGCTGGGGAAGGTGTTCTCGATCACGATCTCACAGTTGCGGATACCGCCCGCAATCGCCCCGCCGCCGCTCTTGTTGAAGGTGATCGACCCGCTGACCGTGGTCAATACTGGCCCGGTCTCGGCGGTGATCGTCTCCGTGCCGGCGGCGATCTCTTCGTGGATGCCCATCCCCTCCACCTCGAAGCGGGGAACGGCGTTTCGGTTGGCCGTGATGCGGAGACGGTTGAATCGCACGTCCTCCACAATCCGGGCCAGGTTGGCGCTGCCCTCGTCCACGTCGTAGTAGACAGACAACCATTTATAGTCGTCGTTGTCGTCGGACGGGGTGCAGGCGTGGGAGAAGTTCGGGGTCGTGCCCGTGGTGGCCACGTCGCCCAGGCCCGCCCCGATCAGCAGCTGGGGGAACCAATCCGGGCGGATGCGGCCGGCGGCGCTGATCCGGGTGTAGACGCCCAGGCGCTGGCCGGCGCTGTTGCTGGCCAGGGCGGTGCCGCCGGAAAATTCGTCGTTTGTGTCCTCAACGGTCACCGACGGGAAGGCCATCCCGTCCGTTAGTTTGAGGCTGTACAGGGTACTGGCCCCCGATCCCTTGGCCGATTGCTTGGCCAGGGCGAAGGTCGTCGCTAGTGATGTTGCTCCCATAGTGTCCTCCTGGGTGCTAGGTGGATCAGGTGGTTGTCTGGATCAGGATCGGGATCATCCAATACCCGATCCACTGGGTGCCGCTGCCTTGGATCTCCACCTCCCACGGGCCGGGGGTTGACTCGTAGACCGTCTCCGATCCATCGGTCAACCCGGCCAGCCCGTTGTGGGTGATGATCCAATCCTCCAGCCGTTTGGCATAGAGTTCGGCGGCGGTGTAGGCGTCGGCCATGCTGGCCGCCGGCGCTGTGCCGTAGATGCGCCACTCATAGGCCCGGTCCATGTCTGCCGCCCCGATCTCACTGTAGCGGGGGCGGACGGGGCCGGGGATCAGCATCAGGGCCGGGTAGCTCTCAACCGGCTGCCCTTGCCCCTGCTGCACCGTGCGGATCGGGGTAGCGGGGTACTCGTCCGCCCCCAGGTCCGTGGCGATATTTGATTGTAGGTAGGCCCCGATCTCCGCTAACATTTAAGATCCTCCGGGTGCATAGTCGCCCAGGGGGATCTCCTGGTGCGGTAGGATGCCGGGGTAGGTCCGGGGGCGCTGCGCTCTGTACTGCCGGGCGCTGCCCCCCGTCGGCGTGATGGTGATCCGGTCCCCCTCGAAAATGACGGGGGTCAGGCTGCCCAGGCTCAGGATCTCCTCCCCCTGGCCGGTGTAGCTCTCGCCCAGGAGGGTGGCCCCGGTGCCCGGCGTCTCGCCCCGGTTGGTCCGGGTGTCCAGGATGCCGGCCACGTTGCTGCCGTTGGTGATGGTCGCCCAGGTCCCCGTGGTGGGGCTGATGCGGCTGATCGTGGCGGTGCAGTTGGCCAGCTCAGTGATCAGGCTCATTTGTGCCCCTTGCCCATCTGGGCCTGGTCCAGCCGGTAGGCTTGGGCGATCCATCGTCCGATCTGCTTGGCGCTGGTGCCGTCCAGGGCGCTGTCCAGGCTGGCCGGGTCTGCGTCCATCAGGTCCGCCAGGGTGTAGATGCCGGCGGCGTTGAGGGCCTGCGCCTTCGCCTCCCCAATCCCCCGGATCTCTCGGAGGCCGGGCAATATTTCGGCTGAAATATTGCCCGGCTCAGGGGAGACCGTGGCGGGGGTCGGTTCGGGGCTGTCCTTGGTGGGATTGTCCACGCCCTTAGCGTGAACCTCACCCACGATCTGGGCCGTGCCCATGTGCGCCAGGCGTAGGGCCACGTCCAGCCGGACGGTATGCTCTGCGCCCTTCGGCCATCCGGCGTAAGGCTGCATAAACTTGATCCGGGTGTCTGCGCTCATGGGGTCGGCTCCAGGTAGTCCAGATTTAGCAGGCCCGTGGCCCAACTCGCCGCCCCGCCCACGGGGTAGCCCAGGCCGCCGGCCCGCTCTGCGGCCTCTGCGGTCAGGGCCTTGATCGTGGCGGAGCGCTGGCTGGCCTTTTTGCTCATGGTGCCGCTACTCAGGTCGGCGGAGAGGGCCAACTGTCGCCCAAACCGCCGCAGGGCGTAGTACTCGGCCAGGGCCAGGAAGGCCGGGGCGTAGGCGTCCGCCACGGTGGCGGCTGCCAGCCCCGCCTCGCTCTCCCCCAACTGGCGGAGGGCTTGGTCGATGTCCGGGCCGTAGCCCGTGGCGCTCTCGTCCGTCTCCGCCTGGCCGATCTCGCTGGCCAGGGCGGAGAATTGATACTGTAGATGGTCGGCGGCTTGGGCACGGGTGATCATGTCTTACTCCTGGGCGGCCTTGATCTTCTTGGCCGTGGCCGGACCGATGCCGGGCACGGCTTCCAACTCCTCAACCGTGGCGGCGGCGATCATCTCTTCCACCGTCACCGCCTTGGCCTTTTCCAGTTCGGCTTGGATTGCGCCGTGTACGCTGTCCAGCGCATCGGCGACTCGCTCCAACTGCATGATCCGGCCCAACTCAGGATCACCCCGGTGCTGGACGGTCAGGTCCACCCCCAGGATCACCCCCAGGCGGTTGATCACATCCCCCGCCCGTTGTGCCTTGTTTAGTGTGCTTGCCATACTCCGGCTCCTTTCTCAGCCTTGCTTCTCAGACCTCAACCCTCAACCCTCAGCCGTTACACACCCAGGGGGGCAGAGTAAGCAGCGGGGATGGCATAGGCCGCATTGCCGAAGCGATAGGCCAGGGCCTTGACCCGGTTGTGAACGCCAAAGCCCGCATAGCGGATCATGCGCATCTCCTGAAGGTTCCCGTCCGGGCTGTTGGTCTCAGGGAAGAAGCCCTGAAGCTGGGCGGCGGGGTATTCCCGCTGCTTGAGGATGGGACCACCCACCCCGCCCACAGAGACGGCGATGGCGTAGGTCGTGGGCAAGAAGTCCCATTTGACCACCCACACCCCGCTCTTGGTCTTGCCCAAGATTTCGTCCCCCGGTCCCAAGATCTGGGAACGGGCGGCGTTCAGGGTGTCGCTGCTGGCCCCGTAAGCAATGTCAGGGTCAGAGACCTCGACAAACTCAGTCAGACTCGACACAGCATCCACCTGATCCGTGGGGATGTAGGCCACAATCGGCCCGGCGTTGCTGGGGTGCTCGTTCAACTCCGCCCGGATGATCGGGAAGGGGTTGTCCGTGTCGCTGATGGCGTTGGCCTGGGCCAGGAAGTGGTTGTCCGTGGCGGCGGCGGTCGCGCCCTTGCGCACGTACTTCACACTGTCCCCGTTGGCCAGGGGCTGGATGCTGATGTTGCCCAATCCCTTGTAGCCACCGGCGGCGCTCTTGTCCGCAAAGGTCCAGGCGGTGTTGGTGAAGATGGCCGCCAGCATGTGGCGGATCATCCAGTCGGCGTCCCGCTGCAAGGCGTCCACAGTGAAGCGGTTGGCCTCTTCCACGGTGATCAGCGCACGGGAGACCCGGTTGGTTGCCCAGGCGGTGCCACCACCCTGGATCGGGTAGGCGACCTGGTAGTTGCCGCTGGGCACAACGGGCAACGGGTTGCCGAACTCGTCAAGGGGCTGCAAAGTGCCGTCCCCCGGAAGTTCGATCTGTTCCTGGGCCGTGGTCGTTCGTTCCACAAACAGGCTCAACATCTCCTGCATGACCCGGTTGTACTCCACGGCGCTGGCCTGTACAGCATCCCAGATCCGGGCGGTTCCCACCTCGGAGATCCGGGAACCGTACAATTGTTCTAGTCCTACGAAGCCGTAGGCGGTGTTATTTGCCATAATCTAACTCCTTACGCGCTTGGCGTTGATTCGGTCGGTCAATCGGTCAGGGTGTCAGGGTGTCGCCCTGGGCTAGAGGTCCACCAAGAGCAACTTGTCGGCGGTGGTCGATCCCCAACCGGGAACCACACGACCCACCACCACAGAGACGGTCCCGGCGGCGTCGGCCAGGGTGCCGTCCGTGTCGCTCAGGTAGACGGCCTGATCGTAGGCCAGGGCGCTCAAAGCGTCGCCCACGTCCACGATGGCCTTCTTGACGGCGCTGACGGTCTGCCCGGCAAAGCCCGCCGTGGTGATAGCCAGACCGATGGCCCGGGCCTCGGCTGCCGTGGTGCCCTTGGCCGGGGTATACTTGCCGTTGCTCGTGTTGATCTTGATCGGCTCGCCTGCGTTGAGCGCCTCGTCGGTCGGACCGGCGGGCAACTGCTCAAAAATCAGAACGGGCTTAACGTTGGCGGCGGTAATGGTCAAATCTGCCATGATTGTTCTCCTTGGCGCTGTGTGCGCTGCTCGTATTCAAACGGTCAATCTGCTGCCCTGGACTATGGCTTGATCGCCGCCCAGGTGCGGGTCCAAGTCTGCCCCGCCTTTTTTGCGTCCTGCTCCCCGCCCCCCGCCTGCTTGGGCCTCGGCTCGTTGCCGGGAATCGGGGGAAGACCCCCCAACTTGGTGGCCAAGGGGCGGGCCGTCTTGACCCATTCCAGCATGGTCAGCGGGTCGGTCTCGCCGGTCGGGGCCATTGCCTTCACCTCGTCCGGCCACTCGGCGATCTCGGCGTTGATCTGTTCGGTGATCAACTCGGTCAACCGTCCGGCCAGGGCTGCGCTTGGCTCCAACTCGTCCAGGCGGGCCTGTAGCTCGGCCTGGGTCGTGCCGGTCGCCGCTTGCAGTGCGGCCAGGGCGGTCTCGGCCTCGCTCTTCGCCGTGATCGCTTCCTGCTTCTGCCGTCGATGGGTGCTGGCCTCCTTCCGCAAGGTGCGGATCTGCTCCTGCGCCCATGTGGGCAAGTCATCCAGACTCTCCGTGCTGTCTGCGTCCTGGGCCTGCTCCTGGCTGGCCTCCTGGGACGTTTCCGGCGTTGGCGTAGTCTGTACTGCCTCGGTCTCTTTCGTGCTGTCTGCGGCCTCCGGGGCCTCGCCGTCCACCGCCTGGGTGGGTGCTGGCGTCTTTTGGTTCATCGGGTCAATCTCCTGTAACGGATATAGAACAAACGGGCTAAATCAAGCTGACTGGGGAATTTCCCCAGTCGGGAAACGGCGGGGTTATCCGCCGAAGAGAAAACGTCTCATTTTGCCGGGCTGCTTGCCCATGCCACGGGTGGCGGCCTGCTCCGCCTGGGCGTCGGTGAGGATCACGAACGCATCCCGGACAATGCCGGCTGCGCCCACAATGGCGGCCACCAAGCTGGCGGTCATCTCCGCCCCCATGCGCCACTGGATCAGGGCCAACACGCCCACGGCCAGGGCAATCCACACCGACCCAATCGCTCCCTGTTTCATCCTGCCCCCTCTCTGCGCTCTTGCGCTCACTGCTCGCCCACAAGGGCCAAATAGATCACCGGGTCGTATCTCGCCCGGCGTTCGCACCGACACGCTCCCCGGCCCAAACAGATCTGGCCGGGGTAGGGGCCTTGGCCGGATAGATACGGCCCCTCGATCTCTGCCTCCAAACACGGGTCACAGGTGCTGGCGTCGTCCTCGGAGATGTAGTCATAGACCCACCCCCACCCCGTGTCCCCGTTGGCCTCGTTCGCCTCCTCCGTGTGCCGCCAAAATTGCTCCCAGGCGACCCCGGCGTATTGCTGAGAGCGGTTGGCCAGATAGCCCTCGCCCCATGCGCTGCCCATCATTTGCCGGACGGCGATCTGGTCGGCGTAGCGGCTCAAATAGGCCATTTGTTCCCGCAGCAGGGCGTCCATGCGGGCCAACTGTGCCCCGGTCAACCCATCCGCCCCCAGACCGGTCAAGACCATTTGGCTGTGGTGGGTGCGCAGGGTGGCCCCCATGATGGCCTGCCAGTCCCCCACCGCAATCTCCCCCCGTGCCAGTCGTGCGGCCAGGTGGCCCACCGTGCGCCCGAAGTCTTCCTGTAGCTGGGTGGCCAGGGCCAATCGTGCGGCGCTGGCCAGGGTGGGCATGGTGGCCGGGGCGGTCGTGCTTGCCCCTCGCCCCAAGAGGAGCAAGAGGAGCAAGAGGGCGGCGGCTACGTCGTTGCTGTCCAGTCCCCGGATGGCCTGGGCCGGGGGTTGAGGCAGATCCGGCCTGCCCAAATCTCCGGCGTCGTACAGGGCCAGCAGGTCGGCGGCCTGGGCGGTGTCAATCGTGCCGTCGTCCACCAAGCGCAGCAGCAGGGCGGCAAACTCAGCCCGCTCCACTGGCGGCCTCCATGCGGGAAATAATCTCCTTGGCAGAGGACGCCACCAACATGGAGTCACCGGTCACAGTGCGAATCACAGATAGCGGCCTGTCATCATTGGGCATTCTTTGAAAAGAATCGCTAACGCTTTCAATAGAACTTATCGACACAAACGCATCAGCAAGGTACCCCGATTTTCTGTTCCCGTCCGAGATCTCGTGCGCTGTCACCAACTTAATGAACGCTTGACTATTGCCCATCATTTGCGGCCTCGTCTTCGACCGGCTCATAGGTGGCCTGGAAGATGTCAGGCTTGCATGGGTAAAACTCGCCCTGCACTCCTCTGATAATCCAATCCCCCAAAGATGCGGTCATGTCGCCTTCGAGTGTGCAAATGGACAAGGTGGGGTTGCCGGCCTTATCCCTCGTGCCGTGCGTGTTGTAATGCTCGCCTCGCACCCAAGAAAATACGGCGTCTTTTGTTTCGTCTGTGAATTGCATCGCCTCAATGACGACGGGGCGCTTTCTGAATTTCATCTATTGCCCTCCTTGGGCTGCTTCCAACAATCTAGCCATCACCCCGCCGGGCAAGCTGTTGGGGTCGCCCTGGTTCGGTGCGCCCTGGCTCGGCGTGGCGTCTCTCGCTGGCGTCCCGGCGTCCCGGCTCAATGCCTGGCGCTGGCGCTCTTCCTGCAATCGCTCCATCGGCGTCTGGGGGACCAGGGGCCGGGGCATGATCTCCATGTCCAGATCGCCCCGGGTGAAGCTGTCCAGGTTGAACGGCAAGAACTTCTCCTGCTGCCGGGTCAGGCTGCGGCCCCAATCTCCCCGCTGTGCCCGCCACCCGCTGATGGCGATGGCCATCTGGAAGAGGGCAACTGATCCACGGTCATAGTTGGCCCTGGCGTCGTTGACCAACGTCACCACGTCCCCGAACATACGATCCGCCCCTGGGCCGGTGACTTGGCTCATGCCCCGTAGCTGGTGGTACATGCCCAGCTCAGGGTGGTCCCGCTCAATCTCTTCCAGCAGGGCGTTGATATGGGCCAGGGCGTCCCCCTGGGGCAGCTCCAACGCCTGCATCTTGGCGTCAGGCCCGCCCCGGATCACGTTGACGCTCTCCCGGCTGCTGTCGGCGGCGGTCAGGTCGTGGGTGCTGCCCTGCTTGCTCTGCGTCCCGCCCACCCCGGCGGCTCCCATGCCGGCCAGCAGGACCGGGGCGGCCAGGATCTTGTGGATCTGGTCATGGGTAGCCGATGCCAGCCCGTTGATCTCGTCCCACTTGGGCAGGTTGCGCATGGCCGGGTCGCCGTGGTCCCCGCCCAAATCCGTGTGGTTGATCCACACAGCGGGGACAAAGCCGTATGGGTTGGGGCGGCGGCTGGTCTCGGTATCATCCCGGTAAAAGACAGTCTCTTCCTTGTCCACTTCCTTGGCCCAGGTGTACGTCCCGCCCTCGCCGTCGGCCACCTCGTACTCCATGCGGTAGCCGTCCACATTGCCCCGTGGGTCCAGGCTCAGGTCGGCGATCAGCCCCGGCCAGACCACCTCGATCCACGCCTTGCCCTTGGCCGGGTCGTCCACCACCTCGGCGAAGACATCCCCCAGCCCTGCGCCATAGCGGGGGAGCAAGCTCTTGCCGCTGGTCCAGTTGGACCATGCCCACAACTGGCCCAAGGCGTCTTTCAGCTCCTGGGGCGTGTCCTCGGCCATGGGGATGGCCAGGGGCGTGCCGTCGGGCAGGCGGCTGGCGTCCAGGCTCAGCACGCCGGGATAGATGGCCCCGGCGTAGAAGTCCACCAAGCGGCGGGCCGGGTTGTAGATGGGGCGGATGTGCCGGTACAGGTTGTACCGGCTCTTATACACGGCCCAGGCCGCTGCGTCGTCAAAGACGGCGGACTTGTACCAGGACCACAAATAGCGGTAGTGACCCTGGCGGCCTTCAAATAGCTGCCGGGTCTGCTCCCCTTCTGGGGAGTTGTAGACTCGCACAAATGTGCTGGTTGCGGCGCTGGTCGCCATTTTTAATCTGCTCCATCTGCTCATGGTGTTTGTTGCCACCCGAAGGCCCGTGCGATCTCGTCGTCGGTCAGGGCGTTGGCGTCCTGTCCGCTGGCGGCCAGGGCCAAGGCCCAAGCCCAAAATTTGTCTGCGTGGTGCTTTTCGTTTCTCGCCGTGTCAAAGATCAGGTTCTTGGACGGGCTGATTATGCGCTTGATGCTGTGGATCTGGTAGGCCAGATCCCGATCCACCGGCAAAGAGGCCCGGCTTTGCTGCATCAGCATTTTGATATTGGTCGCCCAAAGCTTCTTGGACTCATTCGTAAAATCCTGCCCCACGGCCAGCCCCGGCCACTGGTTGCCCAGGTTCTCGGCCAGATTGTTGCCGATGCCGTTGCGGTCGATCCACATGCCCACCAAAGGCAGGCGGCGCAAGGCCAGGACCATGATGTCAAACTGGTCATCGTAGGGCAGCCGCTCCATGCTGATGCCCAGACGCAGGGGCCGGTCCCCGGTGGCCGATAGGCCCACAATGTACAACTCGGACGTGTTGCGGGTGCGGCCCACATCCACCCCAGCGGCCAGGGCCATCTCCACTTGCCCATACTGGGCGTCCCTGGCTAGTTGCTCGATGGCGTCAAAGGCCGGGCCAAGGTTGCCGGGGGAGACCTCCACCATGGGGCAGAGTAGATCCGGCTGCTGGTTGGTGCGGATCTCGTCCCACGTGATCCAGGCCGTGGACTCGTCCACGAACAAACATTCGTATTCCTGCCAAAAGTCCTCAAGCGGGATATTTTCGTAGATCAGGCGAATACGGTCCCGCCCGAATCGCTCCACCCGCTCCTGGGTGGTCATCCCCGGCGCTTGCCTCAGGGCGGCGGCCACGTCGGTGCAAAAGGCCTGTACACACCACCACGGGGTGGAGACCCGGCTATAGCCTGGGTAGCGGCGCATGGATTGAGATTGGATCTCCCAAAATGTGCCGCTGGCCCCGAAGGGCGAAGACCCGATCCGGATGCGTCCGCTCTTGCTGGTGATGGGCAGTGCCGCTTGGTAGATCTCCCGGTCCATACGCACGTGGGCGAACTCGTCCAGGTAGACGTTGGCACGGGCACGGCCACGGGGCGGGCGTCCGGGCAAACTGGAAAGCCGGGCACCGTTGGCGAACTCCAACTCCATGCGGTTGTCCCGCACGATCCGGGGCAGGCCGGCCATGCGGAGATATTCATACACTCGGCGGGCATACCGGATTTTCTCGGCGGCCTCTGATTGGTTGATGGAGACAAATACGCTGTCCCGGTCATCCAAAAGGGCGTCCGCCACTGCTTCGGCGGCGGTCAGCCACGACCACGCAATCTGGCGGGACTTGACCTCAATTCGTAAAGTGCTGGTGTCTAGCAGGTGGCGAAGTTGGAAGACTTCCCACTTCGCATCATCAACCCCGGTGGCTCCGGCCAGGTCGAGGTGATTCAAGAGTAGTTCGTAGCGGTCGGGCTTGGGGGCGCTCACTCACTCTCCGCCCCCCGGTCCATCTCCGGGTCATCGGCCTCGGCCTCTGCAAAGGCGGCCAGTAGGCTCTCGGCCTCGCTGCGCTTGGCGGCTTGCTCCGCCCGGAACTCTTCCAGGGTCATGCCGATGTTCTTGCTCTCAATCGGCCCGCCGTCCTTGCCCGTGACCTCCTGGCGCTCCACGTAGCCCCGTTTGCGGCCCTGGGTTTTCAGGAAGAAGATCAGTTCCGGGGTGCTGCCCTGCAAAACTTTTTTGTAGAGCATACTCTCGGCGTTGTCGATCATGGTCTCTCGTGCGTCGGTCAATGCGGCCTCAACCGTGGCTTTGCCCCGCATCCAGTTGTAGACCGTGCCACGAGACACGCCATAGGTCCGGGCAATGGCTGAAATGTTGCCCTTCTTGGCGTCAATCTCTGCAATAAGTTGGGCGGCACTCGGTTTCTTTTTCATAGTGTCAATGTGTTAGGAGTTCCGGCGCTTTGTCCAGAATCTCCGTGCGAATGTGCCGGGCGATGGCTTCCATGAATAGGGGCGGGACGCTGTTACCGATGCGCCCGACAACAGCCTCGTAATTTCCAGGAAAACAATAACCATCAGGGAATGAGCCAATTCGCTTTAATTCGCCGGCGCTCATGTTCCGCTCATCGGAGGGGTGCCACATTGAAATGCCGCCGTATGTAACACTTTTTTGCAATGTCATCGCTGGCCGCCCTACTGGACAGCGAATATATGAAAAATGCTTCCCGCTTCTTTCTGCTCGGCTCAAATTGCTTCCCGGTTTTACTTTTGCCATGCGGTCAGCCAAAAGGACTTTTGGCTGACCGCATAAAGAAACATCCGCCCCGACTATCGACTTATCGGCAGCAATCCCCCGACTCTCCGCCTTCGGATGGCTCGGCGCAATCCCCAGGTCATCCCGCACCCCGATAAAGATCATGCGTTGGCGTGACTGCGGGACGTGAAAATACATGGCGTTGAGAAGTCGGGCCGAGACTTGATAGCCGCTGTCTTTTAGTTCCTTCAAAATCTCAACAAACAAAAGTTTCATCTTGCCCTTGACCATGCCCGACACATTTTCCATCACGAACACCTTGGGCCGCAGTCCCCGCAGAAGTCGCACGTACTCTCTGAATAACTGATTGCGAGGATCGTCCATCATTCGTTTTCCCGCCGTGCTGAACCCCTGGCATGGGGGCGAACCGTCGAAAACGTCAAGCTCTCCCGGCTTCAAGCCTGTGCGCTTCAACACTTCTTCAACCGTCAATTTGGCAATGTCGCCGTGATAGATGTCCAGGTCGGGATAGTTCAGGCGCAAAGTTTCGACGGCGTTGTCATCCCACTCCACGGCCAATAGTTCCCGAAAGCCCGCCATGTGATAGCCGGTCGAACTGCCACCGCCGCCCGCAAAGGTGCTGATAACGGTTGGGGCGTCCGGCTCTCGTGGGGCTATGGCCTTTTGCCACATGGATTCAAGGTGCGCCGGATAGTCAATCATTTCGGGAAAGTATGCCCACATTCTGGACAGGTACACATAGCCACGTCGTCGGCGATTGTTTCGTCGTATTCTGGAAAATCTATATTGGGAATACGTTCTAAAAGTTCATCTATCTCATCCTCAAAAAACAAACTGTCCAACTGCACCCCGGCGTCTATGTCGGCAAGAATCTGCTCGGCGTCCCAGGACAGGCCCACCTCCCCGGCTCGGTTGTCGTAGTAGGCCAGCTTGCGGGCCAGCCCCTCAACATCGTGCAGGTCCAAATCCTCACGTTGAACCACGACCAGTTTTTTGCCGTCCGTGCGTACAATCTCAATCTCGCCGTCAATCTCGGCCCAGGCTTCGAGTGTCTTGTTGCCCGCAATGATGCGCCCTTCTCGGTCAACCACAATGGAACGCCCTGCCCCGGTTTCCCGAAGGCTGGCCTCCACCATGTAGCGGCCTCGCTCCGTGCCTTTGTTGGCGTTGGACGGGTCCGGCATCAAGTCGTTTACATTACGAATGTCCCTCGCCATCACTGCCCCCTGACCCACCACGTCAACGCAAGCGGGCTGATAATCGCCCCTACAAAAAGGCCCAGCCCAAAGCCAAGGACAAGTTGACGTTTGGTGCTGGGCTTTTGGGGCATGGGGTGCGCTCCTGAAATGAAAAAGCGCCGGGTTCACGTGCCACGTGAACCCGGCGCTCAACTCCGGTGAAGCTCTGCAATTTTGGGCCTGGCTTTTCGCCATTGATTCTATTAAAACACGAATGTTCGCCTGTGTCAATAGGCTATCCCAAATTCGCATTTGGGATACTTTGGCGGGGCGACGGATGCCATTTGCGTTTTGCCCCGCACGTGGGGCATTTCAGCACCACCGGCCCGACGATGGCGACTTGGGCCGCTATGCGCTGGCCGTCAGCACCGAGGGCGACAACGTGCAACGCCCCTGCCATCGTGACGGCGAGGACGTGTTGACAGTTAGCGCAGAGGTAAAACGAAATTGGGGACTGTGCCATAGGGGGAGTATAGCACAGGTGTGCGGGATCAAGGGGCTGGTGAGCAGGGAGATGAGCAGGATGACAGCGACCCGTTGCGTTGTTGCCATGTCTCGTGCCTCCATGTGTGTTATCCCCATGGTGACTGACTGTAAAAATGCACTTCCCACACCGCCCCGCTCAGGAATTCGTACCGATACACCCGGTCCCCGTCCCTGAACCCACGCCGCTCCACGTCCTGGCCAGACATCACCCACAGGAACGTCACCCCCTCGCACCCGTCCCCGTAGAACGCCCGTAGCGCCGCCGCCTCTTCGTTTGCGGTCAAGGGTCGGGGTTGGGCGAAATAGCCTTGCAGCACCCCTGGCAGCGTGTCAGGGAACGAATCGTTGTCCCGCCTCGCCAGGATGGAACAGAGGGCGTCGGTGTAGGCATCCACGCCGAAAAGCAGGGCCGAGACCTCCCCCGCCGCCACTTCCGCCGCGTGGCGCTGGGCCGGCGAGAGGGTGGGCGCGGGGGAGGTAAGCAGGGAGATAAGTAGGATGATACGGGTGAGGATCATGCTTGCGCCCTCTCACACTTGTGCTTTTGCGTCCACAGTACATGCGCCCGGCTTGCCACTGGCTTGGGCGCGTGGATATGAAACGTCCCGGCGCAACGGTCGCAGAAGTCCGCCACCTCTACCCACTTCGACCGGGGCGTCGTGGCTGGCTTGCGATGGCGTGGCGGCTTGGCTGTCTCTAGCGTGCTGAACACATACCCGTTGCTCAGTTGCGCCTCGCTCCCCGCGTTGAGCAAGCTGCCCGCCGTTTTGCGTTTTTGGCTTGTGCGTCGGCCCATAACTTTTTGGTCGCCTATCTTCACTTTGTCCGCTTCGGTGAGCGGGGTTGTCTTGTCCGTTGCCACTATGATTTGTCCTTTCCAGATTCTTGCATGTACCACCGCCCACAGTCCGGACACACCGCCTCAAAGCGCAGCCAGCGAAATGACCCGGCCCGCTTGACCGTGGCCCGCAATGTGATGGGCGTCACGCCGTGGGCTATCTGGCCGGGGATGGGGTGGCCGCAGACGGCGGGGTAGCCGGTGGCGACGAAACGGTAAGCGCTGGGGTAGTGGAGCAGGGCGGCGATGGGTCGAGTTAGATGGTTTGTCATGGTTGCGCCGCCTTTGCTTCTCCCACGAGCTTGACAATCTCGGCGGCGTCATCCAGCGTCGTGCCGATGTAAAAATCTTCGTCATACCACTGCACAGGGATTGACATTCGTGGGCGCCGGCCCTCACTGCACATCTCGCCAATCATGCGATGGCATTCCTCTAGTCGCTTTAGTAGCGGAATTTCTCGAACTCTAGCCTTCAATTCTTCCTCGGTTCTCACGGTTGCGCCTCCTGAATAAAGTCGATAATCGGTTGGATATTGTCATGGTCGATCATATCCCTGGTTAGCCGAAAGACTCGCCAGCCGATCAACTCGGCGGCGTTGTATTTGATGCAGTCGTTTCGGTATCCCTCATGTCGATTGTGTCGCCCGTTTCCACGCGTTCCCCCCTCTACCTCGATCGCCACCATCGTTTCGAGATGGGCAAAGTCAAAGGCCCACTTACGGGCGAGGTGGAACCTGTATTCCCGAATCAGTGTCGGCCCCTCGAAAGCCCGCCACGCTTGCAAAAATGTAGCCTCTAGCGTGGACTGCCCACCTACGGCCTTTGTCACCGTGGCGGGCCGTGGGCGGTCTGTGGCAGCGTGGGCGTTGGCTTGTGCAAGGTCTGGATTATCTCTGAGGATAGCGGCCAATTGTTCAGGTGTCATCGTCGCTTGCGTCTCCTGTACTGTTCTCTGCGTTTCTTGTTCGTCTTCCACGTCCACCAACGGCCATACCCCCAGGCGAAGGCCAGCCATACCGCATAGGCGGCCAGCCAAAAGACGGGGCGGCTCATGGCTTGCGTTTCGTGTCGATAAATTGAATAATTGCCCCGACTAGCTGAATCACGCCGATGGTCGCAAAAACCACAACGATCACGAGCGATAGCCCACCTGTGACAAATGTAAATTCACTCATAGCGTGTCGGTCCCCCACCCCTGCGGCTCGTCGTCCGGCTGCAATGCGTTGGGGGCGGTGCAGAAGCGAGACGGGTCGAAGCCGCCGATCTGCCCGTCAACTTCCATCAAGCGGACTCGTGGCCGTTGCTTGGCACGAATGCGGGCGTAGCGGGACTGTAGACGGGGGAGTAGGTCCATGCCGGGATAGGTGGCGATGGCTCTGACAAGGGAGAACGCATCCCAGTTTCTTGCGTATGGCTTGGAGCCATACGCAACGAAGAGCCACAGCATCTCGGACACATCATAAACAATTTCGTCAAGCCTTTTCGCGGCTTCGGCGGGCCATTTCTTGGGGTCCACTGCGACGAACGGGGGGATCGCCGTCAACAGCATCATGGCGCAGTCGACCAATTCATCCAGCACAGCTTCGTCGTAGTCCAGCCGCTCCCGGTTGCGTGCGTACTGCGGACGGTTGGCCCGCATCCAGGCGTCCAAGGCTTCTCCGGCCTCAGTCACGGCAAAACGCAGGGCGTCGAGGGTGTCCGGCGTCGGCCATGCCTCGCCCATTTCATCACGGAATGCCCACAGTTCGGCGTGTGCCTGCCGTAGAATCTTCGTGATGTCATTCATACCCAATCCCCCTCTTTGAATTTGCGCCAGGATTCTTCCCGGCGCTTGTTGGCGTTGCTGATTCTGGCAATGATGCCAGTGACGATGTACAGCCCCAGGCCGATGCAGACCAGCCCGACGATGATGATGGCGGCTTCCAGGTTGGCGTAGGTCATCGGCCCACGCCCCCGTGCTGCGCTTCCCGCTCTTCTTCGTCCCGGCTGCACATGCTGCCCATTGCCAGGACCGCCCACAGGACGATCAGAAAAACCACAGCGGCGCACAGGCCAGCGAAAATTGAGATAAGCCGCACTGTGTCCGGGGATAGGATGATTTCGTTCATTTCGTCCCACCTTTCGCAATCCGATGGATCATCGCCAACGCGCCCCTATATGAGGCTTCGTCCGCGTAGAGGACCGATGCAGCAAGTTGGGCGATCTCGTCGAGCATGGCGGCTTGGGCGGTGATGAGTTCGTTTTGGCGTTGGGCCCTCTCGGCTTTCAATTGCCGCATGTGGTCTAGGATTCTCGCCTCAGTTGCGGCATCTGTGGGCGGTTGGTAGGAGATTGGGTTCATGATGCGGCCTCTGCTTCTGTCACTGCCCCAATGCCGACAACCTTCACCTCTCCGATGGTGTCTCCGATGAGGGACGAGAAAAGGAGCAGCCCCTCCTCGTCACCCTGGCCCATCAAGACGTCTTCCATGAACCAGCGCAAAGATTCGCCGTCCTCCTCGTGCATAGTTTCGTTGTCATACGTCAGTTCAATCGTCATGCCTACTGTTTTCATGGTGTTGTGTCCTTTCTGGTTTTTTAGTGTCCGTCGTGTCCGTCGTGTCCGTCGGAGTTGGGCAATTCGCCACAATGCGCAAGCCGTCTTTGATCTGTGCAAAAAAACTTTTGACCAGCGCGTCATAATGCGCAACATCTTGGCAGTCGGCCATGATTTCAGCTAACTGTTTTGTTTCCTGCTCAGTAAATGCGAAAACTCTCATCATTGCCCATTCTCCAGCGCCCATCCAGCGCCCAATCAATACCGGCTTTTTGCGGGGCGTTATCCGGCCAATCAAACAAGCGTACAGCCAACCCAGCCGCTTTCAGATCATCCACTATCTTGGGACCGTTGGCCGTCGGGGGGATCAGGCCGGGGCGCTTTTGCTCCCATTCGGCTTCCCATTCCGCCCGCCGGTTTCCGCCACCATTGCCGGTCAAATCGTTGTCCAAGGCTATGATCACCTGAGCCGGAGACCGGGCCGCCAATCGTGCCGCCCATCCTCGTTTCCACGTGGTGGCCCCACCGATGGCAACGGCGGACCATTCCGGGTGCGCCTGCATCAGCCATGCGGCGTCTACATAGTTCTCGCACACCCAGCAAATAGACCCGGCGGGCACATTGTCCACATTCCACAAAGCATATTGACTCCCCGTGGCGGAGATCCATTTTGGTCCATGGTCGGTCAGGTTGCGACCCCGCAAGGCCACCAAAGCGCCATCCTCATAGACTGGCACGGTCAGCCAATCGGAGCGGGACATATACCACGAGTCATCTGGGTGCTGAAACGGGAGACGACCGAGGCCAAAGCCGTGGCGATCCAACGTCTCTAGCGTCAATGGCTTATATGTCGTCCATCGTTCAAGCCGCTTGGGGTGATCCAGGTATTGGGCCAACAGCGCCCAGGGATTCAGCCGCCAGCGGGCCGTCTCCTTAATCACCACATCCCGTACAGGTGGCACGTAGTCACTGGAATCCATATCGAGCAATTCGGCCAAATCCCGCAATGAGCCGCCCCACCCACAGGCGAAGCAACGCCCGCCGGTTTCCCGGTATCCAAAATGCACCTGTCCCCGTTTCGGCTCTTTGCCACATTGCGGGCACGTCACATCATGCCAGCCCCGACGGTTGACTTCCCCGCCCAACTTTGAATGTATCTCAGCGAATAAATTCACGATGCCCTCCGCACGGCGTCCAGGGCCAGCTTCCCGGTGATGGCGTCCGCACACTCGCCCCGTGTCATGCCATCAACCCACACGGCCAGCCGCCGGGCAAATTTGATCTGGCCGTCCGAAGGTCGCAGATTGCGCCATTTGCGGGCCTTGCGGGATAGTACAGCGTTCCCCCGTTGCTCTGCGTATTCCTCCGCCCATTCCGAACATTCCTCGAATGTACCGGTCTTGACCAGGTAGGCTTTGGCCCATCGGTCGCCGGGCCGCTTGGCCACCAGCCAGACCTGCATGATCGATCCTGGCTTGCTGATCACCAACGTGCGATCAATGTCGTCGTCGGCCTTGCCTAGCCCCAGCACCATTTCGCCTTGGTTCCCACGAGGCTTCCCCCACTTCCACGGGGACATATTCAAATAGTCCAGAGTGCGAGATACAATCTCCATCGGATTGCCAGACATCCATTTGAATTCACCGTCGAAGGTAAATCCGGCGATCACCTCGCCCTCTTCCTCCAACTCCTCGACATACGCCTCTTTGCGCACATCCACGCCCAGCACGTCACCCAGCATGGTGATATTTCTGGCTTCCAAAGGTGCGTAGTCCAGAATCAGCGCATCTTCTTTCCCGGCGAAGGTGCGAAGGCCACGGCCAATCATTTGCAAATAGAGGGAGTCGCTTTTGGTGGGTCGTACCTGATGAATACAAGATACCTCCGGCACGTCCAGCCCCTCGGTAAACAAAGCACAATTGACCAGCACATCATATTGGCCCGCTCGAAAACCGTCAAGGATGGCTTTTCTGTCCGCCTTGGGTGTTGTGCCGTCGGCGGCGATAGCTGCAATACCGGCCTCGTTGAATTTCTCGGCCAGTCGGTAAGCACCTTCCACCGATGACACAAAGGCCAGGGCTTTGCGTCCGGTGGCGTATTTCACGTGAGACTCAGCGACCAACTCGAAACAGTTGTCGGTCTCGTAGACATCGACCAGATCCTTGGTCACGAAGTCCCGATCCGCCCCACTACCCCGCATCTTGATTCCCGCCAAGCTGATCCCCGTTTGAATAGCCAGCCATCGCGGGGGAGCCAGCCAGCCATCACGCACGAGTTCCTTGACGCCAAGGTGTGTGACCTTGACATCGTAGGGCAGTCCGTTGTCATCCGAACGAATCGGGGTAGCGGTGACGCCCAGGTGCCGAAGTTTTGGGTTTGCGTCCTGAAGGGTTTGCAGAACAGTCAAATATCCGTCCGCCGCGCTGTGGTGGGCCTCGTCAATAATCAGGTAGTCAATGGGTCCGTGAGCCAAAAGCCGCTCGATCCGGCGTTCCACTCGTAGAGTCTGAACCGTAGCAATCGTAATTTGGCGGTCGCATTCATCCTGGTCAGCCATGACGATCCCAACCTGGTTGGCCCGATGCGGCCAGAATTGGGCGATACGCTCGGCGGGCTGCTCGATTAGCTCTTTGCGGTGGGCCACCAGCAGGAAACGGGCGTTCGGTTCCTCTGCCAGAATTTCATCAATCAGGGCCAAGAAAACGATAGTCTTTCCCGCACCCGTGGCCAGCACGGCCAGGGCGTTAAGATTGCCCGCTTTCCAAGCTGCTCGTACATTGTCCACTGTTTGACGCTGATAATGCCTTAGTTTCATAACGTTAGTCCTTGAATGGGTTTGAATTTGTGTAAATCCAGTATAACCCACAATTTTGTCTCGAATGTTAAGACTGGCCTACGATTGCACTACGCAAAGCCTACGATTTGAAAATAACTCGCGGATCATATAATAAGAAGTATTTATTATATGATCCGCGAGTTATTTATATTTCTGGATTGATTTTGGGGCCGGTCCCCGCGCCCCTGGCCGCCTGATACCTTCCACCCATTCCCAGCCGTATTCACTCACGAAAATAGCCATGTACTTTTTGGCCGCCTCTCGATTTATGCCCACCGCCTCCACCAAATCGGGGACGGTCACAATGTCCTGGCTTTCAATAAATTCCATCACCCGCTGCCACTTGAATACATCCACGCCGACCGGAGCGTCGAACAATTCACGCAGAGTCAAAAGTTTGTGGGGCGGTAGTTGGTCGATTGGTATGTTCGTCAACAGCCATACGTCCGTTTCTCGGAACAGCATCCGGGAACGGTGGGCCGCCTGAACGATTTCAAATTCCCGGTATTGCTCTAGCAGGATATTGAGATCGGGATCGGTGAATTGGGCCACAGGGTAGCTATACCCCTCTCCCTCCTCGCCCGAAAATTGGTAGGGCCGCTCTATCGTGACGAATGTCTTGTCAAAGGGGCGCATTCGTTCCGGCCAGAGACAGCGAGCCGCCTTCTCTATTTGGTGGGCTGGGGGCATGGGCGTTCCGGCTACAATCAATACGTCGCACTCCTCAAAGTCATTTGTCCCTCGGCTGCCGTAAAAATGGCGGGTCTCCTGTGCAATGCCATCCTCTAGCGCCATGTGGGAGATTACGCCGGGGCGCTCGTAGCCCTTGCATATAAAATCAATCTGCGCTCTTAATTGGATCGCCTTGCTAGTTTCCTCCTGCCCGTCATCGGTTTTCTGAATCAGCGCGCCTTTCCCGTTCCCCCGGTCCGTCACCTGGAAGATGCGCCCGGCGGGTTTTGGCTGGGCGTCCAGCACATGCACCTCGCGCTGAAACATGGCTTCGTAAAGATCAGCCGATCCGGTGGCGTCAAACCAGATCATGTGTTTTGGCATTTGCGGGTTGACTTCCCGCCGGGTCAGGATGGTCAACCCCCGCTTGTCAATCATCAACCGATGAGGATAGTCTAGCCCGGCCAAGGCCGCGTCTGCCTCCCGCCTGAGAATGGGCAGGAAGGTGGGCAGGAAATTAGCGGGCACATGGTCCAAATCACCGTTACTATTGATGGCTGGAGCCTGGATAATGGCCGTAGCAAATTGCGCCAACACCAAATCGTCAACCGCCCCAGCAATCGCAACAGGGCCGCCCAGGGCATCCAAAAGGGCCGGGCCGACCAGGAATTCTGGTTTCATGCCACAAATTTTGTTGAGTTCGTGGAGGAGGGGAGCAAGTGGGGATTCGTAAGATACATCTTTCAACTGCACGCGGTCACTGGGGATCGTCCACTCGTGGACGATGGCCGACAATGGCAATTCGTCCCCAATCACGACAGCGAACTGGTCGGCCATTGGATGGCCCAGGGTAACATGCAAGTGATGACCATAGATCAGGGGTTCTCTGCGGTTTTTCTGAGCATGGTATGGGCAGCCATTATTTACGTAGTCCCACCCGCAAACCGTCGAACAAAAATCCATGCCCTCATAGCCCATACTTAGCCACTGGTTGATTTTCGGCGCGTGGTTGCACGTGTGCAAGTCCGGATCTTCATCTTCCCGTCGAGGTTTCCAGTCATACCACTGGTTGAAATTTCGCTCCTGACGAACAGATGTGAGGATCACATCATCGTAAAAAGATCGTCGAGGACCAGCATATAAAACACGGTGCTGCGTTGTCTCGTATACCCAATGGGCAAAATCAACCCCGGCCCAGGTCTTGCCGCTGCCTGGAGGGGCTGGAATCAGCAACATAAAATCCGGGTCGGAGATTTGCATGTAGGCGCGCAGGGTGTCGGTCATTGTCTGTCGAAATTCTGGCAAAGACTGCCAAACCGGTTGATGATATTCCGGCGGTCCGTCCAGTCGCTTGACGTGACGATGCAACCCCGCTGTGTAGCCGGGTTTGGGCGGGTCGCTAGATTGTAGGAATTGCTCTAGGATGTCCACATGAATCGTCCAAAAATGGGGTAAAAAAAACGTCTTCCAAGATTTGAAACCTAAATATGCTTCCAGGTTTCACGATTTACAATGCGTGAAATGTTTTTCTGGCTGACTTCGTATTCTTCGGCCAGTCTGTCCTGGGCAATTCCAATTTTTGCTTTGGCACGAATTTTTTTTACTTGCGATTCGTTTAATTTGGCCTTTGAATGTGCCTCCCCCCGCGCTACGTTCTCCCTACTACCGCATCTACCCTTTTTGCTTCTATCGTCCATATTGTCTTGGTGTGTGCCCAACCATAGGTGAGCCGGATTTACACACCCTGGGTTGTCACAGGCGTGAAGAACATGTAGACCATCGGGAATCTTTCCATTGTGAAGTTCCCATGAATAGCGATGCGCTCGTGTCATCTGCCCATCCCGAAAATACCCATATCCCATATCGTTTTTTGCCCCTGTCCATATCCAGCAGGAGTCTGTTTTGCGAACGTACTTAAAAAACCTTTGCTTGGTTTTCATTGTGGTTCTCTTTCTATGAGGAAAAATAAAGACACCACTACTCTTGCGTGTGGCCGTGGCCGTGGCAGTCCCGGTCAATAAACGGGGTGGCACAGCCACACGCAAGAAAAGTGGTGTCTAGTTTATTGACTTTTCCGACTGCCACATCGGTGCAGGTTATTGTTTTTCCCTGCTCAAATAGTTTAATTCAGGATTCGGGATTTGTCAACCACTAATATGGCCAGTCCTGGGCCGCTACCCCCTCCGTCGCCGGGTCACTGGCAGCGGGCTGGGCATCGATGCGGGCAATCAATCTATACGCCCGCTGAATGGCAGTGTGATTCCGACCGCCATTTAGGCTCTCGGCCAGTAGCGCCTTCAGCACTTCCCGGCACTCGTCCAGCGTGGGCGGGGTTGGCGGGGTCATCGTGTAGCCTCCTGGCCTGTGGTGGCGGGAGCGGGGTTGCTGAACTCCACCAACTTTTTCGGGTCCACCCCCAGATGGTTGGCCAGGGTAATTACGTTCCCGGCCAGGATGTTTTCGCCCCGCATCCAATTGCTGATCGTGGTGCGGCTGAATCCCAACCCCTCGGCTAGTTGTGCCTGGGTGTTGATTCCTCGTTGCAGCATAGCAATGCGTACCGCCGTGCCGTTTACTTTCATTGTATCCATTGCGTCTCCTTTGTGTTGGTTGGTCCTGCACTATTACTGCTTATGCACAAGCTTACACCATTATTGCCGATTTGTCAAGTGGGTAAAATAAAATGAAATTGGTACTTGACAAAATATCAAACCCGTGATATAATCCATATATCACCAACACATCGCCGGGGCAACCGGCCACACCACAGGAGACAAAGCCATGCAGAACTACAATGATGGAATCAGATTATCCGTAGAGAATATGCCGCTATCATCTGCCACAACGCAAGAAGCCGCAGACGGCTGGTGGGACGCCCGAATGTGCCCCAAGGATCAGATCATCGACAGCCGGGAAATTGAAAACCCGATGGCCCGCCCCATACGCATCACGCAAGAAACCATTTATCGACTTGCCGCCATCCGGCACATGTGCAACGCAGACGCCCGCCGCAGCACCACCGAAGGCGCAGACGTTGACCGCTCGGCCTGGGAGTGGATGCGCAACGTTATCACGATTGACGACATGTTCACCGCCGCACACATCACCGTCCCGCAGACCGTGTACAACGATATTGATTACCCCGAATTTCCGTACTAGCCCACCCGCCACCCTTCAGCGCCCAGCCGGGGGCATTGTACCCGGCACACAGGAGACGACACCATGAAACTTAAAACCATATCTGTGACCTATGAACGCAAATTCAACCTTGGCAATTATCAGTCTGCCAACATCGGGATCACTCTGTGGGCCGACCTGGACGAAGACGATGACGAGGCCGAAGCCGTGACCGCCATGTGGGAGATGGCGAAAGCCAACGTCAAAGCCCAGGCACTGCCCCTGGTACGTGACACCGAAGCCGAAGTGACCAGCATCTTCATGGGCTTGCCCGTGGCCGTCCGTGAGTCTATCACCGAGGAGAAATAACATGCCCATCAAGAGACTTGTACAAGCTGCCGCATTTCCCAAAATTGGCACGTTGCGCAAGGGTGCGCCCAAATCGGGCAACCGCCCAGGCTCCGATCTGCAATACTTTCGCTTTGACACGGACGACGCCGAGGCCGCCCAGGACTTCGCCGCCGCTTACGGTAGCGAACCCGCCGCCATCAACTGCTATTTGCCCAACCCGACGCCCGATCAGAACTTCGAGGCATGGCAGGAAGAATACGTTGCCGGCGGCCTTCGCCATCGCTGCGACGGCGAGATGATGACCATCCATCTACTGCAAGATGGCACATATAGCACCGAGCCGAAGCCGTGCCCATACCATGCGGGGACTGCAAAGCGCACCGCAAAGGAGCCGGGCTGCAAGCCTGTTGGGCGCCTCAGCGTCATCATTCCAGAACTGAAGCGCTTCGCCTATGTCACCGTCGGCACAACGTCGATCAATGACATCATGGAATTGTCGGCCAACCTAAACGCCGTCTACGCCATGCGGGGCAGTCTCCAGGGCGTGCCCTTCGTGCTGACTCGCCGCCCCAAGTCCATCAGCACACCGACCGACAGCGGGGGCCGACGCCGCTTTGAGAAGTGGCTACTGTTCATCGAACCCGATCCCGCTTGGGTGCGTGTGCAACTGGACGGGATGCGCCAGCAGGCTTTACTCCCGACCGGGGCAAAACTGCTTACGGATGGCCGCACCGTCACCGAAGACGGCGAGATCGATGGCTATTTGGAAAACGAGGACCCCGCCCCCGTCACCGTGCCCGGCGCAATCCTGGACCCAGCAGACGGCCAGCCCTACGAGCCGCTCGACCCGGATGGGGATGAAGGCGATCCGTTTGGAGACGAGGCCGCACAGATTGACGCCCCCAAGCTGACGGCGGGCCAGTTGAAACGCCTGCACGCTCTCGGCACGGAAGTCTACGGCAAAGCCAACTGGGACACCAAGCGGGCCGAGTTGGTGCAAGCCGTCACGAAGGGACAGGCCACATCTTCCAGCGACTTGACGCCTGATGAGGCTTCCAAGTTGATCGCCGGATTGGAAAGCAAGCTCCAGCCGCAAGCCGCCTAACCCACCAGCCGGGGGCGGGAGACCGTCCCCGGCACAGTCAACCGAAATAGGAGACAGTGACCGCATGACAGAAACCCGATGGACTTTAACCCCACGAATGTTTGAGACTACCAGCCGCGTCAACATGGTACGCCAGACGTGCGACATGGTAGAGATTTCCAACGCCGCCGATGGCCTCCCCCAGACTCTGATTCATTTGGACAATTTCGGCGGGGACATCTATCACCGCCTGAGTCGTGGCGAAACCGTGACCGTCCAGATTGTAGACGTGGACGCTTAGAGATCCCGCCGGGCATCCCCCGGCCCAACCAGGAGGATTGACCCATGACACACTCGCCGATTGAATGGCATCCCTGGCGCAATAATCCGCTTGACTATCTCGGCGTGGACCTGCGGACGCCCACGGGGAAAATTGTCCGAATCGAAAAGCCGCATTATTTCCAGCTTTACATCAACAACGTCTTGACGCAGACGATGGACAACAACATGGACGTTTGCGCCGTACTGAACGAACTCGAAGCGGGGGTGACACGATGAGAATCACACACCGAGCGCAAAACGCATTTCTGGCCGCAGTCGTGGCCCTGGCCCTTTTGGTCCTGTTGACCATGCCCGCAGACGCCGCCGGGGGAGCTACCCCAGGGCTGGCGAAATACAACGCCTATGTGGTGCAGCTGACTAACGTTGGCTGTACCCCGCTTTGGGTGTCCTGGGGTGGCTCATATTGGAAGTGTCCCCCGAATCAGCGATGGTCGGCCCGCTACCATGAGGCCACCGACACTGCAACCCTACGCCGGTTGCGGTGACCGATATCACCAGAAGACGCCCCTAGAGTAGCCGCTGAAGGCTTCGAGCGCACCGGGGCGGGGTGGTCGCTACCATACACTCCGCAGAGCGTCACTTGCTTCTCTCCTTTGAAGGGTTTGGCGGCCTGGGGTCGAGAACGCCCCAGGTCGTCGAAAGGACAAAAGACCATGAACACAGAAATCAAGATTCAACGAATCATCTATCGTACCCGCTCCAAACTCCGGGGCGCATGGTTTCGCTTCCGCTATTGGGTGACCGATACTCTGCCCGCCCTCTGCCCGGTCTGCCATAAATGGAGTCCAGCGGGAACCTTCCACGTGGCTCAGCACAGCGTGGCCGGCAATGTGGGGATCTGTGACAAATGTTATCGGGAATTGTTTCCAGGAGGTGAAGGGTGAAAAATAGCAAAATAGAATGGTGCGATCACACATTCAACCCCTGGATCGGGTGCACCAAGGTCTCCCCAGGCTGTCAGCACTGCTACGCCGAAGTCTTGATGGATGGTCGCTTTGGTCGGGTGCAATGGGGACCCCAGGGAGAGCGCAAGCGCACCAGCGCCGCCAATTGGCGCAAGCCGTTGGCGTGGGACAAACAAGCCAAAAAGGAGGGGATACGTTATCGAGTCTTCTGCGCATCCCTGGCCGATGTGTTTGAGGATCGCCCCGAGCTGGACAACTGGCGGATCGAACTATTCGACCTTATCTCCGCAACGCCAAATCTTGATTGGCTGATCCTGACCAAACGGCCAGAAAACATCAATCCGTTTTTGTTCGAAGAACGTCACGGCTTCGGGGATTATTGGCCAAATGTCATGTTCGGGACCAGCGTTGAAAATCAGGAGCAGGCAGAAAAACGCATTCCCGCCTTGCTCAAGGTAGAGAATCATCGGCTATTTGTCAGTATCGAACCGTTGCTGGGGCCGGTAGATTTCAATGCAATTCGGTATGGGAACTATTTCATGAATCCACTCACGCAAAGATATGTAGAAGGCAGGCCATTGATGAACTCCCAAGATGGCACGTGGACGGGGTTTGGCATGTCATCATTTGGCAAAATTCATTGGGTCATAGTCGGCGGTGAATCCGGCCCCCACGCCCGCCCCATGCACCCCGATTGGGTGCGCAACCTGCGGGATCAATGCCAGGCCGCAGGCGTGCCGTTCTTGTTCAAACAGTGGGGGGAGTGGCTGCCAAATGCCCAAGAGGTGGGTTGTTATCAGCCTGGCGCAAATTACAATGCAGAGCACACGATGATTGGCGATTATGCAATGGCGAAGGTTGGCAAACACGCCGCCGGACGCCTGTTGGATGGCCGGGAATGGAACGAGTATCCATCACCCCGCTGCCGTGACTCGTGACACCCATCAGAGACCACACGCTTTATCAAAGGAGAAAAAAACATGAACATCGAAGACCTTACCATCGCCCAAGTACAACAAATTTTCACCATGTTTCATGCCCTGCCTGCCCCGTCTGCCCCGCAGAGTATCGCCGGTAGCGCGGTAAACAAATACGTCATCGTGCGGAGCAGAAATGAAGGCATCAACGCTGGATTTGTAGATGCTGCCGACGAAACCGGGGTAATACTCCGGGACGCTCGTCGCCTCTGGTATCACAGGCCCGCCAACACAAGCGAATCATGGTACGAGGGCGTGGCTAATCACGGATTGAGCCAAAACAGCAAAGTCAGCGCTCCGGTGTCTCAAAAAATCATTGTTGAGGATTACTCGATAACACTCTGCACCGACAAGGCCATGAAAAGCATAGTGGGGGCGCGCAGCTATGAGCAAAGTTAGATTTACCTCCGGCACCGGCTACGGCTCCGGCGACGGCTACGGCGACGGCTACGGCTACGGCTCCGGTTACGGCGACGGCGACGGCGACGGCTACGGCTACGGCTACGGCTCCGGTTACGGCGACGGCGACGGCGACGGCTACGGCTCCGGCTCCGGCTACGGCTACGGCTACGGCTCCGGCGACGGCTCCGGCTCCGGCGACGGCTCCGGCTCCGGCTCCGGCGACGGCTACGGCGACGGCTACGGCTCCGGCTACGGCTCCGGTTACGGCGACGGCGACGGCTAACCCATCACCCCGCTGCCGTGTTCGTGACACCACGAAGGTTGTCGCTAGTGAGCAGAGACTTGACGGCACAAGCGGCGGGACACAACCCAGCGAGGCGCACCGGGCCGCCGAGAAATAACCACCGGGCGCAACACACCGTAAGCGCAACGCACAGGGAGGAGGCCACAGTAAACACCGCTAGTTGGACGGTTGGAACCACAACCTAGCGACGTTGTACAAGTGTACAAAATGAGGCATGGAGGGGCGGGGGAATCAACCGAACATCCATCAGGTTAGTGGCTGGTATGGATACCCAACTAACCAACCCCCGCCCCGAAGTGCAATCAACGAACATGATGCAAGCCCCTTGACAACCATGCACACCCGTGCGATAATATGCGCAGAAACAAAACGACCGTGCAAAGGCGCTTGCAACACCTTGCACGGTCTGACCACCCAGCCGGGACAAGCGGCGCAGGTGGCTGCGCAAATCATAACATGATCGCACAGTCCCCGCAAGAGTCTCGGCTAATCAGCCGAGACTCTTTTTTATTGCACAGGGGGACAAGACCACATGCACCGCATCAACTACGCTCTGCGATCCGAACTCGCAACCCTCGCCGTACTTATTGCGGCACTTGCGGCACAGATGCCCCACGCCGCCCGGCTGTTTGCCAGTCTTGCAGCCGACGATGGCAGCTTGCACAGTTGGCTGTACGCCATTGCACTAGAGACAGCCGTCCTCGTGTTCGTCGTGCGGGGTCGGCGCAATGTCTCCTACATGTTCGCCGCCGTCTCTGTGTCGGTCAATCTCAGCTACTACGCCATTGCCGGGGTTGGCCTGTGGCAGTTGACAGCGTTCCCGGCCTGGCTCGTGTCCGTGTCCTTGCCGGTCGCCATCATGCTCTACTCTCACGATATGGCTGCCCATGCCGACCAACCCGCCACAACGCCACAGAAGGCCACGAAGCCCGCAACCGTGCTAGACGTGCCGCAAGCCGCAAAAGCCCAGCCAGCGCCCAGCCACACGCCCACGGTGGCAACGGGCGAGTTGCCGGAACTCACGCCACGACAGACCGCCATCCTCGCCCAGATTCGGGCCGGGGTGGAGACACGAGCCGCCATTGCTGAGGTGGTCGGCGTCCATGCCGCCACCGTGGGCCGGGACATCAAAGCCATGCAAGAGGCGGGAGTGTATGTCAATGGGATGGGGGGCAGCCGATGAACCTGCACGCCGAAGCTAACTTAATCAACAGCGTCTTCGTTGCGCACGGTGTCGATTGCACCGTGCAAGCCCCGCCTCACACGTTCCAGACGGCTGCGCAAACGTTCTTTGCCTTGCAAGCCGGACAAGCGCAAAAGATTGCAAAAATCACCGCCCTGGCTGACGAGCTTGACGACGCATTCACCGCCGCCCGTGGCGAGTCCGTATCCGTGCGCTTCAGCCTTGCGCCGCTGACCGTTTCCGTGCCTCGCATGGATGCAAGACCGCCGGATCTGGGGCAAGTCCTTGCACGGTGGCAGCGCAAGCCGGTGCAAGTTGCGGGGGATCGGCTGTACGTGTTGCTTGGCGAGAGCATCATAGGACGGTCGGTAAAATTGCAATTGCTTGACATGAGCAGCCCTAACACGCCGCATCTTTTTGCCGCCGGGACAACGGGCAGCGGGAAGACAAACTTAATTGCACAGATGATCCTATCCGTGGCCTACATGCACAGCCCGGCACAGGTCCAAATGTTCGTGGTCGACCCCAAGGGCGTGGACCGAGACGGCGTGGCGCTGCCAGAACTCAATGGCCTGCCCCATCTGGCCCGTCCGGTCATCACTGATATGGACGAAGCCGTCTCGGTCCTGGGGTGGCTCGTCTCCGAAATGGATAGGCGAGGCACGGAGAGAGACGCCGGGGCCGTGCGCCTGCTGCTCGTTATTGATGAGATTGCGGACATGATCGCCCGTGCGGGAGACGTGATCAATCAGCTATTGGATCGGCTGTTGGCGAAAGGCCGGGGCGTGGGCGTTCACGTCATCGGCGCAACGCAAAAACCAACTGCTGATCTACTTGGGAGCGTGGTCAAGGCCAACTTCCCCGCTCGTGTCGTGGGCAAGGTCAACAGCAAAATTGACGCCAACACCGCCGCCCAGCGCCCTGGCTCCGAAGCGGAGCGTAGCGCTGGCCGGGGGGACTTCGTTCTGGTCCTGGGGGACATGCGCCGGGTGCAGGCGTACCATGTCACCAAGCCCGACGCCCCAAGCTATGTCCAGGCCATCGCCCGAAAATGGGCCGGGACCGCCGGACCGGTCCGACCGGAGACGCCTGTTTTGGTGGCAAATTGGCCGAAATCAGGCGAGACCGCCCGGTCTACCGGTCCAGACCGGTCCGAGACCGCTGACGCATGGCCGTTCGGACCG
>CAZKEX010000011.1:18011-31497 GCA_964551895.1 uncultured Caldilineaceae bacterium | reverse complement strand
CCATTTTGATGACCGTTTTCGTAGGTGACCGGGGCAGGGGGCGCGGTTGCCGCCTCGCCGCCCTTGGCCTCCTTGGTGGCCTTGGTCTCCAGCACCACCTCCTGGCGACTCCCCGTGACATAGACCGTCAACCCCTTGCAGCCCAGATCCCAGGCCAGGGTATAGGCCTTGGCCACATCCTCTTCTGTGGCCCCTTCGGGGAAATTACAGGTTTTTGAAATGCTGTTATCAACAAAAGCCTGAATCGCCGCCTGCATGCGCACATGCTCATCCGCGCTGATGTCGCTGCTGACCACAAAGGCGTGGCGCAGGGCATCGGGCAGCCCCTCCAGATCCTGACAGTGACCGTAGGAGGCCACATATTGCAGGATCTCCTTTTTGCGGGTCTCACTTAGATCGGTGCGGTTGAGGGCGTCTTCAAAGAGGGGGCTGGTGTAGGCCAACTCCACGTTTTTGTCCCCGTCCTTGAAGTGGCGGATGTAGCCCAGGGCAAAGACCGGCTCACAGCCATACCCTTCACAGCCCGTGACCGTGGCGATGGTGCCCGTGGGGGCCACCGTGGTCTGGGCCGCGTTGCGGAGGCCGTGGGCGGTGATGCCCTCCACGATCTGCCGCCAGTCGAGTTGGGGCCGTCCCCAATCCCGGCTGTGGGGGGAGACCGGGGTGGGGGGTTGCCACACCATGCCGCCCGGTTGGTTTGGATCGTAGATGCTGCCCTCATAGGCCAGGAAGGGGGACCGCTCTTCGGATAGTTCGATGCTCTTTTCCATGCACACAAAGCGCACAAACTCCATGATCTGGGCCGCAAACTCCTGGCCCTCCTCGCTGCCATAGCGGATGCCCAGCTTGTACATCATGTCCCCCAGCCCCATGATCCCCAGCCCGATGCGCCGGGCGCGCAGGGCGGCCTCCTTGACCTGGGGCACCGAGGGCACATAGGCGTTGGCGGTCACCACATTGTCCAGAAAATGGGTCGATTCCTGCACAGTCACGGCCAGAGCGTCCCAGTCCACAAGGTGGGTGCCGTCGGCGTCCGTGGTCACATGCTGGCTCAGGTTGATGGAGCCAAGGCAGCAGTTTTCGTAGGGGCCAAGCCATTGCTCACCACAGTTGTGGACGACCATGCCGTTGGCCACGAAGGAGTGGGTCACCGGTTCGGTCAGATCATAGACGGACTGCACTCCCTGGGGGATAACCGATGTCACTGTAACCGTGAAGGGTTCCCGGTACGGTCCGCGGTTGCCATAGCTGGCCAAGGCCGCAGCCAACTTTTCTTGTTTTTCGGCTTGCAGGAAGTCGATCTCCTGGGCAAAGGCCAGCAGATTGCGCTTGGAAATCACCAATTCGTGACCGGACCGGGTGTAGTAATTCTGCTCCCCACCGTGGCCGTCGGGCATGGTTTTGTAGCCAGCTTCTTTACGGTTCATGTAGATGCGGCTGACAATGCCAAAGTTGAGTAGGAGTTGCTGCGCACCCCACAATACCTCGGCCTCCGCGGACCACAGACGCACGCTGATCCCCTTGGTCACATTGTCCAGCACTGTTCCGTCCGCAGAGAACAGTCCCTGCAAAAAGCCTCGTTGCATTTCTTCGCTACCTAGGAATACCGCCTCCGGCACAGCTGTTTTGTCGGTCACGCCCATCTGCGCCAGAGTTTCCTTCAATCGGGTTGAGACAACCCGGCTTTCCTTCCGCTCTTGAATTTGAGTGACACCGATGGGATAGGTACGGGTTGGGGCGTAGGGGTTGTTGTGGCTACCCACGCCCACAATATCTTCCACGTATCCGGCGAACATGGGGGCCAGTTCCTGCTCATCGCCGAAGAACATCAGCCCTGCACCATTTGCGGTGTTGAAGGTACCGTCCCCCAACAGCCAGCCCAAGGTGCGGCCCAGAGCCAGATTGCCCTCGCTGCCGAACCCGCCCTTCCGGTTCAAAATGTGTACTTGATCTCCTGCACGCAGATCCGCCATCTCCACCCAACCTTGAGTTGTCATAATGCGGTGGTTGCCCGTGGCGTCAAGACGATAGCCTTCCCTGGTCTCCAGGCGGAAGACCGGTTTGTCCCCAGTATAGAAGACCGGCGACGCGTGGCTGGTCTGGAATTCAGCGCCGAAGCGGCTGTCCAATACCACGTTGGTCGGGGTTTGGGCATCGAAGAGATCCTTGGCCCGACGCAGACCGTCTCCGGTGTAGACCAGTGTATCCCCGGTCACGCAAGGATTGGTCGCCTCCAGATCATACAGATGGGGCACCGGATTCGACCGATTGGCCGCGTCAATAAAGAGCGCGCCCGGCTCGCCGTTGTGGTGGGCATAGGTGACGATCTTGTCAAAGAGATCCCGGGCCCGCACGGTCCGCCACACGGAGCCATCCCGGGGGCTGCGCAGATCGAAGTCCCCGTCCGCCTTGACCGCCCGCATAAAATCGTCGGTGATGGCCACGGAGATGTTGAAATTGCTGATGTGGCCTTCCTCGGCCTTGCAGGTGATGAAATCCTCGATATCCGGGTGATCCACCCGCAGGACCGCCATATTGGCCCCACGTCTGGAGCCGCCCTGAGCGATCTCCCCAAAGGCCTGATCGTAGACGCGCAGAAAGCCCACCGGCCCTGTGGCCTTGCCCGCGGAGGTATGCACCACATCGCTCTTGGGGCGCAGGCGGTTGAAGCTGAAGCCGTTGCCGCCGCCGGTCTGCTGGATCAGGGCCGCCACCCGCAGGGTGCTGAAGATGCCGTCCTGATCTCGCCCCATGTCGTCGGCGATGGGCAGGACGAAGCAGGCCGCGAGCTGGCCCAGGGGCGTCCCCGCGCCGGTGAAGGTGGGGCTGTTGGGGAAGAAGCGCAGATCCGACAGCAGCCGGTAAAAGGTCTCCGTGGTGGCGTCCACATCCCCGCCGTGTTCGGCCTCGGCCTTGGCCACATGGTGGGCCACCCGATAGAACATGCCCGCCGGGGTCTCCAAAATCTGCCCGTCAAGTGACCGGCGCAAGTAGCGTTTTTCCAGCACCTGGGCGCTGTTCTTGCTCAACTTGATCGCTTGATCGTCCGCATAGGCAGGCGGAACGATCTCGACGGGCTGGCCTTTGACTTCTTCAAAGACTGTCCGGGCTGGGGTTGGGGTTAGGGCCGGGGTCGGGGTAACAGGGGCGAAATTTGTGGACATAGAAATACTCCTGGGGTCAACTAAATATGGCTTTTCATTGAAAACACTTTGGTGCGGCTTGGACAATCTGGCAATCTGGCAAGAATCGAACATGGAAACGCCGGGGCGATTAAGCGCCGGCAGCGACGTTGCATGCGTTGATGACAGGCAATGGATGTCCGCGCAGAAATGGGGAAGGCGTGGATCAGCGTTTTGGGTCGACGGGTGTGGCGGGCTGGGCGGATGCGTGGGTCAGTCGTTGACCGCAGTGCGTCCGATGAGGCGGTCGATCTCGGTGCGTACGGCGGGCAGATCATCTAACTCCAAATAGACGCTGGCAAAGCGGATGTAGGCGATCTGATCGATCCCGGCCAGGTGGTCCAGCACCAGATTGCCGATCACATCGCTCTTGACCTCGGAGCGGTTCAGGCCGTGGAGGGCATCTTCGATCTGGGTGGAGACGTTTTCGATGGTGTTGCTGCTGATAGGACGCTTGGCCGCGGCGATGCGGATGCCGGCCAACAGCTTCTGGCGGTCAAAGGGCTCCCGTCGGCCATCGCTCTTGCTGACCAACAGGCTGGGGGCCACATGTTCATAGGTGGTGAACCGTTGATCGCACTCCGTGCAGCGGCGGCGGCGGCGGATGGTGTCCGCTACGGTCCGGGTGTCGATGACTTTGTGCTGATCCGATCCACAGTGGGGACAGAACATGGTGTGATCCTGATTTCTGGCGATTTGCCTTGTATGTGGTCTTTTGGGTGAGGCGGGTCGGGAAAAACGGTCGAAATTCTGCTTCTCGGACGTGTCTGCCATTCGCTCTGCCGTGGCAATGGGGCTGAGAGAGTCATCTCGGTCCGAAAGGCAATCATTACGGTAAAATTACAACATATAGTGTTATGGAAACGAAGCACCACAAGATGTTGGGCGATTGGAGACAGAAGTATATCACAGCTTCAAGGGCTCTGCAAGTGAAAGTTGACAGTTTTTGGCCACAAAATGGCTTTTTCCGCCACTTTTTTCAGATCAGTTTTGGCGTACCCCGCCAATTGTATGAAGTTGCGCGTAATCATTTTCCGGATCTGGTTTTGGCTCTAAACTTAACAGTTTTCGCACTTTGGCAACAGATCTAGAAATCAGATACGACTATCCGAAATTGACTTCTTTGCAGCGAGTCAAAATAGAACACGGATTGAACGGATGTTACGGATCAAAACGGATTTTTTAAAAATCAGTAAAGATCCGTTTCATCCGTTCAATCCGTGTTCTATTTTTTGATTCCATTGCAAAAAGGTCGAATTCGCCACAAAGAACACAAAGATCACAAAGAAAAACAAAGCTTTTCCTCTGCGCTCTCTGCGAAATCTCAGCGTTCTCTGCGGTTAAATGCTTTTCGCAGGTCAGTCATTGCGGCAAACAAAAACGTGCCGGGAAGTTCTCCCGGCACGTTTGAATTGAACAGTGGGCTTGCTTGGGCGCAGTAGGGGTTAGCTGTTGCGCTTGCGCCGCAAGAAGGCGGGGATGTCCAGATCGTCCCGGTCGAAGGAGCGCACGGGGAAATCCGGGCTATGGCTGGGATCGGCCTGACGGGTGGAGGCCGGCGGCACTGGGGCCACGCCGGACGGGGCAGCCGGTCGGCGGAAGCGAGAGGGTTGCTCCAGGGTCGGCGTGCGGTCAAAGCCTGTGGCGATCACGGTCAGGTGCAGCTCGTCGCCCATCTCCTCGTCGATCACGGCGCCGAAGATGATGTTGGCCTCGGGGTGGGCGCTGGCTCGGATCAGCTCCGCGGCCTCGTTGACCTCGAACAGGCTCATGTCCGGGCCACCCTTCACGTTGAAGAGGATGCCCTGGGCGCCGTCGATGGAGACATCCAACAGGGCGCTGTGGATGGCCTTTTCCGCCGCTTCCTTGGCCCGGTTCTCGCCGCTGGCCTTGCCGATGGCCATGAGGGCCGCGCCGCCATTTTCCATGATGCTGCGCACGTCGGCAAAGTCCAGGTTGATCAGCCCGGCCACGGTGATCAGTTCGCTGATGCCCTGAATGCCCTGGCGCAACACATCATCCGCCGAGCTAAAGGCTTCGCCGATACTGGCCTTTTTGTCCAAAATTTGCAACAGCCGGTCGTTGGGGATCACGATCAGGGTGTCTACGTTCTCTTTTAGCTCCTCCAAGGCCGCCTCGGCAATGCGGCGGCGCTGGCTGCCTTCAAAGCCAAAGGGCTTGGTGACCACACCGATGGTCAGCGCGCCCATCTCTCGGGAGACGTTGGCCACCACCGGGGCCGCGCCGGAGCCGGTGCCGCCGCCCATGCCCGCGGTCACAAAGACCATGTCCGACCCCAGCAGAATCTCTTCCACCTCGTTGCGGCTCTCCACCGCGGCCTGTTTGCCGATCTCCGGCTTGCCGCCGGAGCCAAGGCCCTTGGTCAACTTTTCCCCAATACGCACCCGTTTGGGGGCGGTGGAGAGAATGAGGGCCTGGGCATCCGTGTTGACGGCGATAAACTCGACGCCCTGGATGCCCTCGCTGATCATGCGGTTGACCGCGTTCTGGCCGGCGCCGCCGATGCCGATGACTTTGATCTGGGCAAAGTTATCCACGAATTGTGCGGTTGTACTAGGTCGACTCATCTGGGGTATCCTTTGGACCGTGACTAGATGGCTGTCGGCGACTTCTTGGGTCCACGCCGGCATTGGCCTGATGAAATGTGTTAGTGATTCAAAAAAAGTGGCTTGCCGCTCCCTGAATTTGCCCCAAATCGTCCCGGTTCGGGCGGATTGCGCATAGTCGTCGATCCGCACGCGGAATTGGCTATGGGGCAGGGTGCAACGTGGGATGGTTCGGGGATAGTCATTTGTATCAGAAATGGCAATCCAACGCAAATGGTACTACACTCCCCCGCAGATTGCAAAGCTGTTTAGCCGGGCAACAGCCCACGCAGCCAGTGGCCGATACGATCCCGCCAAACGCTGTCTTCTGTGGTCCCCACATCGATCCGTTTGTGGAGGGCCCGGGCATCTTCATTCATGCCCCAGATCAATAGCCCCACGCTGGTGGCGAAGGCCGGGCTTTGCAGCTCTCGGGTCAACCCGCGGATGGGCAGTTGGCCGCTGGGGACGCCGATGCGCACGGGCATCCCAAAGAGGCGGCGGCTCAACTGGGTCAACCCGGGCAGCAGGCTGGAGCCGCCGGTGAGCACCACCCCGGCGGGCAGATTTTCCGTATAGCCGGCCTTTTTCAACTCTTTTTGGATAATTTCACAGGTCTCCTCGGCTCTGGCTTCCAGGATCTGGCTGATAAACTGGCGGCTGAAGCTCATCTCCGCCTTCTCGCCAAAGACCCGGGCCTGGACCAATTCGTCCTCGGCGATGCGGTTGGGGATCACATGGCCGTAGCGCAGCTTTAGCTCTTCCGCCGTCTCGAAAGGAGCCCGCAGCCCCACGGCCACATCGTTGGTCATCTGGTTGCCCCCCAGGTCCAGCACCACCGTGTGGCGCAGACCGTCGTGGGTGAAGACGGCCAGATCCGTGGTGCCGCCGCCGATGTCCGCCATCACCACCCCCATGTGGCGCTCTTCCGGGGTCAGCACCGCGGATCCGCTGGCCAGGGGCTCCAGCACCATCTCGTCGATGTCGATGCCGTGGGCCAAGATGCACTGCACCAGGTTGTTGACCGCGGTGCTGCTGCCGGTGACGATATGGGCGTCCACTTCCAGGCGATAGGCGGCCATGCCCAGGGGTTGCTGCACATCTTTCTGCTCGTCCACGATCCAACTGCGGGCGATGGTGTGGATCACCTCCCGGTTTTGGGGCAGGGAGATGGCCTTGGCCGCGTCCAAGGCCCGCTGCATGTCGGCGATGGTGACCCCCTGGCGCTGGTCCACCGGGCTGATGCCCCGGCTGTTGGAGGTCTGGATGTGGCTGCCGGCAATCCCCACATAGGCGCTGGTCATCTGCTGGTTGGCGGCCTGTTCGGCCCGGTCCACCGCCTCGCCGATGGCCGCGGTGACCTCCGGCACGTCCATGACCACGCCGCGGCGAATCCCCCGGCTGGCCACCACGCCGCTGCCCAGCAGGTTCAGGGCCAAATTGCCCAAATTGTCGTGGGTCACACCGGCGATCAGGGCGCAAATTTTGGTGGTGCCAACATCAATGGCAGAAACAATCTCTCGGGGCACGGGACGGTCCTTTTGGGAGATGCGAGATGCGAGATGGGAGATGGGAGATGCCTAACCCGCACCTCATATCCTGCATCTCGCAACTATTTATAATATGGCTTGTTTTCGTAGCGCACGTCGATGCGTTGGGCGGTCTGTTGGGCGCTGTCCAGGGTGCGCAGAATTGAGATCAGGTTTGTCAATTTGGCGTCTGTGGCGGCGCCATCCCCCCAATAGACCAGGGTCTGGCTGTCCGGCAAGGTGAAATAGAGCCCTGGCCCGACAGCATAGCGGAAGCTGGTCAATCCGGGCAAATAATGGGAGAGGGTCAGCGCGCTTTGCAGCAGATTCTCCTCCATTTTGATCCCGTTCTCTGCCCCGTTGCCCACCGTGGGCAAATAGGGGCTGCGGGCGCTCTGGGGACCGTCGATGATGCGCACCAGATCCGGGTTGGTGGCCGCTCGGCTGGCCAGGGCCGTGCCGTCCGGGAGCAGCCAGCGCTCTCCGCCGTCTGTCACCCACACGGCCACGGGGCTGGCCTCCTGCACGGTGATCTGCACCCGGCCGGGCAATCCCACCCGCACCTTGGCCCCAGTCACATAGGGGTGGGCCATGATCTGGGCCTGGACCTGATCCGCCTCTACCCAGAAGATGCTCAACCCCTCCAGCCCCGTGCGGGCATAGAGTTCCTCCGGGCCGAGATAGGTCAGGGGGTCAAACGCCACCGAGTCGGCATAGACATAGAAGGCCGGGCTGTTTGTGGTCCAATACAAGGTCATGACCGCCAAGATCAAGAGCAGCAGGCTGGGGATCTTGCTGAGGCGTAGCCCGGTCGCCCCCAACATGGCCAAATTGGGACGGCGCAAATTAGACAGATCCGGCACGGCGGGCAGACGCAACCCATCGCCCCCAGCTCTTCCCCAATTCTGGGGCAGGCTCTGCACCAGGGCAGATTCCAACCGGCGCATGCCCTTTCCCGCCGCGCGGCGACGCTGGGCACGCTTGCGCTGGGTTCCCTTTTTGTTGGTGGCCGTGCGGCGCACCCCTGCGGTTCGGTTGGCGGATGATTTGGGCATAAGGGCTGTTGATTGGTTGATTGGTTGACTTGTTGATTTTGACGGGTTGACACGTTGGTTGGCTAGAGGGCTGACGGTAGTCGTCAACGACCAAATCAACCAATCAACCAATCAACTAATCAACTAATAATCGTACTCGTCTCCTGCCGCTCTGCATACCGGGCCACGGCCAGTTGTACCAGGCGGTCCACCAGGTCGGGATAGGGGATGCCGGTGGCTTCCCACAGCTTGGGGTACATGCTGATGCGGGTAAAGCCGGGCAGGGTGTTGATCTCGTTGACATAAAACTCGCCCGTCGCCCGGTCCATCAGAAAATCCACCCGGGCCAGGCCCGCCCCGTCGATGGCCTGAAATGCGGCCACGGCCATCTGGCGCACCTGGTCGCTCTGGGCCTCGGTCAGCTCCGCCGGGATGATCAGATCGCTGTTGTCATCCACATATTTGGCGGCATAGTCGTAAAAGGTGTTGCCCGGCACAATCTCCCCCGGCACGCTGGCAATGGGATCGTCGTTGCCCAGCACGCTGACCTCGATCTCCCGCACGTTGGCCACGGCTTCCTCCACCACCATGCGCCGGTCATATCGGGCGGCCAGATCCAGGGCCTGGCACAACTCGGCCCGATTTCTGGCTTTGCTGATGCCAATGCTGCTGCCCAGGTTGGCCGGTTTGATAAAGAGGGGATAGCTCAGATCCCCCTCGATCAGACCCAGAACCCGATCCCGCTGGGCTTGCCAGGTGGGGCGCAGAACCAGCCGGTAGACCGACTGTTGAAGCCCCGCGGTCGCAAAGACCTGCTTACACAGGGCTTTGTCCATGCCCACCGCGCTGGCCAACACCCCGCAGCCCACATAGGGCACGTTGGCCATCTCCAACAGCCCCTGCACCGTGCCATCCTCGCCAAAGGGGCCGTGCAGCACCGGGAAGATCACCTGGACCTGGGCCAAACCGCTATCCCCGCTGCCCGCCGGGATCAGCGCCCAGCCCTCGGCTTCGTCCGCGGGGCGGGGGGCGGCCACTTTGCCGTCGCCCATGGCCTGGCTGGCCGTGGTCAGTTGCAGATGGGGGTCGTTGGATGTGATCCACCGCCCTGTGCGGCTGATGCCCAGGGGAATCACCGTGTGACCGGCCTCGGTCAACGACTTCATCACATTGCGGGCGCTGGCCAAAGAGACTTCATGCTCTCCGCTGCGCCCACCAAAGAGGACGCCCACCCGCATCGGGTTGCTAGTTCGCATAGGAATTAGATGCTTTCTACCCCTGACAATCACCCAATCTCCCAATCTCCCAATCTCTAAATCACAGCGATTGGGAGATTGGGAGATTGGGTGATTGGTTCGAGTCCGTCCCACTCGCCCACCAGCATGATTTCGGGGGTGAGGATGATGGCGAATTTGTCTTGGACCACAGTTTGGATGTGACGGATCAGGCTCATCACATCCTGGGCCGTGGCGCTGCCCACGCCGCCGGGGTTGATCAGGAAATTGGCGTGCAGTTGGCTGACCTCCACCCCGCCGATTCGATGGCCTTTGAGACCAGCAGCGTCGATCAACCGTCCGGCAAAGTCCCCGGGCGGGTTGACAAAGGTGCTGCCCAGGCTGGGTTCCACTGGCTGGGTGCGGCGGCGGTGGGCCAGATATTGGTCCGCTTTGGCCCGCACGACCTCCGGGTCCCCATGGGGCAGACGGAAGTTGGCGCCCAGGATCACCGGCTTGAACCCGGCCTGGGCCGGGTGCATACGCTTGATCGTGCTGGTGCGATAGGCGTAGTCAAACTCCTCCACACCCCAATCCTGCAAGTCCCCGTGTTCGTCAAGGAGCAGGGCGTTCCACAGTGTGTCCTTGACTTCGCCGCCGTGGGCGCCGGCGTTGCCTACCACCGCGCCGCCCAGGGTGCCCGGCACGCTGACCGCCCATTCCAGACCGGTCAACCCTTCCTGCACGCTGCGCCGGGCCACGCCGGCCAGGGCCGCGCCGCTCTCGGCATAGACAAAGGGCCGCTGGTCGTGGGGGAAGACGCAGTAGGGGGCGGCATCGATACGCACATCTCGGCAGCGGTTGTGGATCACCAGCCCCCGAATGCCCGCATCGCTGATCAACATGTTGCTGCCCCCGCCCAGCACAAAGTAGGGCAGGTCCACGGAGCGGGACCAGCGCACCAATTTGAGCAACTGATCCACTGTCGTCACCGTGGCCAGATATTGGGCAGGCCCGCCCACCTTCATGGTGGTCAGCCCGGCCAGGGGATGCTCCGCCTGAACCCGGATGCCCAGCCCTTCAGGGATGGAAAAATCTATATTTCGGATAGTCAAAGGCTGATCAGTCACGGGACAGTTGCTCCAATAGTAGCTCGCCCACCCTGTAGCCATCCCCGGCCCCCAGGGTGATGACCACGTCGCCGGGCTGCACTTCGGCGGCCAGGGTGGCGGCGACCTGGGCCAGATCCCCGATGTGGCGGATGGCCCGGTGGGCGCTGGCCTCCACCAGATCCTGGGCGCTGACCGTGCCGTCATCCTGCTCTCGGGAGGCGTAGATGTCGGTGACGATCACCCGGTCGGCGTCGCCAAAGCTGCGGGCCATCTCTGCCAGCACTGTGCGGGTGCGGCTGAAGGTGTGGGGTTGGATCACAGCCCAAATGCGCTGGCCCTGGTGACGATGGCGGGCCCCGGAGAGGGTGGCCCGCACTTCTGTGGGATGATGCGCAGAGTCATCGTAGACGGTGACGTCCTTGGCCTTGCCCTTTAGCTCGAAGCGGCGGGCGGTGCCTTGAAAATCGGCCAGGATAGCGGCGGCTTGGGGGATGGGAATGCCGCATTGCTCCCCTACGGCCAGGACGGCCAGGGCATTGCGCAAATTGTGCAGCCCCGGCACTTGCAGGCTGATCTGGCCGGCGGGGACCCCTTGCCAGGATAGATCGGTCACATACCCGCCATTTGGACCGGAATGGGGGGTCAGGGCCTGGAGGGTTGACCCCATGCCCAGGCCATAGGTGATCCAGGCTTGGCCGTGGGTGGAGCGATAGGCCCGGATCTCTTCGGCCCCTGGGTCGTCGGCGCAGGAGATCAGGACGCCGTCCTGGGGCACAAGGTCGGCGAACTGCATGAAGGCCCGGCGATAGCTGCCGGGGGTGGGGTAGCAGTCCGGGTGATCCCATTCCACGTTGGTGATGACGGCGATGGCGGGCCGCAGCCCCAAAAACATGTGGTCATATTCGTCCGCTTCTATCACGAAATAGGGACTGCTGCCAGCCGCAGCGTTGCCGTAACCGGCCAGAACCGTGCCGATGATGTAGCCCACATCCAGCCCGGCCTGGCGCAGGACCTGGACGGTCATGGCGGTGGTGGTGCTTTTGCCGTGGGTGCCGGCAATGGCGATCACCTGGCGGTTGGCCAGCAGGGCGGAGAGAAACTGGTTGCGTTTGACTACAGGCAATCCCAGGGTTTCGGCGGCCTGGCGCTCTGGGTTGTCCGGCCCCACGGCGCTGCTGATCAGAACCACGTCTGGGCGTTGGGCCGGAGCTAAGTCAACCAGGTTTGCCGCCTGCTGGCCCAGGAAGATGTGGACGCCCCCCAGGGCCAAACGCTGGGTATGGCTGTTAGGCTGACGGTCGCTGCCGCTGACAATCACCCCCATTTCCACCAAAACCGTGGCCACGGCGCTGAGACCCGTCCCCCCGATGCCGATCAGGTGGACACGTAAAGTGGGATCCGCTGCGGCCAATCGTGCCGGCCATAAACTCTGCTGACTCATACTCGCATGGTCTCGCTAATCCAAAATCCAAAATCGCAAATCCAAAATTTCTTCATCCCTTGACCCGGATCAAAAGCAGGATGGCCACGGGGACCATCCAATAGATGGGGGAGGGGAAGAGGGTTTGGGGCAGATTTTCGGTCATGGCCTGGGCGGCGCTGCTCAGGGGCAGGACCACGAGGCCAAGTTGTTGTAGGGGATAGTCAAATTTATCTTGATAATACCAGACGGTGCCGCCCACAAGATAGCCGTTGAGGAGGGCGATTAGGGCGGTATAGAGGGTGCTGACCGGCGGCTTGGCGGCGCGGGCCCCCAGGTTGAGGGTTTGCCCGGCATAGCTGGCAAAGACGATGGAGGCAAAGACCAGGGTGAAGACCGCGCTCAGAAGCAGGGTGCGGGTGGCTGCGTCTTCCACCGGGGCGCTTGACAGCCGGTTGACCACGCTGGTCACGGCGCCGATGATGGGGGCCTCGAAGAAGGCAAGCACAAAAATAGCCACCAAGATGATGACGGTGTTGCCCAATTCTTTGTCATAGCCCCGGGCCAGGCCGATCAGGGTGACAAGAATGCCGATGGTGATAAAGAGAACTTCAACGGGTCCCATAGTTTGCCTGCCGGATCATGGCTTGGATTTCTTGGGCTTGCCGCCGGAGAGGCTGCCCGCGGCGGTCAGCAGGAGGATGGTGAGCAGGAGCAACAGCACAAAGGGGCGCTGGGCCTCGAAGACGACCCATATATCGCCCAGGCTGCTGCCCACCACGCCCAGGCTGCCCTCCAAGGTGTGCAAGATTTCACGGGTGCTGGCCGATGTGGCGGACGCGCTGGCCGCACCCCTGGGCAGAAAGACCTGGGCCAGGTTGGGCAGCAGGACCACGGCGTAGAAGAGGCCGTTGACCGCACCCAGCAGGGCGGCCATGCCCGTGCGTTTGCTCTTGGCATCCTTGACAAAAATACCTGTGATCATATAGGCAGCCATCAACAGCGCCACCCAGATCAGAAAGAGAAAGGTCTCGGCGTTTTCGGGGGAGACCCAGTTCTTGGCGTTGCTCAGGGCCTCGACCAGGGCGGCGTCGCCCTTGGTCAGCGCGCCCGTGGGCACGATGGAGATGAAGCGTCCGCCCAGGTTGGCGACGATCACCAGCACATCGCCGAACTCTTGCAGCAGGATCCATGCCCCGGCCACCACGGTCAGCACAATCCCCTCTCGCATCGTCCCGCGCCGATAGCCCACCCAGCCAAAGAAGACCAGATAGAGGATAAATGTGAGCAATACCTGAATTTGGTTTGCCATGATTCGTGGTCTCGTGAAACGTGTTTCGTGTGGGTCGTTTTGGTTTGAGATTGGGAGATTGGGAGATTGGGAGATTG
>CAZKEX010000011.1:0-17911 GCA_964551895.1 uncultured Caldilineaceae bacterium | reverse complement strand
AATCTCCCAATCTCCCAATCGCTCAATCAACAAATCAACAAATCAACAAATCAACAAATCAACCAACTCCCCCCATCCCCACCAGCACCTGTGCAATGTTGGCGGCGGCGTTGGGTTGGGCAAGGGTGGCCAGGGCTGTTTCCATCTGCTGCCGCCGGGCCGGGTTTTGCAGCAGATCGGTCAGCGCCGGGACCAGTTCCGTGCCCAGGGCGTCGTCGGCCACGATGACGGCCCCGCCGGCGTCGGCCAGTTGGCGGGCGTTGGGCCACTGATGGCCCCCGGAGATGGGCAGGGGAACCAGCACCGAGGCCAGGCGGGCCACGGGCAGTTCACCCAGGGTGCTGGCGCCGGCCCGGCAGACGCTGACATCCGCGGCGGCCAGGGCCAGGGGCATCTCGGCGTGGAGATAGGCCACAGGATGATAGCGATTCTGCCACGCCGTGGGCAGATCGGCCAATCCGCCCACCACCCGATCATAGTCCAGGGCGCCGGTGAGGTGCAGGATGTGGGCCACGGGCAACAGGTCGGCCAGATTGGCCTGGATGGCCTTGTTGATGCTGCGGGAGCCCTGGCTGCCGCCCCACACCAAGAGCAGGGGGGGCGTTTCCGGCCCATTCGCCCCTGGGTTTAGCCCCAGATCCAGCTTTAGGGCATCGGCCAGGGCTTGCCGGGACCCTCGCCGATCCTGGGCGGCTTGGACCAGATCCGCCCGCACGGGATAGCCGGTCACCACGGCCTTGCCCGGGAAGTGGGTGGCCGCGCCGGGAAAGGAGACCGCCACCTTTTGGGCCAGACGGCTGAGCCATTTGATGGCCAGCCCCGGCGCCATGTCCGGCAGGTAGATCAGCAGGGGCACCCGGCGCAATTTGCAGGCCACGGCCACCGGCGCACACACATAGCCCCCGGTGACAAAGCAGACGTCCGGGCGAAACTCTTTCAAGATGGCCAAGGCCTGGCCCACGCCCCGTACCATTTTGCCAGCATTTGCCAGGGCCGTCAACGGGTTGATGCCCCGCAGTTGGCCCGTGTCAACGCCCCGAAAGGTCAGCCCGGCCCGTTCCACCAGCCCTTTTTCCCGCCCGCTGCTGCTCCCCACCCACAGGATCTGCACCCCGTCGGGGCTATGAACCGGATTTGGGCTTGCGGGCGCGGGCTGTGCGGGTTGACCGGCTTGACCGGGTTGTGCGGGTTGACTTGGCGGCTGGCTTTCTGGTTGTGCGCCGCTTGGCCCCACCAGTTGATCGACGACGGCCAGAGCCGGATAGACGTGACCACCGGTTCCGCCACCCGAAATCAAAACGCGCATAGGTTGCTTCTCCCATGGGTGAACGCCGGGCCTGCTTGGCAGCGCTGGCCTGGGCGGTTGTGCCAAATTTGCTCACGCTCAAGAGCAGGCCCACGGAGCCAAGCAGCACCAACATGGAGCTGCCCCCATAGCTGATAAAGGGCAGGGTGACCCCCGTGGGCGGGACCAAAGAGAGGATCACGGCCAGGTTGAGTACGGCCTGGAAGATCACCAGGGAGGTGATCCCCGTGGCCATGAGCATGCCGAAGTTGTCCCTGGCCCGCAGGGCGATCTGGAAGCCTCGATAGGCAAAGAGGGCAAAGAGAATCACGATCAACAGGCTGCCCAACAGCCCCAACTCCTCTCCGACCACGGCGAAGATGTTGTCCGACCAACTCAGGGGGATCCAGCCCGCCTTCATCTGCCCGGCCCCGATGCCCGCGCCCAAGGGACCGCCGGAGACCACGGCCAACGTGGCGTTGCGAATCTGCCACGACGGACTGGTCATGGGGTTGCCCGTGGAGGCCATATATTGGTCGATACGGTTGCCCGCATAGTCGCTTTGGGTGATCACGATCCACAGGGTGAACCCGGCCAGAAGGGCAATGATCAGAATCTGACGCATTTCCGCGCCGGCGATGAAGAAGAGGACCGAGGCGGTGAGCACAATCAGCACCGCGGTGCTGAGATCCGGCTGGGCCACCACCAGGGCGGCCACCACCCCCATCAGCACGCCGAAGGGGATCAGCCCCACGTTGACATCCTTGATGCGCTCGCCTTTGCTGGTCAGCCAGGCGCTGATATAGATGATCACGATGATCTTGGCGGCCTCGCTGGGCTGCACGCTGCCCCCGAAGAAGGTGCGGGTGGAGCCGAAGAGATCGCTGCCCATGACCACCACGGCCACCAACAGCAGCAGGGCCACGCCCAACAGCAGCACGCTCCACGTCTCCCAAAAGTGATAGGGAATACGGGCGGCCATCACCATTGCCACCAGCCCCAACGCCACCCAGATCACCTGGCGGGTGATAAAGTAATAGGCGTCCTCATAGCCCTCCAGCCCCTGATAAAAGCTGGCGCTGAAGACCATGATCAGCCCCACCATCACCAACCCCAACACCGAAAGCGCCAGGGTGAGATCGTACGAGCCGCTCGATTTTGCCATCCGTCTGTTCGATTTGGCCGTCATCGTCACCTTTTCCTCTAAGGGCTATCCACGAATCTTCACAAATCTTCACGAATCAAAAAGAAAAGATTCGTGTGGATTCGTGAAGATTCGTGGATCAAAAGATCAACTAACTCTCAACCACCAACCGCCGGAAATGTTCGCCCCGCTGCTCGAAATTCTTGTACGCATCGTAACTGGTGCCGCCGGGGGAGAGCAGGACCACGCTGCCTGGTCCGGCGATGCGGGCGGCCAGGGCCACGGCCTCGTCCAGCCGGTTGACCACGGCGCAGGTGGGAGACGAGAGCCGGTTGAGGGTCATGCGCTCCTGCACCACATCCACGATCATGGGGCCGGCGTGGCCAAAGCCGATCAAAAAGCTGACCCGGGCCAGCACTTCGTCGGCGAAAGGGGTCCAGGGTAAGTTCTTGTCCTTGCCCCCGGCCAGCAAAATCAGCGTCTGTGCGCCCGGGCGGAAACAGCGCAGCCCGGCCACGGCCCGCTCCGGCGCGGTGGCGATGCTGTCGTTGATCCAGGTTACCCCGCCGATCTCGGCCACTACCTCCAGGCGGTGGGGCACCCCGGCAAAGGTGGTGGCCACCTTGGTCATGGCCGCCACCGTGGCCCCGGCCGCGCCGCTGATGGCCGCGGCGGCCAACAGGTTGCTGATGTTGTGATCCCCCCGCAGCTTGACCTGATCTCGGCGGCAGATCTCTTTTCCGTCAAAAATAAGCCGATCCCCGTCCAACCAAGCCCCTGAGATCAAAGCTTTTTCTCGGCTAAAGAGAAGGGGGGGCGAGGGGCGATTGGCAAGTTGTGCGGCCATCTCAGCCAGTAGATCGTCCAGCTCCCCATCGCCATGCGCCATTCGCCATTCGCCGTTCAACACAACCTGGCTGTCCGGTTTCAAATAGCGCAGCAAATTGAATTTGGCGTCCGCATAGGCGCGCATGGACGGGTGGCGGTCCAAATGGTTGGGGGTGATGTTGAGGATGGCGGCAATGTCCGGCCCCAGGTTGTCCAAGCAGCCGTAGGCCAGGGCCGGGTCCCACAGTTCCAGTTGAAAGCTGCTCAGTTCCAGCGCCAGAATATCCCCGGCCCGCACCTGGTCCAGCCGGTCCAGCAGGGGGGTGCCGATGTTGCCGCCCACATGCACCGCGCGCCCGGTCCCGTTCCCATCCCCGGCAAAGCTCTCCCGCAGCATCTCGCCCACCAACGTTGTGGTCGTGGTCTTGCCGCTGCTGCCGGTGATGGCGATCACCGGGCAGGGGGCTAACTGCAACGTAAGTAGGCTGTCGTTGCTCAACCGAATGCCCCGCTGGATGGCGGTTTGGACGATGGGCAGTTGGGCCGGCACACCCCCGCTCAGGCAGAGCAGATCACAGCCATCCAGCAACGAGAGGGGGTGGCCGCCAAGGGCCAGGGTGACCGGCAAGTCCCCCAACGCCCCCAATTCCTCGACCAGCTTCTCCCCTGCCGCGGCGTCACTCACCGTCACCTGAGCGCCCGCCTTCACAAAGAAGCGCGCCAAGGCCAACCCCTGGCGGGCCAGCCCCAAAATCAGGATAGATTTTCCTGCGAATTCATTCGGTGTCATGGCTTGTCTTTATCACTCGCTCCCACGCTCCGCGTGGGAGTGTTTTTGGGCGCTCTGCGCCCCTCGGCGCAGAGCGCCTGTGTGCGTTCCCACGCGGAGCGTGGGAACGAGAGATGGCTAGAGATGGCTACAGCAACGCGAGTGCGACGCCCAACATACCGCTGAGGACGCCGACGATCCAGAAGCGTTCTTTGACCTGCATTTCGCTCCAGCCCAGGAGTTCGAAATGGTGGTGCAGGGGGGTCATCTTGAAGGGGCGGATGTCCCGGCCCAGATATTTGCGGGTGAATTTGGCCGAGGCCACCTGCAACATCACCGATCCGGCTTCGGCCACGAAGACGAAGCCGACCACGGGCAGGAGCAGCCATTGGCCGGTCATCAGCGCCACCAGACCCAGGGTGGCCCCCAGGGCCAGGCTGCCCGTGTCCCCCATGAAAAGCTCGGCGGGATAGGCGTTGAACCACAAAAAGGCGAAGAGCGCGCCCACCATCACAAAACAGAAGATGGTCAAATAGGTCTGGCGCTGCAAATAGGCGATCATGCCATAGCTGGCAAAGGCCACGGCGCTGATGCTGCCGGCCAGACTGTCCAGCCCATCGCTCAGATTGACCGCGTTGCTAAAGCCCACCAAGATCAGGATGGCGGCAGGGATGAAGAGCCAGCCTACGGTGACAAATTCCGGGATGCCGGGCACGCCCACAAAGTCCAGATGGGGCGGGCCAAAGTAGAGGATCAGGGCGATGGCTGTGGCGATCAGAAACTGCACGCCGCTCTTCATGCGGGCGCTCAGCCCCTCGCCCTTGCCCCGCAGCCCCTTGATCCCCTGCCAGTCGTCGATGGCCCCCAGGGTGGCGTGGGCGGCCAGGCAGAAGAAGAGCAGCAGGGTGCTCTGGCCCACATAGTTGAGGCCCCACAGGTTGGCCACGTTCAAAAAGCCGGTGATCAACAGCACGGGCAGCACAATCAGAATGCCGCCCATGGTGGGGGTGCCGGTCTTGATCTGATGGGTGTCCGGCCCTTCGATGCGGATCTGTTTGCCAATCCCCTTGCGTTTGAGCAGGTTGATCAGGGGTTTGCCCCAGATCACGGCGATGAAAAAGCTGAGTGTACCGAGGGCCAATGGATAGGACATGGGCTAGTTTCTCGTTTCTTGGCTGAGACCGGTGACGATCTGGTCCATGCCCACGGCCCGGCTGCCTTTGATCAGCACCATGTCCTTGGGTTGCAGGATCTCTTTGAGCAGACCGATGGCCGCGGCGTCGTCCGGCATGGGGTGGACCGTGGCCGGGTCCGCGCCGGCCTCCAGGGCGTACGCGGCCATCATCCGGCCCAGTTCGCCCACGGTGACCAGGACTTGGGCTACCCCGGCGGCCCGGCGGCCCACCAGTTTGTGGCCCTCCTCGGTATAGCTGCCCAGCTCCCGCATGTCCCCCAGCACGGCGATGCGGCGACCGGGCAGACTTGGATGCAGATCCAGCAGCAGGTTGAGGGCGGCGATGGTGCTGGCCGGGCTGGCGTTGTAGGTGTCGTCGATCAGGGTGCTGTCGTTGTGGCCGGTGACGACCACCAGGCGCAGTTGGCTGGCGTTGCGTTGCAGACCGGCCACGATCTCCTGCCAGTTTAGCCCCTCGACCAAGCCCACGGCCGCGGCCCGCAGGGACGTGTGGACGCTGTGCCGACCGAGCAGGGGAACCCGCACATGCAGGGTCTCCACCGAGTCGGGCTTCTCCGGCGCACGGTAGTTAAACTGGAAGCGGATGCCGTCCATGCCGGCGCTTTCGATGCCCTCGGCCCACAGATCCGCCGCCGGGGTCAGCCCATAGCGGAAGATGCGGGCCTTGGTGAGGTCGGCCATGGGCCGCACCCGCTCGTCGTCCCAGTTGAGGATGGCCACGCCGCCATCCGCGGCCCGGGGCAGGGCCTGGACCAGCTCGGATTTGGCCTGGGCGATGCGCTCAATGGTGCCCAGGCGTTCCAAATGGCTGGGGCCGACGTTGGTGATCACCCCCACATGGGGCCGGGCCAGCTCGCACAGCCGGGCGATCTCCCCCACGTCGTACATGGCCATTTCCAGCACGGCCCGCTCGTGTTCCGTCCCCAGCCCCAGCAGGGTGAGGGGCAGACCCTGTTCGTTGTTCAAATTGCCTGTGGAGGCCAGGGTGACAAAGCGGTTGGCCAGCACCTTGGCCGCCATCTCCTTGGTGCTGGTCTTGCCCACGCTGCCGGTGATGCCGATCACCCGCAGGTCGGCCCGGCTGCGGTGCAGGCGTTGGAAAGCCCCCACCTGTTGCAGGGCCTGCTCTGAGTTGGGGACCACAAAGGCCAACTGCACGCCCAATTCTCCCAGGCGGCCCAGATCCTGGGCAGAGAGGCCCGGCTTTGTTCCGCCCACAGGTTGGGGACCGGCGGTGCAGTCCACGATCAGCGCCCCGGCTTGGGCGGCGGCCTCCCGGCCCCGGGCTTCGCACAAAATGGCGGCGGCGTCCCGCTCCACCGCCGTGGAGATGAAGCGATGGCCGTCGGTGAACTGGCCGACCAGGGCCACAAAGAGATCCCCGGCCAGCACATCCCGGCTGTCCAGCACAGCCCGGCCAATGGGCGCAGCCGCCAAACCCCGGGGCGGGATCTGTCCCGTCAGGGCTTGCCACAGGGTATGTTGGGTGATGCGGGTCGGAATGATGGGCATGGGCGTGTTTCGTGTTAAAAATTAGCAAGGCGTTGGGGATGAATGAGTAATGAGTAAGGAGTAATGTGTTGTCGAGAAAGGGGTTGGGTATTTTGGCGATCCTTCCGCCGACCACACCTTACTCATTACTCATTACTCATTTCCCCCTCTCCCAGCCGCACACTGTCCGGCGGGACGTTCAGATGTTCCAGCAGGCGGATGGCGACCCGGCCAAAGACCGGGGCGGCGGTGTAGGTGGCCCAGGGGCTGATCTTGGGATCTGGGCGGTCCATCTTGACCAGCATGACAAATTGGGGGTCATCCGCCGGCACATAGCCCACAAAGCTGACGATGGTCTCATCCTCGGTATAGCCCTCCTCGGTAGGAATTTGGGCTGTGCCGCTCTTGCCGGCCACGCTGTAGCCCGGCACCTTGGCCCGGCTGTTGCCTGTCTCCACTGTGTGGACCATCATCTCGGTCATGGTGGCCGCGCTCTCTGGGGAGAGGACCCGGCGCACCACGGTGGGCTGGGTTTGCAGCACCCGGTCGCCCTCCACCCGGGCCTGGACAATGTAGGGCCGCATCAGGGTGCCACCGTTGGCAATGGCCGCGGCGGCGTTGATCATCTGGATGGGCGTCACGGCCAGGCCTTGGCCAAAGCTGTTGGTGCCCAGGTCCGCCTGGCTCCAGGCAGGATCGCCCGGTGATTTCACTAAGCCGTCCATCTCGCCAAAGAGGTCGATCTCCGTGGACTGGCCAAAGCCGAAGAGGTTGACATATTTATAGAAGGCCTCGGCCCCCAGCTTTTCGGCCACCTGGGCCGTTACCACATTTAACGAAAGGGCCAGGGCATCGGCCACGGTGACCTGGCCGGCCGCGGTGCGGCTGCTGTTCTGGATCACCCGCCCGCCCACGCTGATGGAGCCGGTGTCGGTGAAGATGTCCATGGGCTTGACCGTCCCCGTGTCCACCGCCGCGGCCATGGTGATGATCTTGTAAATCGACCCCGGCTCGTATTGGGCGCTGATGGCGCTGTCCCGGAAGACCAGATAGTCGTCAACTTGGTCAAAGCGGTTGGGATCATAGGTGGGCGAATTGGCCAGCCCCAAGATGGCCCCGGTCTTTGGCTCCATCACAATGATGGTGCCGGCCTCGGCCCGATAGAAGGAGAGGGCATCCCGCAGCTCTTCCTCGATGATCCACTGCACCGTGCGGTCCAGGGTCAGGACCAGGTCCTTGCCTGTGGTGGAGGGAACCAGGGTGCGCACCTGGGGACTCAGGCTGTCGACGCCTGTCACCCGGCCCTTGGGCAGCCCCACCCCATCCGCCCGCAAAAAGAGATTGTAGTAGCCTTCCAGCCCATAAAAGCCCTGGCGCTCTGTGTTGACAAAGCCCACCACCTGGGAGGCGACCTGGTTTTGGGGGTAGTAGCGGCTGGGGGCAGGGCGCATGGTTAGATAACGTACAGGACTGCGTTTTAGGTTCGCCAGGGCGGTTTTTCGGTCGATCCCTCTGGCGGCGGCCTCCTCGATGGCCGCTTCGGTCTCGACCAGGTCCGCAGCTTTGGCGTCTTTGAGCGCCTGCCCCAAAGTCAGATCCAGATCCTTGGCCAGCAGGGCATAGTTGGTGCCTTCCCGCGTCACCAGCGTCTGCCATGTCTCCGCGGCCGGGATGCCGACCGCGCTCTCCAGCCAATAGGACAACGTCGCCCACTGCTCCTGGGGGATCAGGCTGGGGTCCACGATGATCTGGTAGCGGAAGCGATCCGCGGCCAACAGTTCGCCGTCCCGATCCACGATCACGCCCCGGGGGGCTTCCAGCGAGAGGCCGGGGGCAGGAAGATCGGTCCGCGGATCGAAGCGCATCCAGTTGACCAGTTGATATTGGAAGAGGCGCAGAACAATGAAGATCCCCGCCCCGGCCAGCAGAACGACCAGGACCATAAAACGCCAATGCTGCCGACGTTCTTGTTCGGCAGCATTGGTAGATTGGGTTGACAGTCCAGGATGGTTCGGGTTTAGGGACATGGTGGGTGGGTGGTTAGTTGGTTGGTTGGTTGGTTAGTTGGTTGGGAGATTGGGAGATTGGGAGATTGGGAGATTGGATGGGTTATCCCAATCCCCAATCCCCAATCCCCAATCCCCAATCCCAAATCCCCTATCGGGTGGCGGCGATGGTGGTTTTGGGTCTGTTTGGGTCTCCGGCCATGCGTTGCCAGGTCTGTTGGCCATAGGCTCGCAGGTCGGACCACAGGGTGTTGAATCCCAGGTTCAGGTCGGTGAAAAAGCCGTCTGTGCGCAGACGCAGATCCTGTACCCAGTCTGTGCGCTGCACCGAAATGCCCAGACGGCCAAAGTCCAGGCGGCTGGACAGGTCCAGCGGGCCATCCCCCTGTCTCGCCTCGGCGGCGGGTTGACTGGCGGCGACAGGCTGGGTTGGGTTGGCTGTGGGCAGGGCCTGCACCACAGGGTCCGTGGTCATCACCACCGGGGGCAGGTCCGCGGCCAGGGGCATGTAGAGGTTTGCGTAGTCGTTGCGGAAGCCCATGCTGGTGGCCCGGCTCTGCACCACGGGCAGGCTCGTATACTGGCTGATCTGCCACATCAGCTCGGCGTTGGCCAGCTCGAACTCGGTGTGTTCCGCCTGCAAGAGGGTCAACTGGCTTTCGGCCTGGGCGATCTGCACCGACAGCCAGATATGCACCCCGGCCCCGGCCCCGAAGAGCAGCATGATCACCGTCCACCACACAAACGCCGCGCGGTCCAGTGGCATGGACAGGATGCGCATCACCGTGCCAAGGGGATTGTTGCGCAACGTCTCGCGGATAGACCCGGTCAGCCCCCCGGACAACTGTCCGGGGGCCGATGAAAGGGAAGAAGGGAGCGCATTCTGTTGTAGCATACGGCACGTCTCCGGTGGGGAAAGAGGAATGAGTAATGAGTAATGAGTAATGAGTAACGAGTAATGAAGTAATGGGTAATGAAGGTAGAGATTGGGCGATTGGGAGATTGGGAGATTTTCACCCCTTCACCCTTTCAACCCTTTCACCCGCTCACCCCTTCACCCGTTCGGCGACCCGTAGCTTGGCCGATCGGCTGCGGGGGTTGGCGGCCAGTTCGTCCGGGCCGGGGGTGATGGGCTTGCGTGTGATGATGTTCAGGGTGGGCGTGCGGTCGGTGCCCCCGTAGGGGTGGAAGCGATCCGGGACAAAATCCTGGGCCTCGGCCTGCATCCACTGCTTGACCAGGCGATCTTCCAGGCTGTGAAAGCTGATGATGGCCAGCCGTCCGCCGGTTTTGAGCAGGTCCAGGGCCACAGGCAATACCCGCTCCAATTGGCCCAGTTCGTCGTTGACCGCAATGCGCAGGGCCTGGAAGGTCTTGGTGGCCGGATGGGTGCGGCTGCCCCGGCGTCCCCCCACGGCCCGTTCCACGGCCGCGGCCAGGGCCAATGTGGTCAAAATGGGCCGATTTCTCACCAAATGCCGGGCGATGGGCCGACTTTTTCGCTCCTCGCCATAGCGGAAGATCAGGTCGGCCAGATCAAACTCCGGCCACGTGTTGACGATCTCCGCGGCGGAGAGGGGGGCCGTGGGGTCCATGCGCATGTCCAGGGGCCCATCCTGGGAGAACGAAAAGCCCCGTTCCCCGGTCTCCAACTGAAAACTGCTCACCCCCAGATCCAACAGAATGCCGTCAACCGGCCCAAAGTCCCGGTCCGAGGCGATCTGGGCCATCTCTTCAAAGCGGCCCTGGGCCAGAATCAGCCGCCCATCCGCCACGGCCTGGGGCAGAAGCTGGGCCACCCGCAAGATGGCCGCCGGGTCCGCGTCCACCGCCAAGACTTGGCCATTGGGTGCGCTATCCCTTAGAATGCGGGCTGTGTGGCCGCCGCCCCCCACTGTGCCATCTATATAGCGTCCGCCGGGCCGGGCTTGCAGACCGTCCAACACCTCGGCCAGCAAGACCGGGATGTGATCCGCGTCCTGGGGGTCCGGGGGTGGGGCAAAGTGGGACATGGCCTAAATGCCCAGCGCCGAGAACATCTCGTCCATGATGGCCGGGTCGTTCAACGGTTCCAGGGTCTTCTCCCACTCGTCCGGGGTCCACAGCTCAAAATAGGCGTCCACACCGGCCACAATCACATCGTTCTCGATCCCGACCATCTCCCGCAGCCGCTGGCTGATCAGGATCCGCCCTTGCTTGTCCGGCGTCAGGTCCTCGGCAGAGCTGAAGAGAAAGCGGCGCAGCATGGCCGAGGAGGCGTTGGCCACAGGCAGATCGCTGACCCGCTTCGCCACGGTCTCCCAGTGGGCCTGGGGCACGGCCATCAAACAGTTGCCCTGGGGATGCCGGGTGATCACAAGGCCCCGGGCCACAGATTCCCGATATTTGGCAGGAATTGTGAGCCGACTTTTGCTATCCAGGCTGTGGGTATAGGTGCCAAGAAACACAATAGGCCTCAATCAAGGGTCGGTGATGGATGGATGTAAGCTGTCGTGTTGAAATTTGGGATAACTTTTGTAGAACATGCGTACTAATTGCCCCACAATACCCCGCAAGAAGCAAGATTATAGGGATACTGTCCCACATTGTCCCATATTCTACCACAGGGATGGATTCCCTGTCTAGGATCAATTTGGGTAATTTTTGGGTTATTTGGGATTGATTTGGATGAATTGGGGTGTATTGGCGATAAATTGCCGGACCAACCTGCCTGGGACGGGATAAGACCTTACTTTCGTCTAACCTTTTTGGCCCTATACTTGACCTTCGCGTACGGCACATCCAGGCGCGGGGATGAGGTTTTGGCCCATTGGGAGCATGGGGGAGGGCAGGATCTCCTGGGAACGAGACAATCCCAAAATTTCCCAATTTTGATTGTTGACAAACCCTCATCTCTGTGGTATTCTTTTAAGTTGCCATACCTCCTGGCTGGTGTGGATGAACGGTCTTAAGGTGTACGAAAGCCTTGGGGCGATTCAAATTATCAATCCATGCTCAGTTGGGTGAGGCAAGCTATACGTGGACCACGCCCGTTGGCCGAGAAGAGGGTTGAGCCGAAAGGCTGAACCCAGGCATTTGGTCCACAGCGTGGCAGTTCACATAAAGACAAGTTCAATACCGAGGTGGTTTCCTGTTAAAGATGCCCAGCCCAAGAAGAATTCTGGTTGGGCTTTTCTGCTGCCCTGGAACCGGCCCCAGCCCGGAGCGTCTGTCGTCTGACTGGCGTGGGGGTGGGGAAACGGAGCGGGTGGCGCAATCAATTTGGCAGCGGGAACTGCCTCACAAACCAAGGCACCTGAAGGCAGAGCATATGAGATCGGCATAGACGCTGATCTCCCTGCTGGCTGCAAGGTGCCATCTTGTTGTTAGGTGTTGTTTGAAAAAGTAGCCACGAAGTTGGGAAGAAGGGAAGTTTCACGAAGATAAAGGGGGTTATTTCCCCTCTTCTTTGTGGGCCTTCCCATCTTCGTGTCTTCATGGCTATTGTCCCGAACGAGTACAGCCCGGCGTAAAAAGGTTCTGGGAACACCTGCGCTCTAGCCCGGTCGTGGACCTGGCCAGAGCAATGTTTCCCAGACTACCTTCCGCCGATCTGTACTCGTGCGGGCTGTGGGATGAAGTTGGATTTTTTGGACCTGGACAGAGCTGTTGGCGGATCCGGATGGACCCCGGTTAGAGGGGCCGCCGCCCCACAACAGCTCTGGACGCCGGATATGTGGGTTGGTGCGTGGATCGCTTTCGTGGTCTGCGAATCGACAAGAAGATCAAGAGTAAGTGTAAGGAGCCCATTGTACATGACACAACCTCTTCAAACCCTTTCCTCTGTCAATGGCAGCAATGGCAGCAATATCGGTGGCGGCGATGCCTTTGCTGGTATCCCGCGCAAGTCCTATGCGCGTACCCCAACGGTGATGGGGCTGCCCCGGCTGACCGAAGTGCAGTTGCGTAGCTTTGAATGGTTTCGCACAGAAGGTCTGCGCGAACTTTTCGAAGAGATTTCTCCCATCGTCAGCTTCAATAAAAACTTGGAACTACATTTGGGCGACTTTTATTTTGGCGAACCCAAGTACCCGGAAGATGAATGCCGGGAGCGAGACATCACCTTCTCTGCGCCCTTGTGGGTGGAAGTGAAGCTGATAAACAACGACACCGGCGAAATCAGCGAGCAGGAAGTCTTCATGGGTGACTTCCCCCTGATGACCGATTCCGCCACCTTTATTATCAATGGCAGCGAGCGGGTTGTGGTCAGCCAGTTGATCCGCTCTCCGGGCGTCTATTTCACCGTGGAAGAAGACCGCTCCACCGGGCGAGACATGGCCGGGGCCAAAATGATCCCCAGCCGGGGCGCCTGGCTGGAGTTCGAGACCAGCCGCCGAGACATCATCAGCGTCAAGGTAGACCGCAAGCGCAAATTGCCGGTCACCATTCTGCTGCGAGCCATCGGCTATGGCACGGACGAAGAGATCCGCGCCCTGTTCACCGATGTGGACATAGACTCGGACCATCCCTTTATCGAGTCCACCCTGGAGCGGGATACCACGGCCAACCCCACGGACAACACGGACAAGGGTGTGGACGATGCCCTGTTGGAGTTCTATAAAAAGCTGCGCCCTGGGGATCCGCCCACCCTGGACAACGCCAAGAGCTTCATGCAGAACCTCTTCTTTGCCCCGCGTCGCTATGACCTGGGCAAGGTGGGGCGCTACAAGCTCAACCGTCGCCTGCGTTTGGACACCAGCCTGAACACCCGCATCCTCACCAACGAGGATCTGATCGCGGTGATCAAGCGCATCATCAACATCAACAATAGCTCCGAGCGCCCGGACGACATCGATCACCTGGGCAACCGCCGGATCAAGACCGTGGGCGAGCTGGTGCAGAACCAACTGCGCATCGGCCTCCTGCGCATGGAGCGGGTGGTGCGCGAGCGCATGTCCATCCGCGACCCAGAGCAGGTGACCCCCCTCAGCCTGATCAACATCCGGCCTGTGGTGGCCGCCACCCGTGAGTTCTTTGGGGGCAGCCAGCTCAGCCAGTTTATGGACCAGACCAACCCCCTGGCCGAACTGACCCACAAGCGTCGCCTCAGCGCCCTGGGACCCGGTGGTCTGCGCCGAGAGCGGGCCGGTTTTGATGTGCGGGATGTGCATTACAGCCACTACGGCCGTATCTGCCCCATCGAGACCCCAGAAGGCCCCAACATCGGGCTGATCGGCTCTTTGGCCTCCTTTGCCCGGGTCAACGACTATGGCTTTATCGAGACCCCCTACCGTCGGGTCTATAATTCTGTCCCGGCTGACGATGCCGCCAGTATGGTAGGCCGCCTGCTGTGGGATGACATCATCGACCCGGCCACCAACCAGATCATCGCCGAGCGAGAGACCGTGATCGACGCCGCCATGGCCGAACGGCTGGTCGCCGTGGCTGCCCTGGCCGGTCAAAAGCAGATCACGGTCAAGCCCTTTGCCAGCGAAGAGGTCGTCTACCTCAACGCCGACGAGGAAGAAACCGCCTCCATCGCCCAGGCCTCTTCGGGGCTGAATACGATGGGCGAATTTCAGAACCCACGTCCGTCGGCCCGTCATGCCGAGGAATTCCGCTTTGAATTGCCGGAAAACATCCGCTACATGGATGTGTCGCCCAAGCAGATTGTGGGCGTCTCGGCCTCGTTGATCCCCTTCCTGGAGCATGACGACGCCAACCGGGCGCTCATGGGCTCCAACATGCAGCGTCAGGCCGTGCCCCTGGTGCGCCCGGATGCCCCCATTGTGGGCACAGGGATGGAATATCAGGCGGCCATCGATTCTGGCCAGGTAGTCGTGGCCCGCAACGCTGGCGAAGTGGTCAGCGTGGTCGGCAGCGAGATCGTGGTGATGGAAGAGGACGGCACCCGCCGCAGCTACCATCTGCGCAAGTATCACCGCAGCAACCAAAGTACCTGCATCGATCAACGTCCCCTGGTCTTCAAGGGCGACATCGTGACCAAGGGTATGGTGTTGGCCGACAGCAGCAGCACGGATCGGGGCGAGTTGGCCCTGGGCCAGAATGTGATGGTGGCCTATCTGAGCTGGGAGGGTGGCAACTTTGAAGATGCCATCCTGGTCAGCGAGCGGCTGGTGCAGGACGACAAATATACCTCTCTCCATGTGGAGAAACACGAGATCGAGGCCCGAGAGACCAAGTTGGGACCCGAAGAGATCACCCGTGATATTCCCAACGTGGGCGAGGACGCCCTGAAGGATCTGGACGAAGAGGGCATCATCCGCATCGGCGCGGAGGTGGCCCCTGGCGACATCCTGGTGGGCAAGATCACCCCCAAGGGCGAGACCGAGCTGACCCCGGAAGAGAAGCTGCTCCGGGCCATCTTTGGCGAAAAGGCCCGAGAGGTGAAGGACAGCTCCCTGCGCCTGCCCCACGGTGAACGGGGCAAGGTGGTGGATGTCAAGGTCTTCGCCCGTGACGAGCATCGGGATCTGCCCGCCGGCGTGGAGAAGATTGTGCGGGTGGGTGTGGCCCAGCGCCGCCGCCTGACCGAGGGCGACAAGATGGCCGGTCGTCACGGCAACAAGGGCGTCATCTCCAAGGTCGTGCCTGTGGAAGACATGCCCTTCCTGGAGGACGGCACCGCCGTGGACATCATCCTGAACCCCCTGGGTGTGCCTGGCCGGATGAACATCGGCCAGATCTTGGAGGCCCACTTGGGCTGGGCGGCCCTGCGCATGGGCTTCATGGCCGAGACCCCGGTCTTTGACGGGGCCAAGGAAGACGAGATCGAGGCTGAATTGGCCCGTTCCTGGCTGACGGATCGAGCCTGGGACGCCACCCGGCGCAAAGCCTGGGCGGTGACCACCGAGGCGGGTATCCTCAGCAGCGAGCTGGAAGACGACATCGACGCCCTACGCATCTATCTGACCGACTGGTTGGAGCCTTTGGGCTACGACGCTGAATCTATCTTTAATAGCGTCCCCTACGCCCGGCGTGCCTGTGTGCGGGGGTGGTTGGGTGAATCCGGCTATGATGCCGAACTGCTCTTCTCCGACAGCTACGACAGCAAACGGGCCAACGAGGAATCCAACGCCGCGGCCATTGAGACTGCCCTGCGGGAATGGATGGCCTATCATGGCGGCGAGCACAAGGATCTGAGCGGCGAGGAGCTGATCGCTGCCGCCCACGAGTTGAGCGACGATCTGGTCGTGCCTCTGCCCACCACGGGCAAGCAGCGGCTCTATGACGGCAAGACCGGCGTGCCCTACGATCTGCCCGTCACCGTGGGCGTGGTGCAGATGCTCAAGTTGCATCACCTGGTCGAGGACAAGGTCCATGCCCGCAGCACAGGCCCGTACAGCTTAGTGACCCAGCAGCCCTTGGGCGGCAAGGCCCAGTTTGGCGGCCAGCGCTTCGGCGAGATGGAAGTGTGGGCCCTGGAAGCCTATGGCGCGGCCTATACCCTGCAGGAGATGCTCACCATCAAGTCCGACGATGTCAGCGGTCGTGTCAAGACCTACGAGGCCATCGTCAAGGGCGAGGACATCCAAAGCCCCGGCGTGCCGGAGAGCTTCCGTGTCTTGGTGAAGGAACTCCAGAGCTTGGCCCTGGCCGTGGAAGTGATCAACGACAAAAACGAGGTGGTCCAGTTCGGCAAGGACGACGCCGAGGAACGCCTGCCCAAGTTGGGCTTTAGCCTGAACATTCCCAGTCCCATGGCCCGCAGCCAGGAATAGCGGATTGGGAGATTAGGAGATTGAGAGATTGGGAGATTGAGAGATTAAGAGAGCGAACCAGGCTCCCAATCTCCCAATCTCCTAATCTCCTAGTCTCCCAATCTCTTAGTCTCGCCTATACGATCAGGAGAGCAAACATAATATGGAAGTAAAGAACTTTGACGCCATCCGAATTTCCCTGGCCTCCCCGGAGCAGATCCGGGAGTGGAGCTATGGTGAGGTCACCAAGCCCGAGACCATCAACTATCGAACCCTGCGCCCGGAGCGGGACGGGCTTTTCTGCGAGCGCATTTTTGGTCCCCAAAAGGATTGGGAATGCTCCTGCGGCAAGTACAAGCGCGTCCGCTACAAGGGGATTGTGTGTGACAAGTGTGGGGTGGAGGTTGCCCCCAGCCGGGTACGCCGGGAGCGCATGGGCCATATCCAACTGGCCTCCCCGGTTAGCCATATCTGGTATGTGAAGGGTGTGCCCAGCCGCCTGGGGCTGCTGCTCAACATCAGCCCCCGCCATTTGGAGCGGGTACTCTACTTCGCCCAGTACATCATCACCAACGTCAACGAGGACGCCCGCAGTCGGGCCATCCAGCGCCACGAGCGGGAACTGCTCATGCGGCTCACACGGATGGAGGCCGAGGTGCAAGGGCAGCTTGAGGCAGAAGAGACCCACTTCGAGACGCGCATGGCCGAGTTGGACGCCAGCGAAGAGACCCAGATCGCCCAATTGGACGAGCGCATCAGCGCCACCATCTCGGGCATGATCGCCGAGGCCCAGGCCTTGCAGACCTGGCTGGCGACCCGAGTGGGCAAAAAGGCCGATGTGGCCAAGAGCCTCTCTTGGGCCGAGGATCCCATTATCGAAGTCGGTGAGATCATCACCGCCGACCGGGAAGCCCATGTGGCCAAGCTGGTTGAAGACCAGACCTACAAATTCCAGGCCGAATCTGACGAGGAGAAGGCGGACATTCGCCTGCTGCTCTCGGCCCAGCGGGACCACCTGCGCGCCGAGCTGGAGGCCAAGACCAGCCAGCCCCGCCAGGAGTTGGCCGACCGCCAGGAGCGTCTGCGGGCCAACATGGAGAAGGATCTGGACGAACTCAAGGGGCTGTCCGAGCAGCAGTTGCTGGCCGAGAGCCGCTATCGAGAGTTGGCCGACCGCTGGGGCAACGTCTTTGACGCCGGCATGGGGGCCGAATCCGTGCGGGACATTGTGGCCAAGGTCAACCTGGACAAGCTGTCCAAGGAGCTGCGCCGGGAGATCCGTACCACCCGCAGCAAGCAGCGCCGCCGCAAGGCCGCCAAGCGTCTGCGCGTGGTGGAAAACTTCCGCAAGAGCGGCAACCGCCCCGAGTGGATGATCATGACCTCCCTGCCTGTGATCCCGCCGGACCTGCGCCCCATGGTGCAGTTGGACGGTGGCCGCTTTGCCACCAGCGACCTCAACGACCTCTACCGCCGGGTGATCAACCGCAACA
>CAZKEX010000010.1:16233-31655 GCA_964551895.1 uncultured Caldilineaceae bacterium | reverse complement strand
GGCCGACCAACTTTTTGTTGAACGCATCCAGGCGTTGATCACCGAGGCCGCGGCCAGAGAGCGGCCTTAAAAACTACAAAAGGAACCCAACCATGCGCGCAGTTGGCAGCAGCCTCCCCCGTATCGACGCCGCGGACAAAGTGACCGGCGCGGCGGCCTATCCCGGTGACATCAACCTGCCCGGCCAGACGTGGATGACCACGGTCTTCGCCGGGGTGCCCCACGCCCGGGTGTGCGCCCTGCATGTGGACGCGGCCCGATCCGCGCCCGGCGTGATCGCCGTCCTCACCGCCGCAGATGTGCCGGTGAACAGCTTTGGCCTCAACATTCTGGATCAGCCGGTGCTGTGCGGGCCGGACGCCGCGCATGGTTCCACCCTCACCAACACCGTGCGCTGGGAGGGGGACCGCATCGCCCTGGTGATCGCCGAGACCCAAGCCCAGGCCGCGGTCGCGGCCAAGCTGGTGCGGGCCGAGTTCGAAGATCTGCCCCTGGTTTTGGACCCGGAGGCGGCCATGCTGCCCGACGCCATCCAGGTTCATAGTTATAAAAACCACGCCTTCGCCGGCAAGGTGGCCGACAGCAACATCCTGCTCGAATACCATCTGCGCCACGGAGACATGGAAGCTGGTTTCGCCCAGGCCGATGTGATCGTCGAGGCCACCTATCGCACCCACGCCCAGGAACACGCCTATCTTCAGCCCGAGGCCGGGTTGGCCTTTGTGCGCGAGGATGGACGTATCGAGGTGATCGTGGGCGGCCAGTGGATGCACGAGGATCGGGAGCAGATCGCCCACGCCCTGGGCCTGGCCGACGAGGAGATCGTCGTGCGCTATCCGGCCATCGGCGGCGCGTTTGGCGGGCGAGAGGATATGTCCGTGCAGATCTTGCTGGCCCTGGCCGCCCAGAAAACCGGTCGCCCGGTCAAGACTATCTGGAGCCGGGAAGAGAGCATCCGCGGCCATCACAAACGCCACCCCTACATTTTGAAGGCCAAATGGGGGGCCACCGCGGAGGGCAAGCTGGTTGCCGCCCAGGTGGATGTCACCGCGGACGTCGGTTCCTACGCCTCCACCAGCACCAAGGTACTGGGCAACGCCACCCTGGCCTGCCTCGGCCCCTACGAGATCCCCAACGTGCATGTGGACACCCGGGCAGTCTACACCCACAACTGCCCCAACGGCGCCTTCCGGGGCTTTGGCGGTCCCCAAGGCCACTTCGCCGCCGAGATGCAGATGAACAAACTGGCCCACGCCCTGGGCCTGAACCCAGTGGAATTCCGTCTGCGCAACACCCTCAGCGACGGGGCCATCATCGCCACCGGCAGTCCTATGCCCGCCGGCGTCACCATCGGTCCGGTGATCGAGGCCGCGGCTCAACATGCCGGCTGGGTCAAGTCCAAAACCGGCTGGCAAGCGCCGACCCCGGCAGGTCAGGAAATCGTCCGCTCTTCTCAGCAAACATCCCTCGACGCCTCCAAAACCCACACCCTGCGGGGCATGGGCATGGCCGCTTGCTTCAAAAATGTGGGGTTCAGCCTGGGCTATCCTGAAAATGCCGCAGCTTTCGTGGAGCTTCACGGCGGTACCGAGATCGACCGGGCCGTGGTGGGGGCCGTGGGGGCGGAGGTGGGTCAGGGCGCCCATTCTGCCTTCCGTCAGTTGGCCGCCCAAGCGCTGAACATCCCGGTTGATCGGGTGGAGATGGCCGTGGACAACACGGACATCACCGGCAGCAGTGGCAGCGCCTCGGCCAGCCGGTTGACCTTTATGCAGGGCAACGCCATTGTGGGCGCGGCGCAACGGGCCTTGCAACGCTGGCGTAACGAAGATCGCCCGGCCAGGGCCGACCATGTCCACTATGCCCGCAAAACTACAGGCTACGACCCCATCACCGGGGCCGGGGACCCCAACATCACCTACGGCTATTGCGCCCAGACCGCGGACGTGGAGATCGATGTGGAGACCGGCCATGTCACGGTCAAGCGGCTGGTCAGCGCCAACGACGTGGGCATGGCCATCAACCCCAAATTGGTCGAGGGCCAGATCGAGGGGGCCGTGGCCCAATCCGTGGGCTGGACCCTGCTGGAAAATGTGGTGCAGGCCAAGGGCCACATCCTCAACCCCAATTTTAGCACCTACCTGATCCCCGGTGTGCTGGACGTGGTGGAGGAGATCGTGCCCGTGATTTTGGAGTTCCCCGACCCCCAGGGGCCACTGGGCGCACGGGGCATGGCCGAAATGCCCTTCATCCCCACCGCCCCAGCCATCGCCGCCGCCATCCACAACGCCACGGGGGTGTGGATGGACGAGTTGCCCTTCACGCCGGAGCGGGTGTGGCGGGCGTTGCAAGGTGTTGATTTGTTGATTGGTTGATTTTTCCGTCAACCCAATCAACCAATCAACCAATCAACCAACCAACAAAAGGACCACAAAATGGCCACAACCCGTTGCAAAGCCACCACCGCCTCCGGGAACCGCTGTCGCAACAACGCGGTGGATGGCTCCGTCTATTGCGGGGTACATAAGGCCAAACCCAAGGCCAAGAGTAACCGTTCAGCCCCCTCTGTCCCCCGGCCCCCAATTCTGGGAGAGGTCGTCTACAGTTCCCCCAAGGTTGGAGGGCTAGGGGGGCGAGACGGTTTTATGGCGTAATAGTAAGGCCGCCTTTACTATAGAGATGTGACTCCTGTTATAATAAACATTGCCTTTAGTATGAGTTGGTAGATCGGGCCTTGCTTAAGGAACGAGCATCTATGACGGGATCGAACATGCAAGCTAGAGCCGGCCAATATGTCAATCAGGTCAACGGCTACCGGGCCTTCATTCCCGTTCCGTTGCCGCCAAACCCACCGGTTAAGCTGGAGGGCGAACTCCAAGTCCTCCTCTCCCAGGCAGACCGCGCGCTCGGCCGGCTTGACGGTTCGATCCAAACCTTGCCGCACCCTGATCTCTTTGTTGCTATGTATATCCGCAAGGAAGCTGTGCTTTCCAGTCAGATCGAAGGTACCCAGAGTTCTTTGCAAGATGTGCTGGCTGCCGAAGCCCGGATTTTCTCTCCCGATCGGCCGGACGACGTTGATGAAGTATTCAACTACGTTCGGGCCATGAATTACGGTTTGGAACGCTTGGGGGAACTGCCGGTCTCCGTGCGCCTGATCCGCGAAATCCATGCCGAACTGCTTGCCGGTACCCGTGGACAGCATTTGACTCCTGGTGAACTGCGCACCAGTCAGAACTGGATCGGACCCAGTGGTTGCACCTTGGCCGAGGCCACCTTCGTCCCGCCGCCGCCTCACGAAGTGCCCCATGCATCGTCAGCAATACTACGAACACCTTCAAGCTGTGCGTGACCAAGGCGCTTGGGAACCTTGGCTAGCTTTCTTCCTCCAGGGGATCATTGAAGTCAGCCAACAGGCCACCTACATGGCCCGGCAGATTCTCATGTTGCGAGAGCAGCACCGCCAAATTATCACGGACCAATTTGGCCGGGCCGCGGGCAACGGACATCGCGTTCTCGAAACTTTCTATCAACATCCGATTATTTCAGTGAACGAAGTCCAGGAATTGATTGGCACAACCTACCCGGCGGCCAATAATTTGGTGACGCGCCTCGTCGAGCAGGGTATTCTCCACGAGTTGACCGGCCAGAAACGCAATCGGCGCTTCATCTATCGAGATTACATCCATCTCTTTCACGATGAGCCACAGGAAGCAAGTATGGGCAATGAATAAATGTTTTTCGAAGTGCCCCCTGCCACCTTGATCAAATGCACAGACAGGTTCATTCTTTGACACCCAACACGCAATTCGCCCCTCGCCCCTCGCTGATCCTGATCAAAGGCGCGGGGGACCTGGCCACCGGCGTGGCGTGGCGGCTGGTCCGCTGCGGCTTTCTCGTGGTGATGACGGAGATCCCTCGGCCCACTGCGGTGCGCCGGGCGGTTTGCTTTGCCCAGGCGGTTTTCGACGGAAGCTGCACGGTGGAGGGCGTAACGGCCCAGCGCTGCGACGACCCGGAAGAGATGCCGGATCTGCTGGCCGATGGCGTCATCCCCGTGCTGGTGGACCCGGCGGCGGAGGTGTGGCCCCATCTGGCCCCGGGGGTGGTGGTGGATGCCATCATGGCCAAGCGCAACTTGGGCACACGGCTGACGGATGCCGGGCTGGTCATCGCCCTGGGGCCGGGCTTCACCGCGGGGGAGGATTGCCACAGGGTGATCGAGACCAACCGGGGCCACTGGCTGGGTCGGGTGATCCACGACGGATCTGCGCAGCCGGACACAGGGCTGCCCGGCGCGGTGACCGGGGTGGGCGAAAAGATGAGCCGGGTCCTGCGCGCACCCGGGGACGGCCATCTTGTCTGCCATGTGGAGATCGGCCAGCAGGTGGCAGCGGGGCAGGCGATCGCAGGGCTGACGGGTTCCAGCGGGGAGCAGATCCTCGCTCCCTTTCCCGGCGTCTTGCGAGGCATCATCCACCCCAGCGTGCCCGTCACCGCCGGCATGAAGGTAGGGGATCTGGACCCCCGGGGCCGCCGAGACCACTGCTTCACCATCTCCGACAAATCCCTGGCCATCGCCGGCGGGGTGTTGGAAGCGATCTTGATGGACATTCAAAAATAGAACGCGGATGACGCGGATTTGACGGATTAAAACGGATTTTCTTTCTTGAAAAAAATCCGCGGAAATCCGCCAAATCCGCGTCATCCGCGTTCTATTCTGCTTTTTGAGAAAGGATAGGACCATGCAAGGAATGACGATCTGGGCGCTGCCGGGGGTTCCGCTGGTGCAGCCGGGGGATGATCTGGCGGCGTTGATCGTGGAGCGGCTGGCCGCGGCAGGGGAGGAGCTCTTGGCCGGGGATGTGTTGGTGATCGCCCAGAAGGTGGTGAGCAAGGCCGAGGGGCGGCTGGTGCGGCTGGCCGATGTGACCGTGGATGCCCAGGCCCAAGAGGTGGCGGAGATCACGGGCAAGGACCCGCGGGTAGTGCAGGTGATCTTGGACGACAGCGATGAGATCCTGCGGGCCAAGCCGGGGCTGCTGATTGTGCAGCAAAAGGCGGGCTGGATCGCGGCCCACGGCGGCGTGGACCGCAGCAATGTGCGCCCGGACGATGACGGCGGCGACCGCCTGGCCCTGCTGCCCGTGGACGGGGACGCCAGCGCCCACTCTTTGCGAGCGCGTCTGGCCGAGCTGACCGGCGTGGCCCCGGCGGTGCTTGTGAGCGACAGCCACGGGCGGCCCTGGCGGGTGGGGACCGTGGGGGTGTGCATCGGCTGTGCCGGTCTGCCCCCCATCTGGAACCAACGAGGGTTGCACGATCTCTTTGGCTATGAGCTGACCGGGAGCGAGGAGTGCATCGCCGATGAGTTGACCGCCGCGGCCAGTTTGGTCATGGGCCAGAGCAACGAAGGGACGCCGGTGATCCTGATCCGGGGCTATGTCCTGCCCCCTGGCGTTCCCCCCGCCCCGGCCAGGACCATCCAACGGCCAAAAGGGATGGATGCCTTCCGGTAAATTTCACGGCAATTAACCGCAGAGGGCGGGGAGGAGACGCGGAGGGCGCAGAGAAAAACGAGTTTCGTCTTTCTCTGCGCCCTCCGCGTCCCCTCCGCGCCCTCTGCGGTTTGCTTTTGTCGTTTATTCGATGGTCTTCAACCAGATGACGCAGTAGGCGGTCATTTTGAAGGTGAGGGCGCCGTCGTCCCCGGCCTTGTGGAAGGCGCCGCTGACCAGATCCAACATGCGTCCGCCCTTGCCAAAGCCCAGGTCGGCCAGGGTGGATGTGAAGATCTGGGGCTTTTCGGTGATGTTGTGGATGCACAGCACCTGGCTGGATTTGTCCGGGGCCGTGCGTACAAAGCTGAACAGGGCCGGGTTGTCTTGGAGGATGGTCTGGCCGCCGTTGGGGTGGAAGGCGGCTTCCTTGATGCGGGCGGCCAGCAGCCGTTTGTACCGCTTGAAGACCTGGCTGCGCACAGAGGCTGGGTCGGCCAGTTCGGTCTCCAGGGTGGCCCGGTCAAACTTTTGGCGGTTGATGGTGCGGTTGCGCCCGGTTTGGGCCACCCCTTCCCGCCAATTGCGGCTGCCAAAGAGGCTGTGGGCATAGATCCCCGGCATCCCGGCCAGGCCAAGCAGGATGGCCTGGCTGGCCATGAAGCGGTTCACCTGAAGCTGCTGGGCTTCCGAAGCGGTCGGGTTGTTGAGGGCGTCGTAATAGGTGATGTTGAGTTCGTAGGGGCTCTGGCTGCCGTCCGGGTTGTTGCGATAGGAGACGAATCCACCGTGGGCCTCCACCCGCTCGGCCAACAGTTTTACCTCATTTTGATCCAAAATCCCTTCGACAGGCCGCACCCCGATCCCATCATGGGAAGCCATGAAGTTGAAATAGGTGGTCGTGTTGCTGGGGGTGGAGAGCCCGGCCGCCCACTTTTGCAGATGGGTGGCGTTGCCCGTGGCAAAGGCGTGGAGGGTGAGGGGGGGCAGGGTGAAGTTGTAGACCAGCTGGGCCTCGTTGTGGCCGTCGCCAAAGTAGCTGATGTTCTCGGCGTGGGGCACGTTGGTCTCGGTGATCAGCAGCACTTGGGGAGAGACCGCATCCAGGGCGGCGCGCATGGCCTGGATCAGACGATGGGTCTGGGGCAGGTGGAGACAGGAGGTGCCGATTTCCTTCCACATGAAGGCGATGGCGTCCAACCGGATCAAGGACGCCCCCTGTTCCACGTACAACAAAAGCACGTCTAAAATCTCCAGAAAAAGATCAGGATTGGCAAAGTTGAGATCGACCTGGTCCGGGCTGAAGGTGGTCCACACATGCTCCGGGCCGTGGGCGGTCTTCACTTCGGTCAACAGGGGCAAGGCCCGGGGCCGCACCACTTGGGAGAGATCCGTGTCGGGATCGACGGTGATGAAATAGTCCTTGTAGGGGGCTTTGTCGGCCAGAAAGCCTTGGAACCAGTCGCTGGCCGCGGAGATGTGGTTGATCACGGCGTCGAACATGATCTTGAACGACTGGCTGAGTTGGTTCACGTCGGCCCAACTGCCCAGGGCCGGGTCCACCGCGGTGTAGTCCTGGACCGAAAAGCCGTCGTCCGAGGTCCAGGGATAGAAGGGCAAAATGTGTATCCCGGTCAGCACGCCGCCCATCTGCTCCATCAGCAGCTCCCCCAGGCTTTGCAGCGGGGGCTTGCCCGGCTCCTGCACCTGATCCCCATAGGTGATGAGCAGCGCGTCCCGCTGGCTGAACCGTTCCGCCTTGCTCGATCCCTTTGTGGTCAGCCCTGGGTTGCGGTCACGGAAGGCGAACAGCCGGGTCTCGATCTGGGGGAGGAGAGAGGCGGCTGTGTCGGAACCGTAGACAAAGGTCAGGTCTTCCTGAAGGCGGCTGAAAGGTGTAGACATGGGGTTTCTCCGTGGGTTTCTCCGTGGGTCTCTTTTTGGATTGCTTTCTGGGTCTCTCTCTGGGTTTCTCTCTGAATTTCTCTCTGGAACAGTGTGATGCCAGATTGCCGGCTAGTATGGGCGCAAGGCAAGTGCAGTGTGGGGAAGGATTTCAGCTTCTTGTCGCGATGCATTATACCACAGGATTTCCCATGTGACAGAGGGGGCAAAAACCCCCTGGTCCGTGCCAGAGGAAGATGGGGAAGAAGCGGATGTTGGGCGCGACTTCTGCGGGTTGGGCGTGTTATAGACCTGTGATAGACTGACCAATTTGTGCCGCTGGGTAAGCCTGTCGAACCCGGCGCGGTGGAAATAGTGAATCCTGCAACCAGATCATGAGGAGGGAAGCGAAGCGTATGGCTTCTGTGAATGGAGAAGTGAGCGAAGAGACGAGGTCTGGCCCCCGCCGGGTGGTGATCACCGGCTTGGGGGCCATCACCCCCTTGGGGCTGTCCGTGGCCGAGACCTGGGACGGTCTGCTGGCCGGGCGATCGGGGATCGACCAGGTGCGGGCTTTTGACACTAGGGATCTGCGCACGACCTTTGCCGGCCAGGTCAAGGGGTTCAACCCCGGCGACTACATGGATTACAAAGAGGCCCGGCGGCTGGACCCCTATATCCAATTCGCCCTGGCCGCCACCAAAGAGGCTGTGGCGGATGCCGGTCTGGACCTCAGCCAGGAGATCCCCGTGCGCGTCGGGGTGATCGTGGGCAGCGGCATCGGCGGCATCCAGACCATGATCGAGAATTCTGCTGTGGTGGAAAAGAGAGGTCTGCGCCGGGTCAGCCCATTCTTTATCCCCAACCTGCTGGTGGACAGCGCGGCGGGCAAGATTGCCATCGAATATGGGCTGCACGGCCCCAACTTTGCCGTGGTCAACGCCTGCGCCAGCGGCACCGCGGCCACGGGCGAAGCCTTTGAACTGATCCGCCGGGGCGATGCGGATGTGATGTTGGCCGGTGGGGCCGAAGCGGCCCTGGTCCCCATTGTCATGGCCGGTTTTGATGTGATGGGCGCGCTGAGCCAGCGCAACGACGATCCGGCTGGGGCCTGTCGCCCCTTCTCGGTTGACCGGGATGGCTTTGTGATGAGCGAGGGCAGCGCCATGTTGGTGCTGGAAAGTCTGGACCATGCCCAGGCCCGGGGCGCCCGCATCTACGCCGAGATGATCGGCTATGGGAACAGCGCGGACGCCTATCACATGGCCGCGCCCCACAGCGAAGGCCGGGGCGCGGTGGATGCCATGCGCATGGCCCTGACCAAGGCCGCGGCCTATGGGGTGCAGGCGGAAGATGTAGACTACGTCAACGCCCACGGCACGGCCACCCAGCTCAACGACGTGGGCGAGACCAAGGCCATCAAAGAGATCTTCGGCGATCATGCCTATCGGCTCAAGATCAGCAGCACCAAGAGCATGACCGGCCATCTGCTAGGGGCCGCCGGGGCGCTGGAGGCAATGGTCTGCGCCAAGGTTATCGAGATGGGCATGATCCCGCCCACCATCAACCTGCACAACCCAGACCCGGAGTGCGACCTGGACTACACCCCCCTGGTCGCCCGGCAAGCCAGCGTCAACGTGACCCTGAGCAATAGCTTCGGCTTCGGCGGTCATAATTCGTCTGTTATGTTGCGGAAAATGAATAATAATGAGTAATGAGTAACGAGTAGTGCGTGGTTGAGGACTTTCAAACGTTTGAAAGCGCTTAACCACCTAATTACTCATTACTTCTTACTCGTTCCGAAAGAGCGAGAACCTATGGACACCCAACAAAAATCCGACAAGTCGACCAACGGCACGGCACCCGCCCGAAGTGGGCCGGAGATGGTGGAACGCCGCTATGCCCAGATTGTGGGCTGGGGCTTCCACGTGCCGGACAAGGTCATCACCAACAAAGAGTTGGAGCAGATCGTCGATACCAACGACGAATGGATCCGCAGCCGCACGGGGATCGAAAAGCGCCATGTGGCCGCCAACCCCAAGGAGACCACGGCCTCTCTGGCCGTTCAGGCTGCCCGCAAGGCCCTGGAAGTGGCCGATGTGCCCCCCAGCAAAGTGGACCTGATCATCTGCTCCACCAGCTCACCCCAGCATATCTTCCCCTCCACGGCCAGCATTGTGCAGGATGCCCTGGGGGCCATCAATGCCGGGGCCTTTGATCTGAGCGCGGCCTGCTCCGGTTTTGTCTATGCCCTGGCCATGGCCCGGGGACAGATTCTGGCCGGGGACGCTGAATATGTGCTGGTGATCGGCGCGGAGACCCTGAGTCGGCTGGTGGATTGGACCGACCGCAACACCTGCGTCCTCTTTGGCGACGGCGCAGGGGCGGTGCTGGTGGCGGCCAGCAACGTGCCCGGCGGCATCCTGGCCGCAGAGCTGGGCAGCGACGGCTCCGGCGCGGACCTGCTCTCCGTGCCGGCCGGGGGCAGCGCCATGCCGGCCAGCCTGGAGACGGTCAGCAACGGCAGCCATTATATCCAGATGGATGGCAAGGCGGTCTTCCGCTTCGCCACCCGGGTGATGGCCGACGCCACCCGCACGGTCTTGGATCGGGCCGGCCTGACCGTGGAGGATGTGGATCTGATCATCCCCCACCAGGCCAACCAGCGCATCATCCAAAACAGCGTCCTCAGGCAGTTGCGCATCCCCGAAGAGAAGGTGGTGCTCAACCTGCAAGAGTATGGGAACACCAGCACGGCCAGCATCCCCATTGCCCTGTGCGAGGCGATTGAACAGGGCCGGGTGAAGCCAGGCCAAAACCTGGTCTTTGTGGGCTTTGGGGCCGGGTTGACCTGGGCGGCCTGTGCCATCCAGTGGAGCGTGCCCATTGGCAAACCGGAGGAGGGCAGTTGGTGGCGGGGCTATCAGCGCCAGGCCACCTATCAGGCCGCCGCGGCCCGAAGCATGTGGCGGCGGGCTGTGCGCCGGGTCTACAGCCAGGTACTGCCCAAAGAGAGCGAATTGGGCGAGTAGAGAAGGCAAAAGGAAAGGCAAAAGGCAAAAGGCAAAGTGCAAAAGGCAAAAGTGGTTGGAATTGACCCATCAGGTCTTTCCCAACCACTTTTGCCTTTTGCACTTTGCCTTTTGCCTTCCTTTTTACTTAAACTGTTCGGCCACATCCTCCCGCAGCAAGTACCACAGGGCCAGCCCCCCGGTCACCGTGCCGATGGGGATATTGATCAGCCGCAGGATGGCCAGGGCCAGGGCCGCGGTGCGTCCCCAACTGCGCTCGGTCCACACCCCATAGCCCACCGCCAGGTTGAGCAGGGCCAGCCCCATCCACAGCAGAGAGAGAAGGCCGGTGAAGAATGCGCCGACCAGCGCGCCGCTGGCCTCGACCATGCCCACGATCACCAAAAGCAGGGTGGGAAAGGCGAAGAGCATGGTGATGATCAGAAAGATGCCGGCCACGATAAAGTGGTAGCCTGCGATCAGGGTGGCGCCGTCTGCCCGCTGGTGGCCAGGGACAATTTTGGCTTGGGATACGGGGACCTGGGCCGTGGGGATCATCGAATTTTCGGTCATGGGAAAGCCTCCTGGCTCGATCTGGAAAAGATGGGTTGTCACGATGCAGAGCAATACGCCCGGATCCATCAAAAGTTGCAGCCACGAATTTGCAACCGTGCAACCACGAATTTCACGAATTTCACGAATTTTCTGCGTCCATTCGTGAAATTCGTGAAATTCGTGGTTGCAAAAAGAAAGGCTTCACCGACAGGTGAAGCCTTTGGGCGGGATGATTGAGTTGGTCGTGGGGTCAAGCTACTTCCAGGTATACGTGCCTGGGCTGTCCTGAGGGATCTCGTCCAGGCTGGCAAAGGCGCTGCCCTTTTCGGGCTTGAGCTTGGCCCGACTGGCGATGCCCTTGAGCAGGTCAGTGTTAAAGGCCAGATCCACCCGGCTCAAGACCCCGGGCTGGGTCGGTGGCGTGTAGAAGACAAAGACCTCTACATCGTCCGCGCTGGGGTCGTTGCGCTTGACCGTCAGATCCATGCGGTTGATATGCTTCCATTCCCATGTCCGCTTGGCCCCCCAAAAGCGCATGGGGTTGGTGACGGTCAACGCTTCGTCGGTCAGGGTATAGGTCTCGTTCATCTCCAGCAGATTGCTGTAGATCATCAACACCCCCCAGATCAAGAAGGTCCAGGCCATTGCTTCGATGAAGAAGGTGTCGGTCATGCCCATGTTAAAGGCCATGAGACCGGCCGCCCCCATGGCCACACCGGTGACCAAATTCTTCTTGGGGCCGCTAAAGACCAGGGCGGACGGGCTGGTGGATTCCGCTGGGCTTTGGGTTGTGGCAGCTGCCATGATTTCCTCCAGACACATATATGAGGATGAAATTGTTGGAAAAATTGATGATGGGTGGGAAAAGTTATACAGATCTTGTCAGAAGTATAGCGGCAATCAAGCCATTGTTCAAATCCGCACAACCTGTGGCTAACTTTCTGGGTCGGTCAGCAGCCGATAGCCCCGCCCCCGCACGGTGGTGATGAAGCGGGGGGCGCTGGTGTTGGGTTCCACCTTTTGGCGCAGACGGCTGATCAGCTTTTCGATGCGGGCATCGTCCACGGAATCCAGGTACTCTTCGCCCCACACCGCGGTGACGATCTGATATTTGTCCACAATTTTATCTTCGTTTTCGTTGAGCAAGAGCATCAACTTGTATTCCAGGGCGGTGAGGGTCTCCACCGCTTCCCCGTTGACCAGCACGGCCCCGCTGTCCACATCCACCCGCAGTTGGGTGGCCTCCCCCTCCTCCACACTGCCCAGGCGCTGGATGGCCTCGGCCAAGAGACGGCTGAACGGACGCAGCTTGCCCTCCACAGAGAGCAGCAGATGGCGCTCTGCCAGGCGAGCCAGCGCCTGGGCCTCGGCCTGGAGATGGGGCGGGGTCACGCCTCGGTTGTCCAGACGATAGAGGCTCAGCAAGGCTGCGGTCTCGGTGGCCGTGCAGCCCTGCAAAATTTTGGCGCATTCCCGTTGCAGGGTGTCATTGTGGCGCATCTCCTCGGTCAGCCGTCGGTGGATGGCCCAGCGGTCGTCCACCTCTCTGCCCTCCGGGGCCGCTTCCTCGGCCTGGTTGCCCAGTTCAGCCAAGAGCAGCCCCAGCAGCCCCTCCATCATGCCAGGGTGACCGCCGGTCCACTGGTGGATGAAGTGGACATCCCCGGGCGTCAAAGTCAGGCCCTGCTCTTCTGCCCGGAAGCGGGTGTTGCGCTCCACATCCGACAGGGTGAGGGGGGCCAACTGCCAGCGCTGGTGGGCGAAGAGTTCGCAGAATTCGCTGCTGTGCAGCCCGGATCGGCCCGTGGTCAACGGGCGGTTGGTGGCCGTGATGTAGGCCAAGAAGTCCGGGTTGCGGTCCTTTTTGGCCCGCAGGTTGAGAAAGACCCGAGATTCGATGTTGGCGAAGGGCTCGTCGAACTCGTCGAACATCAGGATCAGCTTGCGCTTGGTAACGTCCAAAACCGCCCGCAGCCCTCTGTTAAAGCTGAGGGGAACCTGAAACTCATTTGTGGGTTGCACCAGGGTCTGATACGCCTCTTGTAGCCCTGGGATGGCGGCCACTTCTGGGCTGCTCTCTTGCAGGCAGCGCAGCACCAGCTCATAAAAGCCCTGATCCGTCATCTCCAACATGCGGTTGCAGTCGATGTAGACCGGCAGAAACTCCCGGCTGGCCTCGCCCACCTCCTGGGTCCACACATCGGGCTCGGCCAACAGACGCATGAGCGCGGACTTGCCGATGTTGCTAAAGCCCAGCAACTCGACACATTTCATCTCCAACAAATAACCGATCACCCGCCGCACATCCGGGTGTCGCATATAACTGCCATCAGACAAACGCAAAGTATTGGGCATAGCGGAACTCTTTCTGTTGCGCGTTACGTGTCACACTGCCAAATTACTCGTTACTCGTTGCTCATTCCACCCCACGCAACAAATCCCGCCCCAACACCTGCAGGGCAGCGTCGGTTTCGGTTTGGGCCAGGGCAGCGACCGCGGGGGCCAGGCCCAGGCTGTCCACCCAGGAGCCTGGAGGCCGGGGCCAGATCTGTTGGGGCCATTCGCCGCACACGAGTTGCAGGGGCGGCCAGCCGGCCAGAGCGCTGGGCCGCGCGCCTGGGTCCGTGTAGATCAGGCGGATCAACGGGTCGCCGCTGACATTGGGGCCGGGCTTCGACGTGAGCTCAGCCGAACGGGGCCGCTCTTCCCACACATGCAGCCACCACGTCGGGCCGCAGTAGAGCCCGTGCAGATGGGGCAGATCCTGGGCCGCGGCCCACAGACGCACCAGTCGGGCAAAGCCCCAATCCACCCCCTCCACCGGGGCGGCGCCGGTGACCCAGTGGGTGGCCAGCCGCTGCATGGCGGGCAAGCGCTGGCACAGAGAGCCGTGCAGACGGTGCAAAGCCTGGGCCGTGGCCGACAAGCGCAGGACGCCCGGCGCCGGGTGCAGATTTTCTACGCCCACCATGCGCACCCGGCCGCCGGTCTGGGCCAGCAAGCCCTCGGCAGCTTGGCGGGCCGGGGCGCTGGCCGCATAGAGCAGGGTGGGCCGCTGGCTGGGGGGGACGGCCTCCAGCCCTCGGCCGATCAAATTGCACAGGGCCAGCGCCGGCTCATGGGCGGCGGGGTCGGCCAGATCGTAGCCGCCCACAATCAACAGAACCTGGGGCCGCTGTCGGGCCACTATCTCCGTGATCTGGGTGGGGTGGCTGTGCCGGGTCAGACGGGTGCGGCCCAGGATTTGGGTCGGGCTGCTGCTGGCGGCCTGGGCGGCCAGATCCAGCCCTGCCGGGGTCAACCCGGCCAGCCACAGCCGCAGCCGGGGCCGAGGGGAGACAAGGGCCGCCACCTGCCCCAAGGGCGGACGGCGCACAGGATCTATGCTTTCCACCAAGGGCCGGTCCTGGTCATCGTCCCACAGATCCCGGCCCAGGCGCTCGCCCAACCCCTGCACGGCCTGACGGATCAGGCCAAACTCCCTGGCCTCTGTGCCCTCTTGGGCCGTGATCCCCGGCCCCTCCGCCTCGTGCCACCCGGCCAGGCGATAGCCGCCATCAAAGAGATCGAGCAACCCGACCCGCACCAAAAGATCCGCGCCGGCCTTGCCCACACTCTTCAATTCAGCGCTTATCGCCAATAGACCGGAATTAACCATTAACCATCAACCATTAACCATTAACCATTAACCATTAAAACAACGACCCCCACACCCGATCCGCCCAGCGCCAGAGGCCGGTCTTTTCCAGGAAGATGAAGAGGCCATAGAACCAGGCGATCAACAGGCTGAAGCGGGCGGCCAGGAGGCGGGCAAAGATCACCCCGGCGGCCAGCCACAGCCCCCGTTGACCCAGCCAGATCCACAATTTTATCAGCCCCCGCACCACGGCCGGGCCGACGGGATAGCGATCTACGTCCATGACCAGGGCCAGCAGCGCGCCCGTGGTGAGGAGGAGGACCAGCACGCCGGTCAGCAGATCCAGGGTTGCGCCGCCGCCGTCCGCCTGCCAGGCCACGGCCCGCGTGATCTGGGGCAGGAGGGTGCCTTGCCAGGCCCCGGCGATGCCTACGCCCAGGGCCGCGCCCACAAGCAGGGCCACGGGTGCCACCCCCGCTCCCCGCACCAGCCGGGTGAAGGGGCGAGGCCGGGACGATCTGGCCGCCGGGTCGTCGTCCGGCCCGTTGGCCAGGCGTTCGACACCGGCCAACCAGAGCAGACCGCCTAAAATCAGACCGATCCAGAGCGTCCAATCTGCGGCTTGGCCGGCCAGCAGGGGGGCAATCAGCCGGGGCAGCAGGACGGCCTGCCAGGCCAACACCGCGGCATAGCCCAGGCCCGTGCCCACCAGCAGATATTGGGCCAGCCGGGAAAGCCAGTTTTCGCCCAAAATCAGGCTGAAGATGGCCAGGGAGACCGCCAAGCCGATCCACATGCCGGCAACCTGCCACAGACCGGGCAGTTCGCTGGCGCTCA
>CAZKEX010000010.1:9021-16133 GCA_964551895.1 uncultured Caldilineaceae bacterium | reverse complement strand
AAGCCGATCCACATGCCGGCAACCTGCCACAGACCGGGCAGTTCGCTGGCGCTCAAGGAGCCGATCATCGGGGCTGCCCCCCGGCGTGGGCCACTCGCGCCACCAGCCCCCGCACATTGCCCGCCAAGATCAAGAGCAGGATGATCCACATGCCCCAATCTTGGGCCACAGCCTGCACCTGCAAACGGGTGATCTGGTCGGCGGAGGGGGTATGGGCCAGGCGTTGGCTGTAGTTGAAGGCCCCATCAAAGCCGCTGACCAGGCCGAGGAGTTGGCCGCTGTCCAAATAGGGGCGCAAAATGGGGTCGGCCCCGGCGCTGACCACGGCGATCACCGGGATGTTGTCCAGGGGCTGCACCTGCTCCAGCCATTCCTGCACATCTTCGGCCTGGGCCGCAAAGATCAGGGTCAGGGCTGGCCCCTGGGTGGCCAAAATCGAGACGGTCTGGGCCGAGAGCCGGTCGCCGGAGCCGGGCAATTCGGCCTGGTTAACCGTGTTGGCCACGTCCTGGCCCAGGAGGGGGAGCGCGCTGGCCCCGCCGGGCAGAAAGCCGCCGTCGATCAGCGCCCGTTGGGGTCCGCTGGCGGGGAAGTAGATCCCGGCGCTGCGCCGCAGGTCGATGGCCGCCTGATCGATCAGCCCCCGGGCCGTGGCCGGTCCGCCGGGAAGCTGGCTCACCACCACCAGTTGGGCGCGCCGGGAGAGCAGATGCTCGACCACCGGCTGGGCCAGGAGATCCATCTCCCCGGCCGTGGCGGGATCGTAGGCCCAGTTGATCAGCACGGGACTGCCCGCCTCCAGATTTTCAATGGTTTTGTGGGCGGCGACCACCCCCGGCCACAGGTGAGGCCGCAGATCCGGGCTGGTGGCCAAGAGCAGCACGGGCAGCCCCAGGGCCAGACCGATGAGCAGGGCGATCCAGCCCGGGCGTTGAACCGGGGCCTGGGGCTGGGACGGGGCAGAGATGGCATCCGCCAAGGCCATGCCGCTGCCTGCCAGGGTGCGCAGTTGACGCCGAGTTTGGCTGTCCAATCCATTGCCGGTCGGGATGCCCACGGGCGGCTGGGGGACGGCCAGGGGCAGCATAGAATCGGCCATCTCCGCCGGGTCCAACAGCCCTTGCAGCCCGGAGAAGAGCCGCCGCTCCTCGGCTCGATCATTCGGGGCCGGCGGCGTGGCCGCATCTGCATCGTCCATCTTCGGGTTCAACCAGGGCTGGTCCGGGTCCGGTTCGGGGACGGGGGGGAAGGTGTCTTCGGGTTCGGGTTCTGCTGCCCGGCTGCGTCCACGCCCAAAGCGGCGGATGGCAGGTCGAGCCGCTGGGGGAGTCGGCTTGTTTTGGGAATCGGGCTCCGTCCCTGTCTCAGTCTCAGTCTCTGTCTCAATCTCAGTCTCAGTCTCTTCGTCCGGCCCAAGGGGCGGGGCCGGGGGGACGAACGAGGGCGCGGCCAGATCGTCCGCCTCAACGTGGTCGTGCAGGGTGACCCCGCACTCGTTGCAGAACTTGGACCCGCCTCGGTTGGGCGTCCCACAGTGGGGACAGGAGATAATGGCCATGGGAATCTTTGGGACTTGATCTTGATCTGAAAAGGTGATTTTCACCGCAAAGACGCCAAGGACGCAAAGAGAAAAAGAGAAAAAGAGAAGAGAAAAGCCTTTGTTTTTCTTTGCGTCCTCCGCGTCTTTGCGGTGAAAACTTTTTGACTACATTTTCTTCCCCGCCCGCATCCCCGCCACCAGGGTGGCCAAGGCGGTCCCCAGCAGCACCCCCCGCAGCACGGCCATGATCGGCGTGCTGACCAGCCAGTCAACGACCGGCCCCAAGGGGGCGAAGACGGTCTGGCCGGTCAAGGGGATCTGGGCCAAAATCACCAACAGCGCGCCGGTCAACATCCAGCCGCCGCCGCTGCGCCCAAAGCGCAACAGCCCATAGGCCGCGCCGGCCATATAAAAGGCCAACAACGCAAAAAGTGTGGCCTGGCCCGGGGCAATCACGCTGGCAAAGACAAAGCTGACCATGGGGCTGGCGGTCCCCCCAGAGGCGGTCACCCCCAGCAGAAAGACCGTGAGCAGCCCGGCCACCAGGGCTAAACTCATGGGCCATTCCGCCTCTCCCCGCTGGATGCGCCGCCCATGCACCCAGGCCACATGGGCCACCCCCAGCAACAGCGAAAAGGCCCCCAGGATCAGTACCCACGTATAGATCTGCGTGGTCACAGGGGGCAGAAACGCCCATTGGGCCGACCCCAGGCGGTCAGCCAGGATCAGCCCTGCGGTGATCAGTACAATTGTCTGGCCCAAACGACGGGACCAGGCGGGCAGGGTAGCGAACATAGATCAGGCGTTGCGAGGGGCGAATTGCGAGGGGCGAGAAGGCGGGACGAGTCACATTCAACTCGCAACTCGCAACTCGCAATTCGCCCCTCGCCCCCCCTCGCCCTTTCTAAAAAAGAAGACCAACCAATAGTAGACCCAATGCTAGAAATAAACCCAAATACGCGGTCAAGGCCCCTGGGGGCGGGGCGGAGGGTGTAGCCGACAGGCCAGTGGCAGGGTCAGGATCCGCCCGGCTGCCCAGACTTTCCCAGGGCAGCCAGACCCACTGGTTCACCGCGCCGGTGGATCGGGCCGGGAAGATGGCCCACGCCAGACCCGGCGGCACCCGTTCGCCCAGGCCCACGGATCTGGCCACAGGAGTCGGGGTCACCCATTGGGCGGCCAAGTTGAGGGTAGCGGTATGGGTGGCCGAATCCGGCCCGGTGAAGAGGGCCGGGGGCACCCGCTCTTGGACGGCCTGGGCCCGACGGGCCGCGTCCCCCCCGGCCTGGGGGCGGATGCGCCGGGGGCGCTGCATGGCGGCCAACAGCCACAGCCCGCCGTCTCCCCCTGCCAGCACGGCAGGGTTGGCCAGCCCAGTGCCCTCGTCGTCCAAGCCGGAGAGGGCGGAGAGGGCGGGCAGGGCATTCAGACCGGGGCTGCCCGCGCCCAACACAAACAGGGGCACCCGTCCCGCCTCCAGCTCTTGGGCCGCCTCCCGGCTCCAGGCGGACAAGATGGTGGTGGCATCACCGTGGGCGGGGCTCATGGATGGGTCTCCTCTGGCTGGCTACGGGCGGCTTCCAACGCGGCCAGAATCTGCTCCGGCCCGTCGGGTTGACTGAGCAGATCGGCCCACTTCCCGGCTTCCCGATCCCAGCCGGAGAAGCCCAGCAACCCCACCACCGGGTCCACCAAGTGCAACATCTGTGCGGTCACAAAGGCCAGGGGGCGATGGCCGACGGCAAAGAGCAGGGCCGGTCCGGCCAGCCTGCGCCGGGCCAGAAAGGTCGCCCAGGGCGGCAGGGCGGGCGACGGCTGTGGGTTGGCGGAAGACGTTCTTGGCGGATTGCGCATGGGCTGAATTCTATCATAAAGCCGGGGATTTGCCATAGAGGTTCGGCGATGGCACAGGGGGAATGGAACGCGGATGGCGCGGATTTGGCGGATCAAAACGGATTAAAGCCAAAAAATCCGCGGGTATCCGCCAAATCCGCGCCATCCGTGTTCCATTCAAAAATCGCTAATTTGACTTTGGCCCACTGTCGTCTTTGACCGCACCTATGGTATACTGCCTGCCAGACTTGGCTCTTCGTCCTTTGCGCCCCTGGATTTCGACAAATCATCGAACAAGCCGTCAACCAACCTTCATCTGACTTTTCATAAGAATGGAATGTTACCCCTATGTCTGAGCGCCCATTGCGATCCTCGCGCTGGCATCGCCGTCCCTGGTTTGTCCTGCCCGTCCTGTTGTTGACCGTGACACTGCTGGCCGGCTGTGGCGGGGACAAAGCGGCGCCCACGCCCACGCCCACCAAGACGCCCGTGGGCGCCGCTGCCCAGGTGGAAGAGGCGGCCACCCCCACCCCGATTCCCCCCACGGAGACCCCGGTTGTGCCCACGGCCACCCCTGTGCCCCCGGCCAACATTGGCCCCTACACCGGCTTGCCCGTGGCCGATGCGACCCTGGCCCGGCGCTGGCCCCTCTTCATCTGTATCAACAACGACCCTGTGGGCCGTTCTGCCCATCGGGGATTGAGCCAAGCGGATCTGGTCTACGAGTATATTGTGGACGGCTTCACCATCACCCGGATCACGGCCATGTATCAGAGCCGGGATGCCCAGGTGATCGGCCCTGTGCGCAGCGCCCGGCTGCCCAATATCTGGATGACCTATATGTACGACGGGGTCCTGGCCTGCTCCGGCGGCAGCGACGAAGTGCGCTATCTGCTCAAGAACGAGGTCGGCTTCCCCTATTTGGATGCGGATATCGACGACCCCTCCAATACCCGCTATTTCAACACCGAAGGCAGCGACTATCGCACCCGGCTCACCATCAGCGCCGACGGGGTGCGGCGTTGGTTGGCGGACAACGGACTGAGCAAGGAGTGGAGCGTCCCCGGTTTCCTCTTTAGCCAGGAACCCGGCCCCAACGCCGAAGGCCAGGCCGGGGCGGTCTCCATCCCCTATCCCGGCGGCAATGGGGTGGAGTGGCGCTATGATGCAGCCCAGGGCGGCTATCTGCGCTTCCAGGGCGGCCAACAACAGTTTGACCAGGCCACGGGCCAGCCCATTGTGGCCCAAAACGTGGCGGTGATCTTTGCCCCCCACACCCTGACCGATATTGTGGAGGACAGCCTGGGCACCCGCAGCGTGGACATTCAGCTCTACGACTTTGGCGACTTCCGCATCTTCCGGGACGGGCTGGTCTACGCCGGCACGTGGCGGGCAGACCCGGAAAATCCGCCCCGCTGGTTTGGCCCCGGCGAAGGCATCGTCCCCCTCAAACCCGGCCAAACCTGGATCCAAGTGGTGCGAGACACGGATACGATCAGTTATTAGGGTTGGGGATTGGGGATCAGGGACTGGGGATCAGGGATCGGGGATCGGGGAGTCGATGACATGCTCCCCGATCCCCAGTCCCCGATGCCCAGTCCCCAGTCCCTGATCCCCAATCCCCAATCCCCAAAAAAGGTGGCGACCATGACTATGCAATCAAACCTGTCTATTTCGATGCGGACGTTCTTGTTGACCCTGGGCTTTGCCCTGGTGTTGGCCGTGGGGCTGATTGTGGCCGGGACGGGAAGTGTGCAAGCCCAGGCCCAAGACCGCAGCGGCTATGAGTATACGGTGCAACCCGGCGATTCCTGGCCGGCCATCGCCCACATGGTGAAGTTGAGCGTGGCGGATCTGCAACGCGCCAACCCCCAGGCTGTGCGGGCCAACGGCTGGGTGCGTATCGGCGAGAAGCTCTTCATCCCCACCGCGCCGGGGGCCGAGATGGTGACCCATGTGGTCCAATATGCCGAGTCTTGGGGCAGCATCTCTGTGCAATATGGGGTGAGGGTGCGTCTGCTTCAGGGGGTCAACCCCAAGCTGATGCGCTCAAACCAGGTCCTCTATCGGGAGGAGCGGGTCTTGGTGCCGCCGCCGGCCGACATGGCCGGGCTGACCCAGGCGGGGCAGGCTGCCCAGCCCACCGCCACCCCCACCGTCCCTGCCGTTGCCGCCTTCCCCCTGGTTCCTGTCACCGCCACCCCCGCCCCGGAGGCCACAGCGGTTGTGGAGCCGGCAGCCTCCTCCACCCCAGAGCCGGTCACGGTCACAGAGGCCGCTGTGATCACGGAGACCGCCCTCATCACTGAAACAGGGGTTGTGACCGAAACTGCGGTCGTGACCGAAACAACGGTTGTGACCGAAACTGTAGCGCCGATTGTCGAGGCGGACCCCCTGGCCGATCCCCTCAACCTCTGCCCGGCGGATTTTGCCCAACTGCCCGCCTTCATGGATGCGGTCTTGACGGCCTCGGCCAACGACCCGGCCATCCTGCGGGAACGGCTGGAAAGCTGCGGCCAATTGACCGGCGGCGAGTTCCTGGTGCAGGATCTCACCGGCGATGGCGTGGACGATCTGCTGGTGCAATATCTGAACCCCGACGGCGCAGCGGCCAATGTGGCCGGGGATCTGATCCTCTTTGCCGGGGGCGAAAACGGCTTTGCCGAGAGCTTCCGGGCCAAGGCCGCCGGCCGGGTGGAGCTGTTGGCCACCGGGGACATCAACGAGGATGGTCTGCCGGATCTGGCCTGGATGGAGACAAACTGTGGAGCCAGCACCTGCTTTGCCACGGTCAACGTGCGCAGTTGGGATGGGTCGGCCTGGCAGGATTGGACCGCTGGCACCATCACCCTGGCCAATGCAGAGGTGGCTCTGCTGGGCGCGGGGGAGAGTGGCCAAGGAGACGCGTTGGTGTTGGTGGGGGGCGCCTATGGCAGCGTCGGGGCCGGCCCCCAGCGTCAACGCACGGAGACGTGGACCAGTGTGGATGGCGCGCCCTATGCCTTGGCGAACACCGAGTATGGCCCCAGCGACTGTCTCTACTTTGCCGTGATCGACGCCAACGCGGCTTTTCTGGTCGAGCTGCCCGAGCTGGCCGCGTCCACAGACGAGGCGGCGGCAGCGCCCCTGGCCCCGGAACTCTATTTGCGGGCCATCAGTGATGACAGCCTGAAAGCCTGTGGCAGCCGCGAGAACGAAGTGGATGAACTGCGGGCCTTCAGCATCTTCCGGCTGGCCGTCTTTGCCGGCTACAGCGGGGACACGGTTGCGATCTCGGATATGCTTGGCCTGCTGTCCGCCAGGTATCCCGATAGCGTCTACGATCGCTTGGGCCAGTTCTGGAACACGGCCTTTGTGGCCGCGGGGAACGACGCCGCCCAGGCCTGTCAGGCGGCCACGGTCTTTGCCCAAGAGAACCCGGAAAGCTGGCAGATCCTGGCCGACTTTGGCTATGCCAACCCCAGCTTCTCGGCCACGGATGTCTGCCCGGTCTTGGCGCCTGCCCTGACCAACACCACCTTTGTGCCCGTTTTGGGCGCTGCGGTGACTGATCCCGTCACCGCCACGGAGACATTGACGACGACGCTGCCCATCACAGAGACCCAGGCCATCACCGAGACGGTCACCATCACCGTCAGCGATGGTCCTGGCACGGAGAGCGCTGCCACGGGCGGGGTGGATGTCCAGGCCACTGCCCAGCCCGCCCCGGAACCCACCCTGGCCCCAGTTCCTGAAACTG
>CAZKEX010000010.1:0-8921 GCA_964551895.1 uncultured Caldilineaceae bacterium | reverse complement strand
CCCGGAAACTGTCTTGGCCCCGGGCGTTGATCAGCCAAATTGTCCCACCTCTTTGAACGCCTATATCGACGCCACCACCCAGGCCTTGGCCCTCTTTGAGGGCGATCCCCTGATCCTGGAGACCTGGCTGCGTCTGTGCGGGGCCATGGACAATGAGCAGGGGGCCGTGTTGGTGCAGGATCTCAACAACGATCAGATCGATGACTTTGTGGTCATGCCCGTGGTGATCAGCGATGCGGGACAGGGGCCTGGGGGCGCCGAGGGGTTGATTTTGGTCTATTACGGCAACCCGGACGGCGCCTTTACCCTGGCCGTTGAGTCGGACACCCGAGGCCTGCCCGCCCCCTTGGCCTTGGATGATATCAACGACGATGGCCTGCTGGATTTGGCCTGGACTGTGGAGGGGTGTGGTGTTTTCTGCCTGACCCAAGTGCAGATCTTGAGCTGGAATGGAGAGGCCTATACCACGGGGATCGAGTCCGGGGCGATCATGATCGAGGCCCAAGTGCGTCTGGAACCTGTGCCGCCCAACGCGTTGGGCCAAGGCCAGCAATTGGTGATGGTGGGGGGCGCCAACGGCACCTCCCTGGGCGGTCTGGACATCACCCACACGGAAGTCTGGCAGAGCGTGGACGGCTCCCCCTATGGGCGCATCGCCTGGACCTATGACCGGGAGAACGAGTTGAGCGATTGTCTGGGGCTGCGTCTGGTCGAGGCCGATGTGGCCTTGCAGGCTTCGCCGTTGATCGGCTATGAACCGGCAATCCAACTCTATCAGCAGGCCCTGGCGGATGACTCCTTGGAGCCATGCAGCATCATGGGCACGGCAGAGGCCGACGAGCTTTCCCTGCTTCGGGGGCTGGCCGCTTTCCGGCTGGCCCAGACCCTGACGTTGAACGGCGAGGCCGACATCGCCGTCGGGACCCTGGCCGACTTCGCCGTATCCGAGCCAAAGTCGCCCTATTTGGCCCTGGCGAAAACGTGGATGGACGCCTACGCCGCGGACGGTGACGTCACCGCCGCCTGTGAGCCCGTCACCAAAGCCCTGGCCAAAAACAAACTGCTCTGGCAGATCACCGACAACTTCGGCAACAACCACCCCCCCCTGGCCGCCAGCCAGATCTGTTACGTGCCGCCTTTGGAGTAGGGGAGACAAGGAGACAAGGAGACAAGGAGACAAGGAGATCGGGAGAGCAACGCGGCTCCTTGTCTCCTTGTCTCCTTGTCTCCCCTACTCCCGGTCTCCTTGTCTTTTTTACCGACTCGTCACCACCGGCGTGCCGGCCTGCATGGCTTCGAGGACCATCATGCCGAAGCCTTCGTAGCGGCTGGGGAAGAGGTAGCCCAGGGAGAGGGCGTAGAGGGCGGGCTTGTCGGCCTCGTCCACCCAGCCGGTGAAGATGATCTTGTCCGATAGCCCCAGTCCACCGGCCAGAGGTCGGGGGTCTGGGGCGAACTGTGTGGGGCGATCGGGCGCTTTGCCCGCGATCACCAACTTGACGTCGGGGTCTCCGCCTTTTTCCAGAAATCGCTTGTAGGCCACAAGCAGGGTGTCCACATTCTTGCGTATGTCGAACCCCCCCAAATAAAGAAAATAGCGGTCGGGCAGACCATATTTGGCCCGCACCTTGGCCGCATCAAAGGCCTGGGCAGCCGTCGCTTCCTGGTTGGGACCGTGATGTACCGGGGTGATACGTTGGGCCGGGATGCCCAGGTGGGCGGTGATGTCCTGGGCGCTGGCCTGGCTGACCGTGAGGACCCGATCCGCCCGCCGGGCCGTGGCGCTGACCAGCCGGGTATAGAGCCGGTTGAGCCATCCCCCCCGATAGGCGGGCAGCAGCAGGGGGATCAGGTCGTGGATGGTGACCACCGTGGGCATGGGCTGCCACCAGGGTGCGGCCCAATAGGGCACCCAGAGCAGCTCCGCCCCCAACTGTTTGGCAAGGCGGGGAACCGTCACCTGCTCCCACCAAACCTTTGCCAGGTTCATCGACAGTGGCAACAGGGGGATCGATTGAAAGGTGAGCTGGGGCAGAAGATGGGACAAGATGTGGGGAGGCGGGGCGATGCCTTCCGGCGTCAAGACCGTCCACCGAATTTGGGGCGCAACCTGGGGCAGATAGGCCAGCAGATGGTCTGTGTATTGGCCGCTGCCCGCATCGGCCCGGCCCACAAACCAGCCGTTGACCGCCACATGAAGGGGCCGGTTGTGAGATTTCGGGCCATTGGGGATCGGTGTGTGGGATGTATCGGGTTGTGGTGTCATGGGGAGATCATAGCAAAGAGCGGCGTCGTTGCAAAACTGGGGTTTGGATGTCGTTGCTTCCCCTCACCCTGGCCCCCAAAGACCGGTCACGATCTGGAGTACAATCAGCAGCAGCACACTCCACGCCATCAGTTCCGGGGCCCGGGATTTAGACTTGGCCTCCGGCTTGACCCCGGCCCGCTCCAGGGCGTGGATCACCCGGCGGTTGGCCCACAGCTCCAACCGCAGACGCACCATCTGCACCGCCAGCAGGGTGATGACGGCCAGGGCCAGGATCAAAAGAAGGGCTAGGGTCGGCTCGAATGACATTGGGGATCTCCCGATGATGGGTTCGTGTTGAAGAGACACGTTCTTGATGGAAAGTGTATCATATACACAAACCCATGTCAACCCCCAATTTGGCTATTTGTGACAAGGACGAACTCTATTCTTCTACCCCCAGCCGATAGACCGTGCCTGCGGCGAGATCGGTCAAATAGAGTTCCCCGGCCTCGTCTTCGCCAAAGGAGCTGACTGTGTGCTGGCTTTTGGTCAACAGGCTGTTTGTCCAGCCCCCAGATTCCGCCGCCGCTGCCGGATAGATGGCCCAGATGTTGCCGCTGCAATAGTCGCTGTAGAGATAGACCCCGTTCAGGGCCGGGAACTGTTGACCTCGGTAGACGTAGCCCCCGGTGACAGAGCAGCCGTCGGCCCCGTGTTGATAGTCGGCCACGGGGATCTCCAGCCCGGTGGGGTCGCAGGCGGCGGTGGCGGGGAAGCAGTGGGTGCCTTCCATGAGGGGCCAGCCAAAGTTGAGCGCGCCGGGCGAACCTGCGGTCACAAAGTGGATCTCCTCGTAGACATTTTGCCCCACATCCCCGATCCACAGATCCCCGGTCTGGCGGTCAAAGCTGTAGCGCCAGGGGTTGCGCAGCCCCACGGCCCACACCTCGTCCCGCACATCCTGGCCGTTCCACTGGGTATCGATCCACGGGTTGTCCGCCGGGATCACATAGCTGCCCGGAGCGCTGGTCACATCCAAGCGCAGCATTTTGCCCAGGAGGGTGGCCGGGTTCTGGCCGTTGCCATAGCGGTCGTTGGCCGCGCCGCCGTCCCCGGTGCCCATGTAGAGCATGCCGTCTGGCCCGAAGGTGACCATGCCGCCGTTGTGGTTGCTCGCTGGCTGGTCCAGGGTGAGGAGGATCTGCTCGCTGGCCGGGTCGGCCTGGCCTGGATCAGCGGGCATGACTTGGAAACGGGCGAGGGTTGTGTCGCCCCGCTCATCGGTATAGTTGACAAAGAAAGCCCCAGTTTGGGCGAAGGCCGGGTCGAAGGCCAGCCCCAACAGCCCTTGCTCTTGGCTTGCCGCGCTCACCCGATCCCGGATGTCCAAGAAGGGTTGGGTCTCTGTCGTGCCCCCAGGCGCATGAACCCAGATCAGCCCTCGTCTTTCCACAACAAAGAGACGTCCGCTGCCATCCCCGGCATGGGTGACAAAGACAGGCTGGTCCAGACCGGTGATGACCGGGGTGAAGGTGAGACGCACCCTCTCCGGCTGGAAGGGAGTGGCGATGGGTGGCTGGTCCGGGGTCGGTGTGGCGGCGGGGGGGTCGGCAGGGGTGGTCGGGGTGACCGTCGGGGCGACTGTCGGGGTGGATGTCGGGGCAACCACCTGAGGCGGGGTGACGGTGCCTGTATTGCCAGCGGTGGGGCGGCCCTGACAGCCGGTGAGCAGGATCACGAACAGAATAGCCAGGATTAGGCCTGGGCGGATGGACAGGTGACGCACGGTATTCATGGGGCTCCTTGGAAAGCTGGGTGGATGGTCAGTATGGGTGAGGGCTTCCTTACACACATTGGTATCTGTGGAAAAATAGCCATTCGCACATTTTATCTGTGCCAGGGGTTGCTGACAAGCAGGGTATATCATACCACCTGGCTGTCGATCTGTCAGCGTTATTTCGATTGCACCCTGTTTGGTCTCTGCGCCCTCGGCGATACCCTGATTATGTGCGGCAAGATCCGGGACAGTTTGACCATTGCGCCCGGAACCCTGTACACTGATAGGACGTTGGCTATAGCTTGGTCTCCTGTGGCATTTTGGGACACATTCGTCTTTTCCATCCTCTCGTAAACCCTTGAAAGGCCATTTTTTGTGGAACATATAGAAATGCTTGCTATCTCTGGGGTCTTGGCCCTGGGTATCTTCTGCCAATGGGCGGCCTGGCGGCTGAAAATTCCGGCTATCTTGCCCCTGTTGGTTGCTGGATTTGTGGTCGGTCCCATGCTGGGTTGGCTGCATCCCCAAGACATCTTGGGGAATTTCTTCTTTCCTATGGTCTCTTTGCTGGTGGCGGTGATCCTCTTTGAGGGCGCGCTGACCTTGGAATGGCGGGATGTGCGCCATGTGGTGAGTACCGTGCGCAACTTGATGACTGTGGGTGCGGCGGTCACCCTGGCCGGCGGTGCGGTTGCGGCCCACTTTATCTTGGGGCTGGGCTGGGAGATCTCTGTTCTTTTCGGGGCCTTGATCGTCGTCACTGGCCCCACGGTGATTGCCCCGCTTCTGCGCAACGTGCGCCCCACGGCCAAGATCTCCTCCATCCTGCACTGGGAAGGTATTCTCATCGATCCCCTTGGGGCCTTGCTGGCCGTGCTGATCTTCAATCTCATTGTCTCCGAGGGCGCGCCTGGCGAGTTGGGGACCAGCGCGCTGATCGGCTTTTTGGTCATCGCGGCCGTTGGCACGGGCATGGGATTGCTGGCCGGCTTTATCGTGGCCCAGGCGATCAAGCGATATTGGGTCCCGGATTATCTGCGGGATGTAGTGGTGTTGGCCTTGGTGACCCTGGTCTTTGCCGTCTCGGATGCCATGCAGACCGAATCGGGTCTGCTGGCCGTGACGGTGATGGGTATCTTCTTGGCCAACAGCAATCTGCACCAACTGCGAGAGGTCTGGTATTTTAAGGAAAGACTGAGCATCATCTTTATTTCCGTGCTCTTTATCATCTTGGCCGCCAATATTGGGCTAGACCAATTGGCGCTCTTGGATTGGCGCAGCCTGGTGTTGCTGGCCGTTGTTCTCTTCGTCCTGCGCCCAGTGGGGATGCAGCTCAGCGCGCTGGGCAGCGACCTGACCCGCAATGAGCGCATCTTTCTTTCGTGGATTGCCCCCCGGGGCATTGTGGCGGCCGCGGTTTCCTCCCTCTTCGCCTTCCGGCTGACAGAGATCGGTTTCCCCGGGGCCGAGATCTTGGAGCCTTTGGTCTTTATGGTGATCGTAGGCACGGTGGTGTTGCAGGGGTTGACGGCCAAGCCTTTCGCCCTTTTCCTGGGTGTGGCCGAGGCGGAACCCCAGGGCTTTTTGCTGGTCGGCTCGCATCGCTTTGCCATACAGTTGGCCAGTCTGTTGACCAAAGCCGGCTTTGTGGTGCGCTTGGTAGACCTGAACCGGCGCAATGTTCGTCAGGCCCGTATGCAGGGGCTGGAAGCCTATGAGGGGAATATTCTTTCCGAGTTTGTAGAGTCCGAACTGGACATGTCTGGGATCGGGCGCCTATTTGCCCTGACCAGCAATGACGAGGCCAACTCGCTGGCCTGTCTGCAATTCCGGGAGGAATTTGGGTCGTCCGAGGTCTATCAGTTGGTCATCAAACAGGCCGATGCCGGGGATACCCAGGGCCAACGCCAGGCAACCATGGGCCGGCTGCTCTTCAGTCCAGAAGCCACCCATGACAGGGTGACAGATCTGGTGGAAGATGGGGCGATTGTCAAGCGCACCAACCTCACCACCCAGTTCACCTATGCAGATTTCGAAGAGAAGAACCGGGGTCGTTTTATCCCTATCCTGGCCTATCAAGGGAAGACCGTGGTCGTCGCCACAATAGACCAGATCTTCGCCCCCGGGCCTGGCTGGACCGTAGTCAGCCTGGTGCTGGAAACAGCAGCTCCGGCGAAAGCCGACGCATAAGAGATATAAAGGGGGTCTCGTTCCCATGCAGAGCGTGGAAACGAGACCCCCAAGCCAATCTAAAACCACAAATCCAAAATCGAGAATCCTCATGGGCATGTTGCGCGCAGGGCTGGAAGCCGAAGAGTATGACCGGGAATATGACACCCCAGATCTGATCCATCGTATCGGCCACTATTTTGCCCCGTGGCGGAAACGGCTGTTTACGGTGATCGGTGCGGTCAGCCTGCTCTCCATCATCGGCGCGGTCAGCCCGATCCTGGTCTCCACGGGTGTGGGCATGTTGGACTCCCTGCGGGCCGGCGGGGATCCGGCGGTGGAGCAGTTGGTGGTGCTTCTGGTGGCCGCAGTGCTGCTCTTGGGCGTGGGCCAGTGGGCGGTCAACTGGCTGCAACGGCGGCTCACGGCCATGCTGGTGGCGGATGTGGTCCTGGCCATGCGCTTGGACGCCTTTGCCGCGGCCATGAACCACGACCTCAGCTTCTACGACAAGTATCAATCCGGGCGCATCGTCAGCCGCATCACCAGCGACACGGACGAGTTTGGCCGGGTCTCCACCCTGATCACCGAGCTTGTGAGCCAGTTGTTGTTGGTGGTGATTCTGCTGGTGGTGCTTTTCAACATCAACGTGCGCCTGGCCTTCCTGGTCCTGATCCTGGCCCCGGTGGCCTTTGCCATCGCCACCAGCTTCCGCAACGTGGCCCGCCGGGTCACCCGCCAAAGCCAGCGGGTGATCGCCGAGGTCAACACCAGCATCCAGGAAGCCGTCACCGGCATCAGCGTCACCAAAAACTTCCGCCGGGAACAGTCGGTCTACGACGACTTTCTGAAGGTCAACGCCCAAAGCTACCAGATCAACGTGCAGAAGGGGCTGGTGCTTTCCATGCTCTTTCCCACCCTCAACTTTTTCAGCGGCCTGGGCGTGGCCATCCTGCTCTATTATGGCGGCCACAGCGTCAACGCCGCGGTGATCGGGGCTGGCTCTTGGTATCTCTTCATGACCAGTGTGGACCGTTTCTGGTTCCCCATGATCAACCTGGCTGCCTTCTGGAGCCAGTTCCAGGCCGGCCTCAGCGCTACAGAGCGTATCTTTGCCCTGATCGACGCCGCGCCCAACGTGCGCCAGACCGACAACGTGCCCATCACCCGGCTGCGGGGCGAGATCGAATTTGACCAGGTTGGCTTCCGCTACAGCGGCGAAAAGGAGATGGTGCTGGACGACTTCAGCCTGCACATTCGGGCTGGGGAGAGTATCGCCCTGGTGGGGCATACGGGCGCAGGCAAGTCCAGCATCGCCAAACTGGTCACCCGCTTCTACGAATTTCAGGAAGGCGACGTGCGCATCGACGGCCAGGACATCCGCAGCCTGGATCTGGAGAGCTATCGGCGCAACCTGGGCATTGTCAGCCAGGTGCCCTTCCTCTTCTCGGGCACTGTGGCGGACAACATCCGCTATGCCACGCCGGACCTCAGCGACGCCGAGGTCGAGGCCATCGCCAGCCAGATCGGCCGGGGCGACTGGCTGGAGACCCTGCCCGACGGTCTGCAAACCGACGTGGGCGAGCGGGGCGCCCGCCTGAGCATGGGCCAACGCCAGTTGGTGGTCCTCTCCCGCATGTTGGCCCAAAATCCCGGCATCTTCGTGTTGGACGAGGCCACGGCCAGCATCGACCCCTTCACCGAGGCCCAGATCCAATCCGCCCTGGATCTGCTTTTGCACGGGCGCACCTCCATCGTCATCGCCCACCGCCTCTCCACGGTCAAAGCCGCCGACCGCATCATCGTCCTGGACCAAGGCCGCATCATCGAAGAGGGCAGCCACGACGCCCTCATGGCCAAGGGCGGCCACTACGCCGAACTGTACAACACCTATTTCCGACACCAGAGTTTGGAGTTTATCAATACGAGGCGTTCAACCGCGGAGCCGGTGAGCGTGGGGGATTGAGGGATTGGGAGATTGGGAGATTGTGGCGACTGAAATTACACCAACTCATCCCCCTCCATCTCCACACCCGTCCCCGCCCGCTCCAAGATTGCAAGGAACTCCTCCCGATCGCCCCGGGCCATGCGCTCGCGGAAATACTGTTCCGTACGGAGTACGGCCAGTTTTTCCGCCACAGCGACATTGATGAACTGATTGATGCTTGTGCCCTCCTCGTCAACGACTGTCCGCAATTCGTCAAGTATCGAGGTTTGCAAGCGTAGCGCATAATTGCTTAACGTTGCCATGTTTTTATCCTCCAAAGGGCCTCACCAGGCCGGAATGTCTCAATGCCAAATCGGGCAGCGGGTTCACGAAAGTGACGGCGATTGAACGTCACAATCCCATCTACGCCTCCATTTACTGCCGCCTCAAGGACATGCTCATCGCCTGGGTCACGCAATTGTGGCCGCCACATGAAGAAGGAAGTTGTCGGGATGATCAAGTGGGTCATGCTGTCGAGGAACCGCTCAATGTCATCGGCGTTCAGTTGAAAGGCTTTCAGGTTTTCTGGTCGCCGCAATACGGCTTCGTATTCAAGCATCATGGCGATACTGACAACAGCTCGGTAGCGCGCATCGAACAGCCAGAGCAACAATTGGCGAGACGCTCCGGTTTGGCTGCGCAAACCTGCAACAAGGATGTCGGTGTCCAACACGAGTTTCATATCGTATATGATATTGATATGTTCTGGTTTGTCAAATCTAAAAATCAGCGCCCGTGTG
>CAZKEX010000009.1:5808-33151 GCA_964551895.1 uncultured Caldilineaceae bacterium | reverse complement strand
CACCATGCCCAGGGCCAGGGCGATGCTGGCCGGGGAGATCAGCACATTGCCAACTTGGGGCTGTTTCAGCCGTTGGGCGAAGAGGTCAAAGGCGAAAAGGTTGAGCGGATCCTGCAATGAGGGCAATGGGGGGTCGGGTTCTACGGGTTCGGGTTCTACGGGTACGGGGATCGGCGGGTGGCAGGGTGTTGGCGGGGCTGTCTTGCCTTGTATCATCTCGTGGATCTGATCCAATTTGTCCAGAAAACTCTGTTTGAACATAAGGTGTACCTCCTTGTTGTAGAGATGCGGGTCCAGCCTCCATCCCTTGCCTAGGGGGCAAGGAGATGGGGCAGCCGACCCCCGCATCGAGGATGTGGCCGTATCGGATGGAGGTAGCGCGTGGGTCAGTGGGTGGTTCCCGATCACGGAATCGATCTCAGTCATGCTTCTAAAGAGGACGGTTTGCATGTCCGCCAGGATACGGCCATCTGGATACTGCGTCGATCTGCGGGAGCATGGGCGAGGGCCACAGAACTAAAAACCGGGAAACCTGAAAGGGTTTCCCGGTTTTTAGTTGGTTTCTGGTATCTTCTCAATATTCCGGCGCACGATAGAAACTGAGTTTTTCTCAACCGAACTATTCCGCAACCCGATCCCAAAAAACTCAGTTTCTCCCCGGTTTATTGAGAGGATACGGTTTCTGGATGAGATAACGAAGGTCGCTTACCGCTCCACAATCTCATATGTATAGGTGGCCGCCTCCGTCGTCACCGGGGCCAGGGCGTTGATGGCGATGATGGCCGTGTTGATGCCGCCCAGGTCGCCGATGTTGAGGGTCAGGTTGCCGTCCGCGTCCGGCGTGTAGCGGGTGAGGGCCACAAGATCTCCCCCCTGCAGGGAGAGAACCTGGATCGCCCAGCCCTGGGCCAGCCGGTTGTCCGTCAACAGCCAGCCCTCGCTCTCCCAGCCGTCCGCGCCGCTTTCAAAGTCCGTGGCGTAGTCCAGAGCCGGGATGCGGATGTCGTCCACAAACCAGCCGGGCCGGTTGACCGCGTCGTCGGTGACATATTCAAGACGCACCCAGACCTGCTCCCCAGCAAAGGCGCTCAGGTCAAAACGTTCGTCCACCCAGTCCGGCGAGCTGAAGCCGCTCTCCGCGCTGAGGGCGGTGAAGCCGGGGCCAAAGCTGTTGCCGCTGGGGTTCTCTGTGCTGGTGCGCTCGCCGGGCAAAATCTCCCACGTCTCCCCGTCCAGGCTGACCATCACATAGCCGTAATCATAGTCGCTCTCGATGTCCCACCACATGCGGGCCTCCATCTCCACCGGGCTGTTTGCGCCCACGCCGGTGAGGTCAAACTGCCGGGTCAGCCGGGCGTCCGAGTCGTCGGAGCGGTTGGCCCACCACATCATCTCGCCGCTGTAGGGCTGCACATTGGCCAGTTTGGTCTCGGTTTGGCCGCTAAAATGGAAAGTGACGTTGCCGCTTCCCTTCAGTTCAAGGTAATCTGTCGCATAATTGTAGACGGTGGAGGTCCGGGGGGCCACAGGATAGCGACGATAACTCTTGTCTGTCATCGGTTGAGGATGATCCAGGTCCACATAGCCGTACACGCCAGCCCCGCCCAAGGCATCGGGCTGATCCACGAAGTTCGCCACGGCCCAATCCACAAAGACATGGTCAAAAGTGAGGTCCAATCCGGCCTCGGCCAGGGCCGCGGTGAAGCCTGCCGGGCCGTTGGCCGCCTGGGCCACCACGGCCTGGGTCAGTTCCGGACCGAAGCGCTGCAAGAAGTAGGCCATGAAGAGATAGGCGCTGCCGTAGTGGACCCCATTGCCCCCAATTTCAGTGCCCCAGGTGTTGAGTTGGGTGTCCGGCACGTCCGAAAAGCCGTCGGAGAAGCTGGTGTCCGGGGGGAAGCCAGCGATCTCCTGGGCCAATTCGCTCATGCCCTCGTTGACCCAGGTATCCTCGTTGCGGTCGTTGGCCCAGTGGATCATATGTTGGAATTCATGGGCCAGCACGGTTTCGTAGAACTGGAAGCCGGCCCGTGTGCCCAAAATATCCATGCTGATGTAGAACATCTCTTTTTCGTTGGAGTATTGGTTGGCCTTGCGGCTGAATTCGTCCGCGCTGCTGTAATAGCCGGCGATGCTGTTGCCCATGCCCGTGGCGTGAAGAATGTGCAGGCGCGGGTCGTTGTCGATGCCCGGTTTCCACTCGCTGCCAAAGAATTCCCGTACTAAAGGGTAGGATTCCTCGCTAAAGCGGTCCAAGATCTCCCGCATGGCCGGCAGATCGTAGGTCTGGCCCACCTCCACCCAGGCATAGACCACATCCGTGCGATAGACCAGCTTGGCCATGATCTGGAAGTGGCTGTTCTCGTCCGAGTTGGCCACCCAGAATTCCAGTTCGTCCCCCACCTGATAGTCCGGGGTGTGTTCGTTGACCACCTCTGGGATGTCCCCCACGCCCGGGCGCAGGCGCAGGGCCAGATCCCGCATGTCCCGGGTGGGGACCACGGCCAGGGCCAGGGCCGTCTCCGTGTTGTCCACGTCGCCGGGGATGGGCGTCGCCGCCGGGGTCGCCGATTGTCCAGCCGATGTCGGGGTCGGGTTCGCCTGGCCGGGCGCGGAGCGGGTGGGCCGGGGGGTGGACGTAACCCGATCCACCCTGGGCGGCGTGCGCCGGGCAGGTGGATCCGCGGGCATAGAGACCTTGTCCGACGAGTCGCTCAACATCCACACGGCCAGCCCTGCGCCCAAGGTGGTCGTCGTACACAGGGCCATGAAAAGCATGGCCCCACAGCCGATCAAAAGTAGGTTTCGAGTTTTTGGTTCCAAGAGAATTCTCCAGCAAAAAGCGTTTGGGGTTTAGGGTTAGATTACGGCAACTGCGTTCCCACATACAAGCTGACCCGGCACCCGGCCACATCGCTGACAGCCAGGTAGATCTGCCCATCATACAGCCGGGCGTCAACGCCCACGGGCTTGGCGGGCTGGTCGGGCAGACGCAGTTGACCCAGGGGTTGGCCTTGCGCCGAGAAGTATACCACACGTCCCTTTTCCGGTTCAGTAAGAAAGAAGGTGCTGTCGGGCAGCCCGGCCAAATGGGGACCGTCGATGGAGCTGGCCCGGCTGAGGCTCGCCACCCGCTTGTCCAGATCCGCCCGCCACAGCCCCCCGTCCTCCGCGGTGACCACCCAGAGGACGCCCTCCTCGGTGAAGAGGACATCCACAGGCTGACCCGCGCCCAGGGCGGAATCCGGCCCGCCCAGTTGGCCCAGCACGGCGCCGTTGGGGTCAATCACCACGATGCGGGAGCCGCCTGTGTCCGCGATGTAGCGCAGGCCGGCCCGGTTCAGATCCATGCCCCGGGGTCGATAGAAGCTGGTTTCGGGGACGGGCTGAATCTCCGGCTGGCCCGAGGCCGGGGGGATGCGGAAGGTGGCCTGGGTTGTGGCATCCAACACCCACACCTCCCCGGACGCAGAGAGGGCCAGGTCGAAAGGCTCCTCAAATTGGGGTGAGGTGATCTCGCCGATCTGCGCGCCGTCGGCCAGATCAAGAATGGCGATGCGGTTGTTGCCGGCGTCGGCCACGAAGAGCCGCTGCCCCAGCACATCCACCACCACGCCCCTGGGCAGGGCGACCGGATTGTCCCCGGCCGCGCATTGGCCGCCCACGGCCCAAACCTGGGTCAGATCTAAAAGGGGCAGATCCTCGGCCAAGGTCTTCTCTTGGCCGCCATTCTGAGGCGCGGGGCCGGGTTGAAGTTGGGCGGCGGCTTGGAATGGGTCAACCCTGGGGACGGCGACCGGGGCCGGGGGCAAGGCCAACCCATCCGTGGGCGCTTGGGCGGTGAGGGGGGCGAGATAGAGGCTGTCTACCCGGTCAAAGGAGCTATTCGGCGGCTGCCACGAGAATTCAAATTGGCGATTGGCTGGCTGGGCGGCCCCCGGCGCATAGCGGATCTCCAGATCGTGCCAGCCGGCGGCCAGGGAGACGCTGCCCTGGCGGAACTGGGTGTCGGTCCCGGCCTGGTTGTCCACCACAGGTTGACCGTCCACGATGACGCGGCTATCCCCATCCGCCACCGTGGCCAGCAAATAGCTGCCGGAGACCGGCGCGGCCAGCTTGCCCTGCCAGATCACGCTGTAATTGGCCGGGTTCTCCCGGTCCGGGCCGATGACCTGATCCTTACGGCGGTCGGTCAAGGGGCCGCGCCAATCTGACGAGGCGTAGTAGTTGCCCAGCAGGCCCCGGTCCGGCAGGGTGACGCTGTAGAGGACGTCACGGGGCACCGTGGCCGTCTCGCCGTTGGGCTGTGTCCACGTCACCACCAGGTCCGTGGGCGGTTGTTCCGGCGAGCCGCTGCGATAGGCCATGACCAATCTGTAAAGCCCCCCGGCCAGATCCACCTCTTTTTCCAGCACACCCAAGGAGGTGTCGATCAACAGTACCCCATCAATCTCCAAACTAAAGACCGGCCCGTCCGTCATGCCCGGCGCAATGCTCTCCGCATCCACCCGGAAGGTGTGGGGACCCTGTTCTCGCACCAAGAGCGACCCCTGCCAGACCACGCTGAAGGGCCGGGGCAAGGGAGGCTGCTGGGCCCAATCGAAACGCAGAGGCCCGTCGGCGTGGATGGCCTGGACCTGGGCCTTGACGCCAAAGTCCCGCCCGGCGAAGTATTCGCCCCGAATGCCCTGGGCGGTCTCCAGGGCGCTGACCGGGACCCGATAGGTGAGGAAGAGGGCCGCGCCGCCGGACGGGGCTTGATCTGGGCTCAGCCCGGTGTCGTCGTGGGCCTGGACCAGCCCGGCGGGGTAGACCTGTTGCAGCAGGTCGAGCAGAGCCGGGTTGCGGTTGGAGATGACATAGATCAGATCCCCGGTGACGCTGCCGGCAAAGGGCAGGTGGCGGCCAGGGTCCAGGGGGATCAGCCGGGCTGGGTCGCCGCTGGCCCCGGCCAGACCCAGGCGGGTGGCGGGTTGGTCTAGTTGTTCGCCAGGGACCAGGACGCGCACAGTTGGGTCCGCAGCCAGGGTTTGGGCCAGATAGCGGCCCAGGGCGGCCTCGATCACATTCTGCTCGGCGAAGGGCATGGGGGTGTTGCCCAGCCAGTTGACAAAGCCCACACCCCCCACCATGCCCCAGAGCAGTCCCAGGCTGGCCAGGGCCGCCAGAACTTTGCTGGGCCGCACAACCTTGGCCCAGGCGTCGGCAAACTGTCCCCACACCTCGCCCATGGCCGCGGCCGCCGCGCCAAAGAGCAGGGGCACGAGGAGCAGCATAAAGGCCGCTGGGGGCGGGGCAATGGGGGAGAGGCGCAAAATTGCCGCGCTGAACAACAAAAAGCCCACGGCCACCGTGGATCCGGCACGACGGCGGGCCAACCCGCCCAGCAACAGCCCCATCCCCGCCCCTGCCAGCGTCGCCGTGACCGGGTCGAGCAGCGCCCGATCTGGGATGCCCGTGGTGTCCAACAGGCCGCCGGGCTGCAACAGCGCGCTGGTCAGGTAGGCCAGTTGGCGGCTGAACTCTTGGAGCGGCGGCAGGGGGAAGAGGAGGGTGTCGGAGAGCAGCCCGATCACCATGCCGGGCAGGGCGGCGACCAGGGCGGCCAGGGCGAAGAGCAGCAGGTTGGCCAGGGGTTTGGCTTTGGCGGAGGCCAGGGAAGCCGCGGCGATCAAGAGCCACAGGGCGGCCCAGATCAACAGAAAGAGGCGGAAGGGGGCGGCTTCCACAAAGAGCAGGCCCCAACTGAGACCGGCCAGGGCAACCCAGCGCCGGTCCCCGTTTTGGATGACCCGTACGCTGGCCCAGACGTGCAGCACAACCAAAGGCCCTGCCAGGGCCAAGGGCGTGGCGCTGCGGCTGAACCAGATGTGCAGGGGATTGACCGCCAAGAGCAGCATGGCCATCAGCCCGCCGGCCCACCCGCCGGGACCGGGGATCAGCCACCGCCCCAGGTCAAAAACCAGGGGCAAGGTGACGATGCCCAGGGCCGCAATCAGCCAGCGCAGGGTGGCCGTCCCCGGCTCGAAGAGGCCAAAGAGCAGAGATCCCAGCACGGTCAACCCCATGCCCACGCTGTTGACCCCGGCGCTGAGGTCGGCCTGGCCCTGGCTCCAATCCAAAACGCGCAGACCCACGGCGCACTCCACCGAGGTGCAGCCGGGGGGCGCGCTGCCCAACTGCCACAGACGCAAGATCGTCCCCCCCAGCAGGATCAGCCCGAAGATCAACCACGTACTGAGGCCCCCAAAAGCCTCGCCCGCCGACTCACTTTCGCTTTTCCCCCCAAACGCCATGCGAACCGGCCGCCCGGCACTGTCCCGCGTCCACCGAAAAGCGGGCAGGGCATAGCGCACAGGTCGCCCGGTCCACAGGGCGCCGATGGCGAAAAGCAGCACGCCCAGGATCCACAAAATCGACGGCAAGGTGAGGGGGCCGGGACCTTGGCGCAGTTGTTGGGCGAAGAAGAACGCAGAAAGTGCCGCCACCCCCACACCGGTCCCCGCCAAGATCCAGCCGGGGAGAGGCCAGGGGGGGCTTGGGGGCGTGGTGGCTTCGTGGGCGGGTTCTGTTTTTGACCGAGGCCGGGCGTTGAGGGCGAAGAGCAGCCCGGCCAGGGCCAGGATCAGCAGGCCATCCCGAATGGGGATAAAGCCTTGGGTGGGGCCGCTGCGGATCAGATCTTGGCCCCAATAGGCCAGCAGCAGGATGAGGGTGGAGGTTGTGAGTCTGCGCATGGGTGTTCGAGTTTCAGCTTGGGTGATCTGGATCAGGATATGCGGGGATGGGGTATGCTGAACTATAGTGCGTCCGGCGGCTTTGCGCAAACGGGCGGAGAACTATCGCTGGTCTATTGGGACCGCCGGATCATGGGCAAGTAGACCTTCTCCGACAGGTTGGGCACTTGGATGATGGCGACATCGTCCAGGAAGAAGTTGCTTTTGTTGGCCTCATCTGTGGCTGTGGTGAAGACCAGATCCTGGGTTTGGCCGTTGTATTGGGTCATGTCCACGATCTTTTCCTGCCATTTTCCCGTCTCCGTGGTCGTACACAGATCCGTGGCCATCAGTTCGTCCGCGCCGAATAGTACGGTGGTCGTGTCCCTGCCACAGGTGGTCTCCTCGGACCCGATCCAATAGAAGAAGCGCAGGGAGGTGAAGACATGGGCCGCCCGAATGGAGATTGTCTGGCTGAGGACGCTGGTTTCGCTGGTTCCCCCGCCCAGCCAGGCCGCGTACGTGCCGCTGTGGGGGGTGATGCCGGTCAACTGGTTGTCGGGAACGATCAGGGGAAAGCCGTTGGTTGAGCTTTCGTTCCACGCCATGCCCGGCCCCTGTTCAAAGTCGCCATTGCCCAGTTGGGGGGTGGGGGTGACTGTGAGCGTGGGCGTCTTGGTGGGGGTGGGGCTTGGGGTTGGGGTGGCCGTGGGCGGCGGGGGCGCTGTTGGGGTGGCCGTGGGGGGACCGATGGCCGGCACATATTGGCCGAGCCAACTCTGGTAGCGGGAGACCCGGGCATAGACGCCAGGGATGCCGGGCCGGGCACAGCCGACGCCAAAGCTGACGACGCCGGCCAACAGCCAGCTCCCATCCCCCACCGGCACGATCAACGGGCCGCCGCTGTCCCCCTGGCAGGAATCTTTGCCCCCCTGGGCCGTTCCGGCACAGAGCATGTTGGCGGTGATCCCGCCATAGACCTGGTTGCAGCTTGCGTTCGACACAATGGGCAGGCTGACTTCCATCAACACCGTGGAGACGTTGCCCCCCTCACTGGTGTGACCCCACCCGGTCACTGTGGAGGTGTCCCCTGCTTCGACCAGGGTATCCACGGCCGGACTGGTGGCCGGGGAGATGACGGCCACGGCGCTATTCAGGACCGCTGGTGCGTTCAGTTGGAGCAAGGCCACATCGTTGTCGTTGGCATTGGGGCTGTAGCTGGGGTGGACGATGGCCTGGGAAACCGTGCGCGGTTGCTCTGTGCCATCGTTTGTGTTCAGTCTATATTCCCCCAAGCGCACTTTGATCTGGTTGGTCGGGATGCGGTTGCCATTGCCATCGTACATGCAATGGGCCGCGGTCAACACCCACTGGGGATGGATCAAGCTGCCGCCGCACAGATAGCCGCCGGGCAGCACCAGGGCCTGCCAGGGATACTCGCCCGGGTCTGCCGGCTGGCCGCCCACAATGGCCGGGCCAAGCGCCCCATCGGGCAGAACGGTTGCGGGTCCAGTTTCCTGGGCCCGTGTGGGCAGCGCAATCAGGCCGGTGAGGCCAAGTAGACCGACTAAACAGAGAAAAATCAGTTTTTTCAGCATGTTTTTTTCCTGTGTAGAACGAGGCGAGGATGCGCGGAGAGCTTCCTGCCCCTCGCCACCTTATTTTCTGCGAGTATTTTCTGCGAGTATAGCGGATGATCCAGCGATCGGCCCAGATGTCCCCTCCGTCCGCGCTGGACTGCCAATGCCAGTCAATCGATCATCAGCCGCCCACCAGGCGTAGTCCAGGGTGGAGAAGAGGTAGAGGCCCAGCAAGAAGAGGGCCACTTGTTCGAGTTTGAGAAGAGTTGCCATAAGGTTGCCCCTTGGCATAAGGCGGACACGAAGATGCCCAGTATACCCCACGCCCTTTTGGGTTCGCAAAGCGGGGTGATCGGATACCGTTCCCGCGGTTCGCAGGTGACATATGGCGGTTGGCAGAGGTGCAAGAAAGGCGTACAACAAATGTGGCGGCGTTCGCACCAGGGGGTGCGAACCCCTACGTCGTGTTTTGAATGTCTTTGACTTGGCTAAGTTTGGTTGATAAAATGGGCAAACTGTGGGATGACATTTCATCCAAGTGTAGTCTGCGTGGGGAGCGAACAATGCCAAAAACAGTCAGTTCCAGTGAAGCCAAGTCCCGCTTCGAGGCGATGGTCAAGTGGGCGGTGGAAAATCAGGACGATGTGATCGTGCGCCAAAATGGTGATCCGGCTGCGGTGCTGATCTCTTACGCGGAGTATGAGCGGTTGGTGGCCTGGCGGGAACGAGCGCGGGGCGAAGAGGCCTTTGCCCAGTTTGAAGCACTACGGCGTCAAGTGCAAGCGGATATGCCGGTTACGGATGTGGCGGAAGCCTACCGCCAAGCGGGCATGGCAGAGTGGGTGATTCGAGAGACATTGGAAGCTGATCGGTTGATAGCGGAAAGCGAACAGAAGTGATTCGCGTTCTCGTTGACGCCAATGTCCTGATCAGTTATCTGCTAACGGATAATCCCAGCACTTCGGTTGTGCGCGCCATAGAGTTCGTTTTGTCTGATGCTTGCCAGTTGATCGTGCCGCCTGAACTGATTCGCGAGGTGGAGCAAGCTCGCCTGAAAAAAGGATACCTGCTTCAGCATATTTCACAGCAACGCATGGACCGGTTATTCTATCTTCTCGACACCTATGGTGTTGTCCCGCCGCCCTTGCCCACAGGACTTGGCCCCTTTGGTCGCGACCCGAAGGACGACTACCTCTTGGCCTATGCGCTGGTTGAGCGGGTTGACTATCTGGTCACCGGCGACAAGGATCTGCTCGTGCTGGAGCAGGTGGGCCGGATGTCCGTCGTCACCCCGGCTCAGTTTCTTGAGCGAATTTCGAAACGCTAGGCCCCTGCCTTACCCCACCGCCGCCACCCGCCGCAACCGCCCCAAGGGTAGCGCCCGGCCCACAATGGCCATATCTTCACCCTTGAAGGCCCCCACGGCCACCAGGGCGACCCCGTAGACCCCCCAGCCCGCAATCACCGCGCCCCATACGTTTAGCCCCAACCCCATCAACCCGAAAATGGACACCCCCATCACCCCCACGGCCAGCGTCGGACGCCACACAATGGCGGCCCAGGGCACGCTGCCCACATGCTTGCGCACGCTCCAATAGAAGGGGATGAGCAGGCTGAACTCGCTGAGAATGGTGACGACCGCGGCGCCGATATAGCCAAAGCTGGGGATGAGCAGGATGTTGCCCACCACGTTGAAGAGGACGCCGAAGACAAAGGCACGGGTGAGATAGCGCTGTTGGTCCACGGCGATCAGCACAAACTGGGTGACGCTGTTGACAAAGCCGATGGGGATGCTCCAGATGATCACCTGCAGGGCCAGTTGGGAGCCGCCCATGTAGGGGATCTCTCGCCCAAAGACGGTAAAAACCTCCGGCACGTTCAAGAACTCACCGCCGCCCACGATGAAGACCAGGGGCGCGGCGATGAAGGTGACCATCATGGCGATGGGCAGGCTGGCGATCAGGAGCAGGCGCACGGCGATCAGGTACGAGCGCAGCAGCCCCTCGCCCTCCCGCCGGGCGTAGCGGCTCATCAGCGGGAAGATGGCAAAGGTGAAGACGCTGGGGATGATGTTCAGCCCGTCCAAGTATTTAAGCGCCACGCTGTAGAGACCGATACTGGCGGCCCCAGCCAAGGGGCGCAGAATCCACAGATCGATGCGCCAGAAAATCGTCGCCAGCAGATGGTTGATCATCAGCGGGCCGCTGGTGGCGACCATCCATTTTTGCAAAGGCCAGTCCCACTTCCATTCGGGCTGGAAGAGGGTGCGGCGCACCAGGCCGTAGAGCCAGAAAACTTGCAGCAGGTTTACGGTCAGGCTGACCCCGGCCAGCCCCACGAAGCCCCACCCAGCCAGCAAGACCGCCGCGCCCAGGGTCACCTTCAGCAGCCCAGATGCCGTGGCCAGCCCCGCCGGGTACTCCATCTTTTCAAAGGCGTTGAAGGTGCTGCTCAGGCCGTCGGCATAGTTGGCAAAGAGCATGGCCACGCCAAAGATGGCCAGGGCGGTGATCTCCTCCGTGGTGATGTTGCCGAAGATGCGGTAGCCGTAGACCACCAGCCCCATCACCGGCATGGCCACCAGCCAGAGCAGGGTGCGCAGGGCCAGCACGTTGGTCAGATAGCGGCTGGATTCGTTCTTGTCCGCGGCCACGTCTCGGGTCAACAGGGTGCCCAGCCCATAGCGGCTGACGATCTCGAAGAAGCCGTACATGGCCACCACAAAGGCGTACTTTCCCGTCCCCTCCGGCCCCAGCAGCCGCACGTAGAGCATGGCAAAGGCAAAGTCAATCGCCTTGTTGGCCAGGTTCAGGATCATGGGCACGATGGAATTCTTGGCCACGGTCTGGGCTTCATCCTCCGTGCCCGATGGCCGGTAAAACTTGCCCCATCCCCACCACAGCAGCAGGAGCAGCCCGGCCATAAAGGCCAGGAAGCTGACATAAAGTCCCACCTTGAAGCTCATGGGCGAATAGACGAAGCGCACGGTCCACTGGCCGGCCTCGGGCAGATAGACCGCCCGCAGCCCGCCGTCCGCCCGCTGGATGGCCAGCGCGGTCTCGTCGTTCTCCGTGCCGCCAAAGGGCCGCACATAGGCCTTCCAGCCGGGGAAATAGGCGTCCGAGAGCAGCAGCCAGGCCCGGTCGCTGAGGTTCACATCCACAAAGACATCGTTGGCCGTGTAGCGGCTGATGGTGGCCTGGGCGATCTGGGGGCTGGACGGCACAAGGGCGTTGGCGTCCGCCGGGGCCTCTTCGATGAAGAGGGTGCGGCTCAGGTCGGCGGAGAGCAGGGGCTGTTGATCCGCCGGGATCACCTTGGCCTCCGGGATGATTAGAGCCCTGGGCAGCGCCTGGCCGTTCTCGTAAACGGCGATTCCCGGGTCCCGATAGATCTGCTGCCAGCCCTCCGCGGTGATGTGCTGGGTGGTCAAGACATATTTGACGTTGAGCAGATCCAGCAGGGGGTTCTCCAAGGTGGCAAACCCCGCCACATCGCTGTAGATCGGGGCGATGCGGTTGTAGAGCAGCTCCCCGGCCTGGGGGGCGATGCGGTCCATCAGGTCCACATATTGCTTGGGGATGATGGAGTCATAGCCCCGGATGTCCTGCCAGCCATAGGCCATGCCGATGTTGGCGTTGACGGTCTTTTCGCCGGGCAGGTTGAAGGTGGTGAAGCGGAAGGGGGCGAGGGGCGAGGGGCGAATTGCGAGGGGCGATTCGATGCCTTCCCGTTGGTTGATGAAGGCGACGACCGGGGGGATGTTTTTGAGGGGGGAGAGGGCCGGGTCGGTGGAGGGGTTGAAGTGGCCGTGGGCGGCGAAGAGGTCCAGGACGACCAGGGCGATGGCCAACGCGCCGGTGAGGGCGAAGCGGCGGGCCAGTTTGGGGGGCAGGTTGGTGTGCAGATGGGGCATGCCACCGGGCACGGCCATCCACAGAAGGAGCAGCCCTGCCCCAAGGCCAAAGCCGCCGAATTTGACCAAATTCATGGCCTGATATGACCAGAACATACGCCCATCGGCAAAGGCCATGCGGGCCAGATCGCTGTTCGCCAGCGCCTTGTCGCCCAAACTCACAAAGGGAGCGGGCACAAAAAGGCTCACGGCCACCGCGGCCAGCGCGCCGAGACCGGCCACGACCATCCCCCCGGCCAGCGCTCGCACCACCGTGCGGAAGCGCACCCGGCCCACCCCCCGGCCAATGCGCCAGTCTCCGGCCTGGGTGACCATCAGTTCCAGCAGCCCGTTCAAGCCCAACCCGCCCAGCACGGCCATGCTCACGGTGAAGGGGAAGACCCAGCGGAAGGGGCTGTGGAGTTGGTTCCAGCCCGGGAGGCCGTAAAAGAGCAATGAGTAAAGGGGCGTCCCGAAGGCAAAGGCAAGGGAAAGGACGGCTAGGCCGCCGAAGATCCACGTGGCCCGGCTGTGTTCGCTCTTGGGGAAGGGGGCGGCGAAGAGGCGCACGACGGCCAGGATCGCCAAGACCCAGGTCAACAACCCCAGATAGTTGCCCCCTTCGACATAGTTTTTGACGCCCCAAAAGATGGTGTCCGTCGGCTCGCCCAGGGCGTTGACCGTGGCGGGCACCCACGTGCGGGACCAAATGTCGAACCATCCATGATGGCTGGGGTTGCCAAAGATGTCCGGCAACCCAAAGGTCAGCACGTGGCGGGAGGGCCACGCCCACCCGATCACATCCTGATACGACGCCGACCCGGCCCGGAAGTTGAGGGTCACCAACTCGTACAAGGGGATCAACTGCACCGCGCCCAATGCAATGCCAAGGGCGGCCATCACCAACAGCCATCCCGCCAACTTGAATATGCGAATGGCGAATGGCGAGTCGCCCAGTCCACCCCTTTTGCCTTTTGCCCTTTGCCTTTTGCCTTCTGCCTTTTCTTTAATCCCCCCCCACGCCAGAACCAACCGCACCGCCGAATACATCCCCGCCACCAGCAGGGTGTAATAGAAGAACTCTGGGTGGCCGGCCAATGTCATCAGGCCAATGGTCCCGATGCCCACGATCACGTAGGGGATGGGGCGGAAGCTCTCCACGCCCTTTTCTTCCTGCTTGCGGATGATCAGCTCGATCACCGCCAGGAGCAGGGGCAGCCAGGACGCCGCAGCGATGACCATCGTGAAGACCACGCTCACCATCATGAAGCCGCTGAACATGAAGACCACCCCGGCAAAGAGGGCGGCCACCGGGCGCAGACGCAACACCCGGCCAAAGAGGTACATGTTGATCCCGGCAATCGCCAACTGCAAGGCCGTGAACCAACCGAACGCGGCCTCAAGCGGGAAAATGTAGAACAAAATGCTCAGAGGATAGGCCACGCTGGCCTGGCCGGCCGCAAAGAAGGGGATACCCGTGAAGATGTCCGGGTTCCACAATGGAATCTGCCCGGCGGCGAAGGCGCGCTGGATGTGCAGCTTCCACTCGAAGTTTTCCAGCACCAGATCCGAAAGCAGGTTGTTGTGGGGGACCAAGCCGGGCAGCATGGATTTGAACGGCTCGAAGCTGTAGAGGTTATCGAAGGGCAGCAAGGTATTGCCCCCCCAGCCGGGAAAGAGAACCGGCCCAAACCAGAGCAGGGGCAATATCACCAATACAGCCAGGGCCACAATATCGCCCCGAAATCGTCGAAGTCTATTCACAGGTCGGCTTCCAGTCTTCAAAAAAATCAACCGCAGAGGGCGCAGAGGTTTCGCAGAGGGCGCAGAGGCTTGCTTTTCTCTGCGGTTAAAGGCCGTTTGAAATCTCCGGCGCCCGTCGGCGCATGGGCGGCCGTTTCATGTTCCGATAGCGCCAGCGGATCTGCCATGTGCGCCAGGCGGATTCCAGCTTGACGGGAATGTCCATTTTGCTCTGGCCGATGCGCCGGTCTTCGAAGTGGATGGGGATCTCGATCAGGCGATAGCCGAGCATTTCGCATAGGTACGCCATCTCCACCTGGAAGGCGTAGCCGTTGCTGCCCACCCGCTCCAGGCCGATGTTCTCCAATGCCGAGCGCCGCCACAGCTTGAAGCCAGCGGTCATGTCCCGCACCCGCAGATCCAGGATCACCCGGCTGTAGAGGTTGGCCCACCAGCTCACAAAGCGCCGCCACCAGCTCCAGCCCTCGTCCAGACTGCCGCCGGGCACATAGCGGGAGCCGATCACCACATCCACCCCCGTGGCCCGCATCACCCCGATCATCTGGGGGATGTAGCGGGGGGAGTGGCTGAAGTCGGCGTCCATTTGGATCACATAATCCGCGCCGTCGGCCAGGGCCTGGGTCATGCCCCGCACATAGGCCGTGCCCAGGCCGCCCTTGCCCGTGCGGTGGATCACCTGCATACGCCGGGGATCGTCCGCGGCGTAGTCGGCCACCAGCCCATCTGCCACCGCGCCCGTGCCGTCCGGGGAGTTGTCGTCCACCACCAGGATGCGCAGATCCGGCAGGTTGAGGGCGAAGAGGGCGGCGGTGATCTTGGCCAGGTTGTCCGCCTCGTTGAAGGTGGGGATCACCACGGTCACCACCGGGGGGGCGGGTGTGGGAGAAGCGGCTTGGCTTGTTTTTTGGCTTGTCAAAGGTAGGTCCATGGTTCCTCGATTTCCCGTGGCTTTTGTGACGGGGCAGACCCGACATTCTAGCACGAAGGCGGGGTGGGGTCAAAGAAAAGGCAAAAGGCAAAAGGCAAAGTGCAAAAGGCAATGGCTCGCTCCCACGCTCCGCGTGGGCGTGTGGGTTCGGCGCTCCTGCGCCCCTCGGCGCAGGAGCGCCCAATGCCGTTCCCACGCGGAGCGTGGGAACGAGAATTTTCTTGTCTGTGGTGCGTGATTTGACGCGGGTCGCGACCGTCCGTATGATTGGGGGCGTTGATCCACTAATTCCACCCAATGAGGCAATGCCCATGACCCATCAACTTTTTCCCATTTTTCAACTGCGCCAGGCTGTTGGGCTGGACGATGATGCCGCGGCCGAGGCGGTGATCTCTGCCTTGGGGCCGGAGGACGAGGCGGATCTGCTCGCCCTGGCCGGGGATGCCGACCCGGATCTGCGCTGGTGGGGGCTGCGGGGGCTGGCCGCGGTGGGCGGCGCGAACGCGGCGCCGATCTTGGTGGCGGCCCTCTCCGGGGCGGAGGAGGGGGAGCGGGCCGTGGCCGCCCTGGGGCTGGGCCATCTCCACGCCCGGGCCGGGGAGGCGGTGGCCGCGGTCCTGCCTGCCTTGGCCGAACGGCTGGCCGACGGGTCGGGGCTGGTGCGCCAGGCCGCGGCGGATGGGCTGGCCCTGTGCGGCGAAGACGCGGTCCCCGTGTTGGTGGCGGCTTTGGAGAGCGAGCATGAGGGCGTGCGGGTGCGGGCGGCCGCGGCTCTGCGCAAGCTGCAATCCATGGGGGCGGCCGGCGCGCTCTATCAACATTTGAACGATCCCAACTATTTGGTGCGCCTCTATGCCTACGAAACCCTGGACGCCATGGGGCTGTTGGCCAACATTTTGTTGCGGCGGTGATGGGTCCGGCGTTGTCAACCCCGGCCACCTGTGCTAAGATCGAGCCGGGGCCACTGCCCCGTCAAATTCGGAAATGATTCGACAACTTCATCCCTTCGATTGGATAGAACCACCTATGACACCCCAGCATTTTTCTGCGTCCGCCCACCCTCGGCTCCTTGGCTTTGTGCCCACAACCCTGTTTTTGATCCTGTTTTTCCTCCTGGTCGGTTGGGCGAACCCTGTTTTCGCCAGTTCGACCCAGCCAGCCCTTGGCCTGCCTTCCCCAACCAACCAAGGCACAACCAACCCAACCCCGGCTGTCAGCGCCCCCGTGACCGTAACCACAAATGTGACAGTGACGGCAACGACTGGGATTAGCCCGACGGTTACTTCTGTTTTAACAAAAACTGAAGTCTTGACACAGACGGGTGTCTTGACGGCAGCGGTTGGCATTAAGGCCACCGCTGCGCTCTCCCGCACGGCCACCATCGTGACCAATGGGGGCTACATCCGCAGCGGGCCGGGGATCACCAACTCGGTGGTGGCCGTGGGGGCCAAGGGGGACTCGTTTACCGTCATCGGCCAGGATAGGGCGGGAAATTGGCTTCAGATCTGTTGTGTGGAGGGGAGCCGTCAGGCCTGGATTGGGGCTGGGATTGTGAAGGTGACCGAGGTTGAGCCCCAGGTTGAGGCTGTGGCTGTGGCAAGCGCCGGCACGCTGACCGAGACCGGCACGTTGACCGAGACCGACGTGCTGACTGGTTCCGTCACGGCCGCCATCGAGACCAACCGGGGCAACATCCGCGGCGGGCCGGGGACGAACAATCCTATTGTGGCGGTCGGGGTCAAGGGGGACACGTTTGCGGTGATTGCCCAGAACGAGACGGGGAATTGGTTGCAGGTGTGTTGTCTTGAGGATGGCCGCCGGGCTTGGATCGCCGAATCGATTGTGAACGTGACCGGGGATCTGGCGGATCTGCCCGTGGCCAAAGCGCTCTTTCCCGCCGATTTGAGCGCCACATGGCAGGTGGACTATACGTGTGACTCCGAGCGCTGTGCGGTGCCCGCCTGTTCGGGGACCATGAGCGCGGCCGGACGGCAGTTTGTGCGCACCACCTATCTGGAGATCGACCGCCGGGTGGAGTGGGCCGAGGGCTGCGGCGACGACAGCTATTGGCTGCATCAGGTGGACAACTTCAGCGGCCAGGAGCGCTATACCCTGGCCCCGGATTCACCCCTCTTCCGCTATTGGATCGGGGCCTTGCCCGGTGCGGCCAACGATACGGTCACTCTGGCTGACGGGCAGAAAGTGGCCGTGATCTGCGCCGGTCCCTTCACCCAGGAGAACGACGAGGGCGACGGCTGGACCAGCGTCTACAAGGGCGCCACCTGCCACGACGTGCGCACGGGCATGATCGTCACCATGCACTATGACAAACGCTGGCTCTTCAGCGGCGACTTCGATGGCAAGAAATACAACCGAGAATTCTTCGGGGACCAGGAGAGCTATCAGTTGACGTTGACCGAGACGAATGCGGAGTTAGCTTCAGAAAAATAGACGAGGACAAAATAGAACACGGATTGAACGGATAAAACGGATTTTTACGGATTTTTAATCCGTTTTTGATCCGTCGCATCCGTCCAATCCGTGTTCTATTTTTTTCCGCTTTACCCAATCTCCGCCAAATACGCCGCCATATCCGCCTCGGCCCGCTGGGCATAGACTTTGTACCGCTCTTGTTTCTTCCTCACCCGCTTCTCCAACTCCGGCAGGATGCCCATGTTGGCCTTCATGGGCTGGAAATTGTCCGGGTCGGCGTGGGTGATGTAGTGGAGCAGGGCCCCGATCATGGTGGTGCGGGGGGGCACGAGCAGGGGTTGGCCGGTGAGCAGCCGGTGCATGTTGATCCCCGCCACCAGGCCGCCCATTGTACTGCCCACATACCCCTCGGTGCCTGTGATCTGCCCGGCGAAAAAGAGATCCTCCCGCCCACTCACCTCGTTGCGCATCTGCAAAGTAGGCCGCATGAGGGTGGGGCTGTTGATAAAAGTGTTGCGGTGCATCTGGCCCATGCGCACAAACTCGGCATGCTCCAGCCCCGGAATCAGCCGCAGCACCGCCGCTTGCGCGCCCCACTTGATGTTGGTCTGAAAACCCACCATGTTGTAGAGGGTGCCCGCCACATTGTCCTGGCGCAACTGCACCACCGCCCAGGGACGCCGGTCCGTGCGGGGATCCCGCAGCCCCACCGGGCGCATGGGACCATAGGAGAGGGCATCCACCCCCCTGCCCGCCAGCACTTCGATGGGCATGCAGCCCTCAAAATAACGCTCCAACTCCGCGTCCGCCGCCTTCAGCTCGATCTTTGGGGCCGCCACCACGGCCTCGACAAAGCGCTCGTACTCCTCTTTGTTGAAGGGGCAGTTGATATAATCCCCCTCGTCGCCGCCCAACTCGCTCTCCCGGTCATAGCGGCTCTGGCGAAAGGCGATGGCCATGTCGATGCTCTCGGCCTCGATGATGGGGGCCATAGCATCGTAGAAATAGAGATGATGTTGCCCGGTCAGCGCCTGGATTTTGGCCGTCAGGGCACTGCTGGTCAACGGTCCTGTGGCGATGATGGTGGGGCCGTCGGGGATCTCCGTCACCTCTACTCGGCGCAGGTCGATGTTGGGGTGGGCCGAGATCAGGGCCGTCACCTCTTCGGCGAAATCATCCCGGCTGACCGCCAGGGCCTGGCCGGCCGGCACGGCATGTTTGAAGGCCGTGGGGATGATCATGCTGCCCAAGGTCACCATCTCGTTCTTGAGCATCCCCAGCGCCCGGTCGGGCAAGGTACTGCCCATGCTGTTGGAGCAGACCAGCTCCGCCAGCCGGTCGCTCGTGTGGGCCTCCGTGGGCCGGGTGGGACGCATCTCGAACAGGCGCACGGCGTGGCCCCGCTCGGCCAACTGCCAGGCTGCCTCGGTTCCGGCCAGGCCGCCGCCGATGATGGTGATGGGGATGGGGGGATTTGTTGATTTGTTGGTTGGTTGATTGGTCATGGGCTTGCCTTGTTGGATTGGGCTTGTGCGACCACATCGGCGATCTGGGCCAAGTGGTCGTGGTCGTGGCCCAGGCCGAGGACGAAGCGGCCCACGGCGTTGACGGTAGGGGAGCCGGGCCACGGTTGATAGCTCAGGTCCAGGTGGGGCGCGTCGGGCCACAGATCCAGGCTGGCCAGACGCATGCGCCGGCTCTCTTCCAGGCGGGCCACGCATTGGGCGATGGTGGTCATGGTCTCCCACGGCACCTCGGACCGGGAGCGTCCGTGGGGTTCCACCCCTCGGGCCATCTCCGCGGCCACAAAGACAGATTCCTCTGACGAGGCCGTGGTGTGGACGATCAGGTGTCCCAAGGTCCAGGGTATGGCGGTCTCGCCCGTGGTGGCGGCGTACGTGTCATTGGCCGCGGGATCTTCTGGCTCGAAAACCACATCTGCATCTGTACAGCTGCCTATCAGCCCCAGGACAGTGTCGATCATCTCATGGGTCAGACGGCGCAGATCGCCAGGGGTTAGATCTGTCACGAGTTCTTCAAAGGTCAGTTCGCCGGAACGAAGGGCGTCAAAATTTAGCAAGTCGAATCTCCTTGTTTTTAGGTGCGATGGCCCCATGCACTTTGGGGCAACATGTGATTATAGCGGAGCCGTCCCCAAGGACCAAAAAATCGCCCCTTATCCACTTCTGCTTTGGTCGTGATATGACTCTGCTGAAAAAAGCCATTTAACCGCCGAGGGCACAGAGATTTCGCAGAGAACGCAGAGGAAAAAATCTTGCTTTTCTTTGCGTTCTTGGCGGCTTTGCGGTGAATTTGACCTTTCTTCAGCAGAGTCTGATATACTTTGGGGAACGGGGGAAAGTGGAGATCAGAGATTGGGCGCCTTGAAGCGACCCGATCCCCGATCCCAGATCCCCGATCCCCGATCCCAAATTCCAACCCCATCACACCGGAGTGAACCCCATGAATGCAGTCGATATCATCGTCAAAAAGCGGGACGGCGGCGAGCTGAACCGGGAGGAGCTGCGCTTCTTCATCAACGGCTTTACCCAGGACCGCATCCCCGACTATCAGGCCGCGGCCTGGGCAATGGCCGTCTTCTTTCAGGGCATGACCCCGGCGGAGACCGCAGAGCTGACCCTGGCCATGGCCGAGAGCGGAGAGATGTTGGACCAACACCAGGATCTGCCCGCGGAGACAGTGATCGTGGACAAGCACAGCAGTGGGGGCGTCGGGGACAAGGTCTCCTTGGTGGTGGGTCCAATCGTGGCGGCCTGCGGGTTGCCCGTGGGCAAGCTCAGCGGGCGGGGCCTGGGCTTCTCCGGCGGCACCATCGACAAGCTGGAGAGCATCCCCGGCTGGTCGCCGGACGTGGACGCCGACCACTTCCGCCGTCAACTGCGAGAGGTGGGGCTGGTGATCGCCGGACAGACCAAGGAGCTGGCCCCCGCGGACAAACAACTCTACGCCCTGCGGGACGTCACCGGCACCGTCCCCAGCCTGCCCCTGATCGCCGCCAGTATCATGAGCAAAAAGTTGGCCTCCGGTTCCGACGCCATCCTGCTGGACGTGAAATGTGGCCGGGGGGCCTTCATGCAGACCCTGGCCGAGGCCACCGCCCTGGCCCAGCGCATGGTGGAGATCGGCTCCCATGCCGGTCGGCGCATGACCGCCCTGATCACCCAGATGGAGCAACCCCTTGGCCAGGCTGTGGGCAATGCCCTGGAGGTCAAAGAGGCCATCGCCACATTGAAAGGGGACGGCCCGGCGGACTTTTGGGCCTTGGTGGAAAATGTGGCCGGGGAAATGTTGGTGCTGGGGAAGAAGGCCCAGCGTTTAGAAGAGGCCAAGAAAATGGCGGCGGAGACCGTGGCCTCCGGGACCGCCCTGGCCAAATTCCGGGAATTCGTCGTTGCCCAAGGCGGGGACGGCGCCTACGTTGACGACCCGGCCCGCTTTCCCGTCGCCCCGGTGCAGCACACTGTCCACGCTGGCCGAGTGGGCTGGGTCCACGCCTTCGACGCCCAGGAGGTCGGCCTGGCCGCCGTCGATCTGGGCGGCGGTCGCCACGCCAAGACCGACACCATCGACCCGGCCGTGGGGGTGATCTGCCACGCCAAGGTGGGCGACCGCGTGGAGGTGGCCGCGCCCCTCTTCACCGTCCACGCTGCCACGGACGCCGCCGCCCAGGTCGCCGCCCAGCGCATCCGCGCCGCCATCCGCCTGGAAGATGGCCCGTGCCAGCCACTGCCGGTGATCTATGACCGGATTGTTGGATAGAAATGAGTAAGGAGTAATATAGCAATGAGTAAGGAGTAATGCGTAATGAACGTGGTCAAGTCTTTCCTTGGATAATCTGAAAATCCAAGGAAAGACTCAACCACGTTCATTACGCATTACTCCTTACTCATTGCTCATTCTCGTTCCTACCAATCCACACCCTGCCGCTCCTCGATGATGCTTTGATACAACTCCAACGTCTCTTCGGCGATGTCGTGCCAATTGTAGAGCATCTTGACCTGGCGCATGGCCTCCTTGCGCCAGTGTTGGGCCGAGCGTGGGTTTTGGAAAAGTTCGTTGACCGCCCAGGCAATGCTCTCCGCCTGGCCTGGCAGCACGGTGAGTCCGTTTTGCAGATGTTGGACCACCTCGCTCAGCCCGCCCACCTCGCTGGCGATCACACTGCAACCGGCGGCCATGGCCTCCAAGGCCACGATGCCGAAGGGTTCGTAGAGGCTGGGGAAGATGGCCGCGTCCACGGTTTGGTAGAGGCAGTTGCGCTCCTCGTCGCTGATGAAGCCCAATAGCTCCACCTGATCGGTGATGCCAAGACGCTCCACATTGGGCCGCAACTGCTCGCTGGCCTTGCCGGCAACCAAGAGCCGAGTGTTGGGGTAGGCGGCCAGAATCTGGGGCATGGCATCCAACAGCACATACAATCCCTTTTCCGGCGTGATACGGCCCACAAAGAAGAGCAGTCGCTCGCCGTTGGGTGCATATCGCGTCCGTGCCGCTTTGATCTCGCCATCTGCGCACGCTTGCATGGGGGCCGGGTCCACACCGTTGGGGATCACGATGCTCTTGTCCAGGGGGATGCCAAAAAACTGCTGCAATTCCCAGGCCATGTGACCGCTGCACACGATGATGCGCCAGGACTCGAAGCAGGCCCGCCACTCTTGGCGGTCAATTAATTCGCTCATCTCGCTGGGCAAATACCCCTGCATACGGCCCCGTTCCGTGGCGTGCATTGTCACCAGCAGGGGGGTCTTCCATTCATTTTTCAGAATCACCCCGGCCTCAGTGGTCAGCCAATCGTGGACATGGATCAGATCGTAGGCATGGGCCCGGCCCAAGTCCCGCCCCTTGGCGATCAGCGCCGAATTGTTGCCCACCACGCTGTTGAAGATGTCTATGGGAAAGATCGGCGGCAGATCCACACGGTGGACGGTGATCTCGTGGCCCGCCGGGCTGTCCAGGGTTTCCATCTCGGCCCCGCCCCCATAGCGGGTGGTGAGGACATCGATCTGCCACGGCTCATCGCCCACGGGGATCTGGCCCATGGCCGGGACCAGCTCGGCCACATGCTTGCCCATGCCACCCACCACATAGGGCGGGAACTCCCAGGAAATGATCAAAGCGCGCATTTGGATGACTCCTTTGGCTGCAAAATTCGTGTAGTGAAATTCGAAATAGACCACGGATTTGACGGATGAGACGGATCAAAACGGATTTTTAATCAGTAAAAATCCGTCTCATCCGTCAAATCCGTGGCCTATTTTTTCTCCAGCCGCACACGGCCATCTTGGGTGAGGCGGAAGAGGGTCACGGTCCAGGCAGGGCCAGGGGGCGATGACTCGGAATCGGGAGCGAGGGCGGCGGTGATGGCGGCTTGGGTGGCCTGGTAGATCTGGAAAGCGGCGGGACTGTTGGGGGCGTGGTCGACGGCCCAACTTGCGTATTCATCTGTGAGCCAAGCGGCAAAAAAGGTGGGACCGCTGAGATCGGCCCGGCGGGCGAAAACATCCACGCCAAAAGGGGAGGCCAGCCAGACCGGCACATCCGGCTGGGTGCGGCGCAGATCGGTCACGTAGTCGGCCCCGGCGTGGGGCAGACCCAGCCACAGGATTCCGTCATGCGCCTGGATTTCGTGAATTTGTGGATAGTCAAAGAACACAGGCAGCCCGGCGATCTCGGCCCAGTCATCCTCGGTCAACCCTGGCCAGCCCGTGGGGTCGCCGGCCAGCGCCAGGCGCACACAGCCTGCCCCGCCGCACGCCTCCGCCACCCGCTGAACCAGTCCCATGGCCCACTCGGTTCGGTTATCGAGGGGGGATTTCGTGTAGCCATCGTCAGGATCAACCGCAAAAACCGGCATCCACACCGGATCTGCCCCGGCCAACCCTTCCCCAGCCGCTGGACCGCTGCCGGGAAAGAGCGGCCCCACCACGCCGGCCACCGCCGGGTCGGCCAGCATCTTGGCCGCAGCCCGCTCGGATCGTTCCGGGTCTGCTGAATTGTCCAGAGCCAGGGGCAGGATGTCTATCCGAAGTTGATTGGGCAGGGGGCTCTCCGCAATGGCGGCGCGCATGGCGGCCAGGGCCTCGTAGCCGCTTTCCCGGTATAGTCCCTCGAAGGGCGCAATCAGCCCGATCTTCACCACGGGACGGGTATTTGTATAGGTTTCCCCATTGCACCCGGCCAGGAAAAGCGAGGCAATCAAAACCGACAAAAAACACAGTATTGAGAATTGAGAACTGAAAATTGAAAATTGAAAATGGTCTCGTCGCCGACCATTAGCAGTTCCCAATTCCCAATTCACAATTCTCAAATAATCAAGGATTGTAGCCATAGATGGCCAGATTCTGTTCTTGCTCGGCGAAGGTCTGGGCGAAGACGTGGCGGCCATCGTCGCCTGTGGCCACGAAGAAGCAGTAGGCGGTCTGGGCCGGGTTGGCCGTGGCTTGGATGGCGCTGAGGCCGGGGTTGGCGATGGCCGTGGGCGGCAGACCTGGGTTGAGGTAGGTGTTGAACGGGCTGATCACCGAGGCGTATTCCTCGATGGACTGGGGCTTCCACCACCAGTTGCCCACGACGCCCCGGGCATATTGCACCGTGGGGTCGGCCTGCAAATAGGCCCCGCCCACCTCGGCATCACACGTGCCGTTGAGCCGGTTGAGGTAGACGCTGGCGATGATGGGGCGCTCGTCGCCCTGGACAGCTTCCCGCTCCACAATGCTGGCCAGTTTGAGCAGATCGTACCCCTTCAGTGCGCCGCTGCCCGACAGCCCGGCCTCCCCCACCTTGGTCTCGAAGTTGTTCAAAAAGATGGAAAGCACCTGCTCTGGGCTGCCGGCGTTGACCGGGAAACGATAGGTGTCGGGGAAGAGCAGCCCTTCCAGGGTGGCCCCGGCCGGCAGGGCTTGCAGAAAGTCGTAGTCGGCAAAGATGGAGAGGGTCTGGGGCTGGCGCACCGCGCTGAGGAAGGCGTCGATCTCGATCACATAGTTTTCGGCCAGCTTTTCGGCCACCTCTTCGGCCCGCATCCCCTCGGGCAGGGTGACCAGAACCTCCTCGAAGCTGGCCTCTTGCAGGGCGTCGGCGATCTCCGGGATGGTCATGGTCTCGGCCAGCATAAAGTTGCCCGCCTCGATGTTGCGCTCCAGCTTGTTGACCCGCAGATAGAGGTTCATCAGATCTGCGTCCACCACAAAGCCTTCCTTGGCCAGCCGGGCGGCCACAAAACGGGCTGCCTCGCCGGGGTAGATCACAAAGGGCCGGGGTCGGAGATTGGTGCCCGGGGCCAGTTCAAGCTCCGCCTCGCGCATGGTGAGGTTGAGGGCCAGCACCCGCTTTTCGATGTTGTCCGGGGTCAGGGCCCCGTCCCCGGCGTTGGGATCCACCAGGCCGGCGGTCTGCACCGTGGCGGCCCGGAACTGCTCGGTCAGGTGAGCCTCACCCACGGACCAGACGCCCAGCAGCACGGCCAGAATCATGACCAAGAATCCAATGCGCAGGCCATTGCCCAACAACCACGCCGGGTCACGCAGCCGCTGGGACCAGGGCATAGGGTTGGGGTTGTTGGACACCCTCTCTTTTTTTCGGGCGCTATGCCGATCCAAAACGGTCCGGCGGCGGTCTGATTGATGCATGGTTTCCAGTTTCGTATGTGTAGGGACGGGGAGTGAATGAGTAAAGAGTAATTGTGTGTTCACGCAATTGTATATTCACGCAATTGTGTGTCCATACACGAAATTACTCATTACTCATTACTCATTCACTCCCTCTCGCTTCTCTTCTTCAACTCGATCCGCCCATAGTCCAAGTCGCTGCCCTGCTTCTGGGCGTCTATGTAGGTGCGCAGGATGACGGCGGCGGCCGCGGCGTCTTCTTCGGCCCGCATGCCCTGGGCCAGGAACTCCTGGGCCTCGTGGGTACTCAGCCGTTCATCCCAAAAGATGATGGGGATGGGCTTGTCGAGCAGTACCCGCAGGGCGTGGGCCAGACGCATGGCCCATTTGCGGGTGGTCTGGGCTTGGCTGCCCTCGCTGCCGTCCATGTTCAGGGGCAGGCCGCACAGAATGGCTTCGGCCCCCTCCCGCCGCACCAATTCGGCCAGTTCGCCAAAGTCCTCCCGCCGACTGCGCCGCTGGATCACCCCCACCGGGCGCACGGTGAGGCCAAGGGGATCTCCCGTGGCTACCCCGATACGGGCCAGGCCTACGTCCAGGGCGAGGAGTTTGATCATGGGCATGGGGAATGAGTAAGGAGTAAGGAGTAATTTGGTGGGTTCACACAATTTCGTGTATTCACACAATTATGTGTCAACCCACGAAATTACTCATTACTCCTTACTCATTCCCTCCCCCTCCCCCCTCGCTGTACGCCACCCGCACCTGGATGCGGCCGGGGATGGCCGGCATGGCGTTGCGCCACTGGGGATCTCGGAAGATCTCCGGGGCCGCGGCCAGGGACCATTGTTGTTGCAAGATGGCGGCGGCTTCCTCTGGGGATTTGCCCGCAATGGCCGAGCGCACCTCGTCCGGGTCGATGGGGATCACGTAGCTTCCTGTGGCCCGCATGACGAAGTTGACCACGCTGCCGGCGGTCTCGGCGTCGCCCAGGCGGGAGAAGGCGACCGAATCGGCCACCAATTTGCCGCCCTTGGGCACGCTTTGCTGCAATCGGGCCCGGGCGGCCTCGGTGGCGTCCGCGTCGCTGATGGCCACACCCTGCACCGACACCCGCAGGTCCAGGTTGAGAACCTCGGCCGGCTCGTCGTTGAAGGCGTCGTAGATGTCGGCCACGATCTGGGTGGTGACCGAATCCGGCGAGAGCCACTCCCCCGGCTCCAGGGTGGCGGCCAGGGCGGCATAGGCGTCCTGCTGCACCTGGGTGTAGAGCTGATCCAGCAGGGTGTCCTTGTCGATCTGCTTGACCACCTTGGTCAGTTGAGATGCGCCGCTATAGGTGGGGCTGGCATTGTTCACCGCCACCTGGGCATCCAACGAACCGCCAACCGTGTTGATGGCGCCGGCCTGCACATTGCCCGCCGCCCCCAACTCCGCCGCCTCCACAAGCACATCGACCCGACCACCGACTTGACCCGGCAGGTCCGCCTCTTGCAGTGTGACAAAGCTGACCGGCGTACCTGTGCCTGTGCGCACGGTGGTGCCGGCGGGGATCTTCACGGGCTGGCGGCCTTTGTTGCTAAAGGTGACGATGCCCTGGGCCTTGCCCACGGCCACCTGCTCGCTGCCGCTGGTGGGGATGCTGCCCGTGGCTTCGATGCGGCTCTCCACTACCCTGGCCCCGGTCTGGCCAAGGGTGGCATCCGGGAAATCCAGATAGGGATTGGCCGACAGGGCCACATCCACGGTGAGTTCTTGTTGGCCAGGGGTGAGGGTGACCGTAGCCGCCGGGATCACCGTGAGGGCAAAGAGGCCCAGCATGACCGCAAAGAGCAGGCCGGTGAGGGCATAGCCGGCCAGGGGCAGCCAGGTCGGGGTGGCCTTGCGATAGCTCTGTTCGGCCCGGATGCGGCGGCGACGGGCCCGGGTCAGGCTGGGCCGGGCGGCCTGTGTCACCACCCCTTCGCCTTTGGACGGCAGCCGCCACGCCGGGGGATCCGGCAGACCCAGGGCGGGATTCTGGGGATCGATCTGGGGCGCGCCGTGCTTGGCCAGGCCAACGTGCCAATTGGGCCGTCGGTCCAGATCCGCCTGGGAATAGAACGCGGGGATGCCCACCTGGGCCGCGGCCCGGTGGGTCTCGCCGCTGCGGGTGATCAGGGCCACGTCCAGTTGCTGGATGCGGGCCTGGCGTTGCAGCAGGCGCATTTGGGCCACATTGGCCAGCCCCACCCACTTGGCGGGCAGCTCCAGGGCAACCTGTGGCTCGGTCGATTGGGCCATCAACCGACGCACGGCCTCAACCGTGGCGTCTGATGGGATGCGGATGATTTGGGTCAAGGTTTTAAGTTCCGTTCAATCCACCCGGCCACGCTGGCCAGGGCTTCGGGCAGTTTGGC
>CAZKEX010000009.1:0-5708 GCA_964551895.1 uncultured Caldilineaceae bacterium | reverse complement strand
GTCGGCCACATCCACCTGCACGGCCAGGAGGGGGACATCGTTCACCTTCACCGTGCGATCCAGCAGGATGGCCGACTCTTGCATGGCCAGCTTGCGGCGCATCTGGGTCAGTTCCCGTTGCATCTCTCGGTTTTCTTCGACCAAAGAAGCCACTGCTTTTTCCAGAAATTCCGGGCGGGCACTGACCAGATCAGCGGTCCGTTCCAGCAGGCCCAGCCGTTCCACCACGAGTTTCTCTGCGGCCCGGCCGGTGACGGCCTCGATCCGCCGCACCCCAGAGGCCGACCCGCTCTCGCTGACAATGCGGAAGCTGCCGATCTCGGCTGTATTCTCAACGTGTGTGCCGCCGCAGAGTTCCATGCTTATGGGCGCTTCGCCCTCTTCGCCTGTGGTGAAGTCGTTGCCGATGCTGATCACCCGCACTTCGTCGCCGTATTTCTCGCTGAAGAGGGCCATTGCCCCCTCGGCCACGGCCTGTTTGTGGGTGGTCCAGCGCTGGCCCACCACATAGCCGGCCAGAATGTCCGCGTTGGCCGCGGCTTCGATGGCCGCCAGATCTTCCCGGCTCAGGGGCTTGGAGTGGGTGAAATCAAAGCGCAGGCGGTTGGGGTCCACCACAGAGCCCTGCTGATGCACCCCTTCGCCCAGGCGTTTGCGCAGTTCGGCCTGCAAAATATGGGTGGCCGTGTGGTTGCGCATGATGTCCCAGCGCCGCTCGCCGTCGATCTGGGCATAGGCCGGGTCGCCGACCCGGATGGTGCCGCTGAGGACCGTGCCCACATGGCTGATCAGCTTGGGGATGGGCCGCCGGGTGTCCGTGATCTCCGCCACCCACACCGGCTCGACCAGATCTTCGGGGAAGTAGTAGATCTCCCCCGTGTCGCTGACCTGACCACCGCTGGCCACATAAAAGGGGGTCTCCGGCAGGATGATCTCCACGTTGTCACCGGGCTGGGCGCTCTTCACGGACTGGCCATCCACGATCAGGGCCAGGATCTCCGTACTCAGGCCGTCCAGATTTTCGTAGATGCGATGGGCCACGCCCTCCTCGTCCAATTTGCCCTGGGCACGCAGATCCGCCAGCGCCTGGCCGTAGACCGAGAGATCCGCCCCGGCCTCGTTTTGGGCCTGGGCCCGGTCCCGCTGTCGTTGCTCGGCCAGCACAGCCTGGAACCCGGCCACATCCACGCTGAAGCCGTTCTCCTCGGCGATGTCTCGGGTCAGGTCCACGGGGAAGCCGTAGGTGTCCCACAGACGGAAGGCCTCCTCGGCGCCGATCACCTGTTCGCCCTTGGCCGTGGCGTCGGCCATCAGCCCGTCCAAGATCGCCAGCCCAGTGTTGAGGGTGCGGTGGAAGCGCTCTTCCTCGGCGGTGATGGTGTCGAGGATGAAGGACTCCTTGGCGGGCAGATCCGTGTAGTGGCCGCCCATCTTGGCGATCACGGCCCGGGAGACCTCGGCCAGGAAGGGGCGGTCAAAGCCGATGCGTTTGCCAAAGCGGGCCGCCCGGCGCAACAACATGCGGGTGACATAGCTGCGCCCCTCGTTGCCCGGCAGCACCCCGTCCCCGATCAAAAAGGTGATGGAGCGGGTGTGGTCGGCGATGCGCCGATAGGAGATCAGGTGGGTCTGGCGTTCGGCGTCGCTGTGGCCGGCCGCCTCTTGGATGGCGTCCAGAATGTCGGAGAAGCCGTCGGCGTCGTAGTTGTTGTCCTTGCCCTGCATGATGCTGGCCAGGCGTTCCAGGCCCGCGCCCGTGTCCACGCTGGGCCGGGGCAGATCGATCATCTCGCCGCTGGCCTTCTGCTCGTACTGCATGAAGACCAGATTCCAGATCTCCAGATATTCGTCGTCCTTGTTGACGCCGTCGGCGACCTGCTTGTCCAGATCCCCCCAATAGTAGTGGATCTCCGAGCAGGGGCCGCAGGGGCCCACATCGCCCATGGACCACCAATTGTCCTTCTTGCCAAAGCGCAGCACCCGCTCCGGGGCCGCGCCGGTGTCGATCCACAACTGCATGGCCTCGTCATCGTCCTCGTAGACCGTGAACCAGAGCCGCTCCACGGGCAGCCCCCACTCGTTGACCAGCAGATTCCAGGCGTATTCGATGGCCTCTTTTTTGAAATAGTCGCCAAAGGAGAAGTTGCCCAACATCTCGAAGAAGGTGTGGTGCCGGGGGCTGGGGCCGACCTCCTCCAGATCGTTGTGCTTGCCGCTGACCCGCAGACACTTCTGGGATGTGGCGGCCCGGCGATAGTCCCGCTTCTCCAGCCCCAGGAAGAGATCCTTGAACTGCACCATGCCCGAATTGGCGAACATCAGGGTGGGGTCGTTGGCCGGGACCAGGTTGCTGCTCTCGACCGCAGCGTGGCCCCGCTTGCCAAAATAGTCGATCCAATATTGGCGAATTTCGTTGGTGGTGAGATTTATCATAGGTCCCGTTTCCCGCTGGATGTGGCAAAATTTTCCGACGCGCCCACACAGATCAGGCGTCAACCCGGTCCTGGGCGCAAAATTGACATCTATGCATTGTAGAGAAATCGGCAAGGTGTGTCAAAAGTGAGGGGGTGACGGGGTGAGGGGGTGACAGGGTGACAGGGAGACAGGGAGAAGGGGAGACAGGGAGAAGGGGAGACAAGGAGAAGGGGAGACAAGGAGACGGGGAGACAAGGAGACGGGGAGTGTACGTCTCTTCTCCTTGTCTCCCCGTCTCCTTGTCTCCTTGTCTCCTCTTCTCCTTGTCTTATTTTACTTCACTGCGTTGTAGGCGTTGACCCGGCCGTCGCCGTAGAAGTCGGGTTTGCCGTAGAGGTCGTCTAGGCCACTTTTGTCCAGGTCGTCGGAGGTCTTCTTTAGGTTGGATTGGACCTTGTTGGGTTTCATGTCGCCGCCGTTCTGACCGATCATCAGGGCGATGACGCCGGCGACGTGGGGGGCAGCCATGCTGGTGCCGTATAGCCAGCCCCATCCGCCTTGGTTAGCCCCCAAGGTGCTGGGGACCAGGTCCGCGGTGCCGCATGGGACCACTGGATAGCCGCCGATCAGACAAGGTCCCCAGAGCGGACTGTTGGGATTTGACAGGGCCGACAGGTCAATGTTGCCCCCCGGCGCAGAGAAGTCTACATAAGACTTGCCGTAGCGGGAGTAGAAGGCCGGCATATCCAGATCCGCGGCGGGATTCAATCCCCAGCCGTTGGGTCCCGTGGCAGAGACGGTGAGGACGCCCTTGGTGTCCGCCGGGATGAAGAGCAGGTCGCCAACGTGGTCCATGTCGATGGTGGGGTCGTTGGGGGTGGTGTTACCGGCCGCCGCCACCACGGTGATGCCCTGTTTGTCCGCGTATTTGATGGCCCGCTTGAGGGCGTCGAGCAGCTCCTTGACTTCCTTCTTGTCCACGCAAGCGCCCGACTCGTCACAATAGCCGTTCTTGTGGACCGCCGCCCCAAGGCTCATGTTGATCACATCCACAGCCTGATCCCCCTGGAGGTTGGCCGCATAGTAGATGCCCTGAATGATCCAGGCGAAGTCACCCTGCAGATCCGCGTCCCGCAGCACCTTGATGGGGACGATGGTTGACTCCGGGGCAATCCCGATCACACCCAGGCCATTGTCCGCGGCGGCGATGATGCCAGCGATATGGGTGGCATGGCTTGACACGGGCAGAGCGTTGTTAAAATGAAACGACTCGCCAGGCACAAAGCTGGCCCCGGAAGCGCCGTCAATGTTGTTGACTGGGCCTGTGGCCGGGTCAATTCGGTAGAAATCGGGATGGAACAGCTCGAAACCGGCGTCCAGCACCGCCACCCGAACGCCCCGACCCCGGGCCCCGGTGGCCCAGGCTTCGGGCGCGTGGATGGCCAACATATTCCACTGGAAGGGGAAGAGGAGGTCATCCTGGGGCAGTTGAGGATCGGATGCGAGCCCGCTGAAGGTGGCGTCGCTGCCCGTGAAGGCGAAATTCTGGCCGGTGAAGGTGAAATCCTGGCCGGTGAAGGAGAAGTCCTGGCCGGTGAAGGAGAAATCCTGGCCCAGGGCCGCCACCTCTTCGGCGGATACCCAGGGGACCAGGATATCCGGTACCACGGTTTGGACTTCCTTGATGGCGCTGACCGTGGCGGCAAAATTGGGGTTGGTCGATTCAACGGCGATTATGCCGACTTCCGGCAGAACAGCGCTGATGGTTCCTCCGGCCGCGGTGACTTGATCGGCCAGGCCATTGGGCAGCTTGTCTGCCTTGGCAATCACCAGATAGCGTACGGAGGGCGCCTGGGCCGCCAGGGGCGCGGCCGGGAGAAAGGAAAGGGCGATGACAATCGTCAACAGGGGGGCCAAACTGACACGTAGGGTGCGAAAAACACGTTTCATGAAAAACCTCCTAATGGGTTGAATGTGACGTGAACGGCGATGAATAAAGAGGTCGGCTGTCTGGGTCTATTGCCTTACGATTTACTTGTTTTGCGTGCCTGCCTATCTTAGCACCATCTTCGCTTTTGATATAGGGGGTAACTACGTAGTTATGCCTAGGGGGGACTACGTAGTTTTTGCCAAACGCCACATCCGTATCATTGCACGTCCGCCCCGGACGTGGGATAATCTGGCCAGGGGCGAATTGGGAGGGGCGAGTTTGGTTATCGAATATCGAGTATCGAGTATCGAGTATTTTACGTGCGACACCATGTATACTTGCCACGCAACCCGCAACCCGCAACCCGCAACTCGCAATCCGCAACCCGCAACCCGCAATCCGCAACTCGCAAAGGAGCCGAACGATGGACTACCAAGATATTACGGTGCAGACCTTGCCAAATCGTGTTGGGTTGGTGACGCTCAACCGGCCCAAGGCGTTGAACGCCCTGCGCGGCCAGTTGATGACGGAACTGCTGCACGCGGTCCAGGCCTTCGACGCCGACGACGGTGTGGGCGCGATTGTGATTGCGGGCAGCGAGCGGGCCTTTAGCGCCGGGGCGGACATCAAGGAGATGAGCGACGCCACGCCGGTCAGTATGCTCAACAGCCCCATGATCGGGCGCTGGCACAAGCTGCGGTCCATCTCAAAACCCCTGATCGCGGCGGTCAGCGGTTTCTGCTTTGGCGGCGGCAACGAGTTGGCCATGAGCTGTGATATGATCGTGGCCTCGGAGAGCGCCCTCTTTGGCCAGACGGAGATCAACATCGGCGTCATCCCCGGGGCAGGGGGGACCCAGCGGCTGACCAAGGCCGTGGGCAAGGCCATCGCCATGGAGATGGTCCTCAACGACCGCCGTTTGACCGCCGCAGAAGCCCTGCAATATGGCCTGGTCAACAAGGTCGTGCCCGTGGCCGACTTTCTGGACAGCGCTATCGCCCTGGCCGCCGGCATCGCCAGCCGGGCCCCCGTGGCCGTGCGTCTGGGCAAGGAAGCCGTCAACAAAGCCTTCGAGCTCAGCCTCAGCGAGGGGATCTCCCTGGAACAGAAATACTTCTACTACCTCTTCGCCACCGAAGACCAAAAAGAAGGCATGGCCGCCTTCGTCGAAAAACGCCCCGCCGTGTGGCAGGGACGGTGAGGGGGTGACAGGGTGAGGGGGAGACAGGGAGACAGGGAGACAGGGAGATAATCGCCTAATTGCTCAATCGCCAATCAACTAATGACTCTGCTGAAAAAACTAAAATCTCACCGCAAAGCCGCAAAGAACGCAAAGAAAAACAAGATTTCTCTTCTCAACTTT